>CAZVCO010000074.1:0-13579 GCA_964625795.1 uncultured Verrucomicrobiota bacterium | reverse complement strand
GGAGCGCAGGTTTCCTGGAGATGACCACAGGCTACACCTACCTAATCTTCCCTGAAGATGACGTGGAGGATCATGAAGGATTTCTGGGAATCGCCGCCGGAACGGACCTGCTGCTGGTTCCATTTGTGTCGGGTGTCTATTCAACCGAATCAGAAGGCATGTTTTTCGAAACCGGTCTGACCGGTGAATGGCAGCTCCGCCCTCAACTGAACCTGGCATCCTGGCTGAAACTGGGCATCAATCAGGGGTATATTCCGGACGGACACGACGGACTCAATCACCTGGAGGCCGGGGTGAGCGTTCGGACTCCGCTGACAGAGAGCCTGGAAATCGAACTCTATCTGGTGGGGGTGACGGCCATCGACCGTGACCCGTCCCGCTTTCCGGAGGACCAGTCTCTGGGCGATCATGTGGAGGGCGGCCTCAACATCGGCACCCACTTTTAATATCACCGGAAAAGAAACAGAACCGCTATGTGTCCGACAGCCCCTCCCGGATCACCAGCGCACGGATTTCCGTCATGTCCTCCATGGCGTAGCGGATACCTTCACGGCCGAAGCCGCTGTCTTTGACCCCTCCGTAAGGAAGATTATCGACCCGCCAGGAGGGGATTTCGTTGATAAGCACCCCACCCACCTCCAACCGGTCCCAGGCCCGTATCGCGTGGTCGATGCGGGGAGTGAAGACCCCGGCGTGAATGCCGAAGTCGCTATCGTTGACCCGGTCCAGCGCCTGATCGAACCCGTCGAAACTGTCGAGGACCGCCACCGGACCGAAGACCTCCTCGCGCTGCAGCTGCTGATCAAGCGGCACATCGCGCATCAGGGTGGGAGCCACCAGACTTCCGTCGCGGGCCCCGCCGACCAGCAGCTGTCCACCAGCCTCCTCCGCCTCCCGGATCCAGCGTTCGACCCGTTCGGCGGACGCCTCGTCGATCAGCGGACCGATGAACACCTCATCGTCGAGCGGATTGCCGGATTTGAGTTCGCGGATGCGTTTCACCAAACGCTCCTGCAGCTCCTCTACCACGGACGCGTGGGCGAGGATGCGCTGCACCCCGACACAGCTTTGACCGGACTGATAGAAGGCGCCGGTGATGAGCCGGTCGGCCGCGTCGTCGAGATCTGCGCCCTCGTCCACGATGCAGGCCGCGTTGCCGCCGAGTTCCAGCACCACCTTCTTTTTACCCGCCCTGGCTTTCAACCCCCAGCCCACTTTGGGCGATCCGGTGAAACTCAGCAGCTTGAACCGCTCGTCGGTGGTGAAGGCGTCGGCCTCGGAGACTTCGCAGGGAAGAATAGAGAATCCGCCGGCGGGCCAGTCGGTTTCGGCCAGGAGTTCACCAATCACCAGCGCGCCCAGCGGGGTGCGGCTGTCGGGCTTGAGCACAAACGGACAGCCGGTGGCGATGGCGGGAGCGACCTTGTGGGCCACCAGATTGAGGGGGAAGTTGAAGGGAGTGATAAACGAGCAGGGACCGACGGGCACCCGTTTGGTCCAGCCGCGGTAGCCGCGGGCGCGCGGACTGATCTGCAGTTCCAGCATCTCCCCCTGGGGATTCAGGGTCTCGCGGGCGGCAATGCGGAAGGTGTCGATCAGACGGGACACTTCCCCCCGGCTGTCTTTGATGGGTTTACCCGCCTCGCGGCAGAGCAGCTCAGCCAGTTCGTCCTGCCGCTCACGGAAGCGGTCGACCAGATGCTCCAGAATACCGGCCCGCTGATCCGGGGTCAGGGCGGCACAGTCGGGCGCGGCAGCCACCGCCGCGGCGATGGCCTGATCAATCATTCCGGCGTCAGCCAGCGGCACGGTGGCGAAGACCTCGCCGCTGAAGCGGTCGGCCACCTCCAGATCCTGATTTGGAGTGACAGGTTTTCCGGCGAGATAAAGGGGGTGTTTGTTCATAGCGGTTGTCTCATGGGGTGTGGGTTGCAGCTAGGCGCCATGTTGTTGATGCAGATCGATACTCGGGGAGTTTGTTTTCATAACTTGTCAGGAAGACATTTCTGCCGCCCGGCCTTTTTTGACCCAATCGCGCACCCGTTTGCGATAGGCACGCTGGCGTTCCGCCGCCCTGCGCGCCTTATGTTCGCGGGATACCCGGGGCCGTCCCGGTCGGGGAGTGAACACGGATTCGGGGATAGTGAATAGATTCCGTTGCCGGAAACTGGCCGGGGTATTCGCCAGCAGCCAGCCCCGCAGCGGAGAGCCGAACCAGGGCACTTGAGACACCCGGTTCCGGTCCCGGCACCAGCCGGGCCGGGGAAGCGCCGCCTGATCCGCCAGCCACTCCGCATAGGCCGCCAACCAGGCATCCGCCACGTCCCCCCGCTCAAACCGGCATGCAAGAAGCCTGGGTGCTTCCGCCAACCTAGAGGCAAGCTCTTTTCGGCTGTGCACTCCGCCTCTCTGGATTTCATGTTGCCAATCCCGAAGGTTCCGGCCGAATTCCTCAAGGGTGCCGGAACACTCAGCCACGTCGCTAAGGGTTTTCGGTCGGACAATTTCCACCGGGCTTTTCATGACCACACCTCTGCGATCAGAGCCTCGATCGTGCTCCGTTGAGGTTCCGGGATGACGTCGTCCGGGTAATACCGATCAATCCACTTTTGAATCTCCGCCACTGAGGTGATCTCCATCTTCCGGATCAAAAACCGTAAATCCTCCAGATCACCTTCATATCCGGGAAGAGCGCTGCGGCAGGCCAGGGCTTTCATGCACAACAGATAGCCCGCGACAGGAGAGGTCACATGCAGTCCCTTCATGTCCAATGGCAGTTCCCGAAGCTCTTCACGGGGAGCCAGAAAGAGCTTCACCTGATCATTCAGCCACTGTTCAGGAAGCCCCATTTCCTGCCCCACGATTTCGGCAAGTTTCAATCCCGTTTCGCGGGGACGAATCACCGCGTCCACATCCTTCGTGCTGATCCGGGCATCATACGCCAACATCATCAAAGCCCCGCCGTAGATACAGCATTCGAGCTGCAGGCCATCCGAATCCGCCAACTCACCCAGCCGGGACAGCGCGGCGAGCACTACATCTTTGCTCATACTTTTCACAAATAAAACATAACGTTATGTTTTATAAAAACAAGTGAAATCCCTTTCCTTCCCGAGACCGATCACTTGTTTTTCAACGTCCGACTGCATTCCCGGTGGTGGAGGTGATGTCTTCGAAAAGGGCGGAGACGTTTTCGGAGTAATCCACCGGGACATCGATAAGGTGGACGCCTCCAGTGTCGGCGGCGTGCCGGAGCAGGTCGGCAAGGCGGCCGGACGCGTCGACCCGGTGTCCGTGTGCGCCATACGCGTTGGCCAAGGCCTGGTCGTCGACCACCGGACGACGGTGCAGGCTTAAAGGTGGTTTCTTACCTGGTTTCCGGATTCTTACAGACAAAAGCGTCTTTGCCGGAAAACGGTTTTGTCGTAGGATAACCGGATGTCCACCCCTCCGGAATGTCCTGAAATGAAATCGCTGGCCGTGGGATATTTCTATCTGCAGGGGTTTGCGGGTCTGGGATGGTGGAGCGCGATGGCGGTGTGGCCGGAGGTCCGGATGTGGTTTGAGGGGGACGGCGGGGGGATTCTGTTCGGCCTGTTTCCGCTGGCCGACCTGCTTCTCTTCGCGGGCGGCTCCCTGCTCGCGGCCCGGGCGCTGTCCCGCAACTTCAGCGCAGCTCTCCCGCTGTGCTGGACCGTGACCGGCGCAGTCCTGTACGCCACCCTGATCTGTCTGCAGGGCGCATTCGCGGGAGAACTGGCCACCCTCTGTGCGGTCCTGATGATTCCGGCGGCCATGCTGTCCGTCCATGTGACGCTGATCGCCTCCGGTCAGGCCGCCCGCCTCTTCCGGGTTCATGCCACGGAGTCACCGTCGTCCGCCTTCCGCCTTGCCCTGCTGCAGACGCTGGTGTTTTACCTCATCTTTTTCGCCGCACTTCCCCTGCTCATTCTCAGGGCCCAGAACGAACTAGGCCTTCCCCGCTTCGCCCTGCCCGTCTGGGCACAGGCCCTCTGTATCGCCGCCTTTCTCATCGCCGCAGGCTGCGCCCTCACCTGCACCGCCGGATTTGCCCGCATCGGCCGGGGAACGCCCCTGCCCACGCGGTCGCCCCGCTTCCTGGTCACCTCCGGCCCCTACGCAGTGGTCCGCAACCCCATGGCGGTGTGCGGAATTTTTCAGGGCATCATGGTCGGATGCCTGCTGGGCAGTTTTCCGGTGATCCTGTACAGTCTCACCGGCGCCGTGATGTGGCACATCTGGGTGCGTCCGGTGGAGGAGGCCGATCTTTCCCGGCGCTTCGGACCCGAATACGAGGCCTACCGTAAGCGGGTGACCTGCTGGATCCCCACCTTCAACCCTCAGCGTTGAAACGACCCGTCATCGTTTTCTCCTAACAGGGGAAGCACGATGGTGCAGGCTCAAGCTTAAAGAACGAAAACCTGCAAGCTGTCCACCCGCCGGAAATGCGCCTCGTCCCGCTGACCTACCAGGACCGCGCAGGAGAAAGCGCGGGCGGTGGCGGCCACCTGAATGTCGTTCTGCGGGATCAGCTTCCCCTCCCGGTGCAACTCCGAGAAAATATCCGCGTAGTGCTCCGCGACCTCTGGAGTGAAATCCTGGATCCGGGTGATTCTTCGGATCGCCTCCAGACGGGCCAGCCGCCGGGCGGCCCGTTGCGCACTGTCAGCGAGCCGCACGCCCGTCAGGGCCTTCGCCCAGACAATGACGGTCATTCCTACTTCCAGCAGACGACCGATCATCGTTTTTCAACTCCCAGAGTGTTTAGTGAAAGGTCTGCATTTTGATCAACGTGATCCCATCCAGCCTTTCACTTCCGGCGTACTAAACCCCATTTCCCCGAAATGACGGTCAAACGCGAGGGCATGTTCAATTCCGTGCTTTTGCATGCAATCGAAGCTGGAAAGATCCACCAGACTGAGTTTCCGTCGTTTGGACAGCAACACATTCCTGCAGAGAAGGTCAAAGCTTGTCTCATCCACCTTGTGGATTTGCATCAGAGGAAGCAGCGTCCGGTGGAAATCCCGGACCGCGTCCAGTCCCAGACGCCGTTGAATCAACGACCAGGATTCCAGACGCACAAAATCGGTCATCATCAGTCCGACCTCCCCCTCCAGAACCTGTTCCCAGGCCACACTCGCTTTTTTATGATGCACATCATCTCCATCCAGATAGGCGAGAATGCCGGAGGTATCCACGTACACCATCACCACCCCTCGTCCAGATAGTCGTCATGGTGGCTGGACAGATCTCCGACACCGCTGCGGTACTTTCCGCCCAACTCTTTCACCGCCTCCGTCACCCGGCTCCGCTCCGTGCGGGACAACCGATCCAAAACGCTTTCCCGGATATAATGGGAAACACTGCAGGCTTCCTGCGCCGCCGCCTGCTTGATGCGGTCCAGTTCGGACGGTTCCAATTGGATCTGAGTTCTGATCATGTCTACATGATGGCTTTGTAATGTCGTCATGTCAACTTGGAGCGGGCGCAAATAATTGGCTAACAGCTGTCAGTTTCATTTCCTCACCCGCACTTTCGCTTCCGCTCCAACACAGTAGAGCGTCGGCACCACGAAGACGGTGAGGAGTTCGAGCAACATGCCGCCGAAAACGGGGATGGCCATGGGGACCATGATGTCGCTGCCGCGGCCGGTGGAGGTGAGCACCGGCAGCAGAGCGAGAATGGTGGTGGCGCTGGTCATCATGGCGGGCCTGACCCGGCGGCTGGCCGCCTCCACCACGCGGGCGCGGATTTCAGGGACGGTGCCGGTCGGAGCTTCGGCGAAGCGCTGCCGCAGATAGGTGATCATCAGCACCCCGTCGTCGGTGGCGATACCGAACAGGGCGAGAAATCCCACCCACACTGCAACGCTGAGATTCACCGTGCCCACCTGAAAGATATCCCGCAGATTATGTCCGAACAGTCCGATATCGAGAAACCAGCCCTGTCCGTACAGCCAAAGCATAACGAACCCGCCCGCCCAGGCGTAGGCGATGCCGGAGAACACCAGCAGGGTGGATCCGATGTGGCGGAACTGAAAGTAAAGAATCAGCCAGATGATGAACAGCGACAAGGGCAGCACCACCCGCAGACGCTTGGCGGCCCGCACCTGATTCTCATAACTTCCAGTGAATTCATAGGTCACTCCCTCGGGCAGGGTCAGCTCGCCCCGCTCCCGCATTCCCTGCAGCGCAGCCTGAGCCTGTTCCACCCCCTCCACTTCGGCGAAGCCGCCGCGCTTGTCGAAAATCACATAGCCCAGCAGGAAGGTGTTCTCGCTTTTGATCACCTGGGGTCCGCGCACCGTGCGGATCTCCGCCAGTTCGCGCAGTGGAATCTGCGTACCGTCGGGGGCCGACACCAACACCCCGCCGATTGATTCAATGGAATCACGCAGTTCCCGCAGATACCGCACCCGGATAGGATACCGCTCGCGGCCCTCCACCGACCGGGTGGCGGTCTTGCCTCCGATGGCCACCTGGATCACATCCTGCACCATGCCGATTTTGAGTCCGTAGCGGGCGATGGCTTCGCGGTCGATGTCGATCTCCAGATACGGCTTGCCCACGATGCGGTCGGCCAACACTGCCTCTGATTTAATGGACGGCACGGTTTTCAGCGCCGCCTCGAGTTCCAGCGCCGCCGCTTCGATACTGTCCAGATCCGGCCCGAACACTTTCATCCCCATGGGCGCGCGCATGCCGCTCTGGAGCATGACAATCCGGGCCGCGATGGGTTGCAGTTTGGGAGCAGAGGTGGTGCCGGGGATCTGTGCTGCCGCCACGATCTCCTCCCAGATGTCATTGGGACTCTGAATATGATCCCGCCACTGACGGAACGGACGTCCTCCCGGATCGGGGATCAGCTCCCCTTCCCCGTCGCGTTCGAACGCCTCCGCCTCCGCGTCCCAGACGAAACGCAGCAGGCGTCCGTCTTTGTCGCTCCTGAACTCGGGGTGGTAGGTGATGATGGTCTCGATCATTGATACCGGTGCAGGGTCCAGCGGACTCTCCACCCGGCCCAGTTTCCCCACCGCCGATTCCACCTCCGGAATGGCATTAATGGCCATGTCCTGCTTGCGCATCACGTCCATCACCTCACCGATCGAGGCATGCGGCATGGTGGTGGGCATGTAGAGGAACGAACCCTCATCCAGATCCGGCATAAACTCCCGGCCCAGACTCCGCCAGGCGAAGATGCCCGCCACCAGGATCAGCAGATTGAACAGCAGAAAGATGGTCTTGAACCGCAGCACCCCCGACAACAGCCGGGGATAGAAATGGATGAATACATAAAAGAATCCCAGCAAACCGCCCACCGACAGCAAGACTAACAGCAGATTCGTCACCACAAACTGAGGCCCCACAGGCGCCCAGTCGCGGGCCAAAGTTGTAACCACAAAAAGCACAAAAGAGCACAGAACCAGCCAGCGCAGCCATCCGCTTTTTGTTTTGTGATTTTTGCGGTTTTTGTGGTTCCTCTTCCAGCCCAGCAGGAGGTGCGCAAGCGGCGGCAGCAGGGTGAGGGCGACGAGGATGGAACCGGCGAGGGCGAAGGTTTTGGTGTAGGCGAGGGGTCTGAAGAGTTTGCCCTCCGCCGCCTGCATGGTGAACACCGGGAGAAAACTGACAATGGTGGTCAGCACGGCGGTGACCACGGCTCCGCCGACTTCGGAACAGGCGCGGTAGACCACCTCCAGACCGGACTCCTCCGGATCCGCCTCGTCCAGATGCTTGAGCACGTTTTCAGTGAGCACAATCCCCATGTCCACAATGGTCCCGATGGCGATGGCAATGCCCGAGAGCGCCACCACGTTGGCATCCACTCCGAACAGGGACATGCCGATAAAGGCGCACAGCACCGCCAGCGGCAGCACCGCGGAGATCAGGGCCGCACTGCGGAGATGCATCACCATCACCACCACCACGATGATGGTGACCAGGATCTGCTGCCGCACTGCGCTCTCCAGGGTGCCCAGGGTTTCATAGATCAGTTCGGTGCGGTCGTAGAACGGAACCACGGTCACCTGACTGACAGTGCCGTCCTCCAGCGTTTTGGACGGCAGGCCGTCTTTGACCGACTCTATCCGTTCTTTGACCGCCTGGATCACCGCGAGAGGGTTCTCCCCGTAGCGGGCCACCACCACTCCCCCAACCGCTTCGGCCCCCGCCTTGTCCAGGGCGCCCCGCCGCTGGGCCGGTCCGAATTCAATTTCCGCCACCTGATCCAGGGTCACCGGCACATTGTTCCGCTGGGTGATCACGGTGTTGCGCAGGTCGTCCAGACTCTCGATAAAGCCCAGTCCGCGCACCACATATTCGACCGCATTAACCTCGATGGTGCGGGCGCCTACATCGAGATTGCTGCGACGTACCGCATCGAACACCTCATGCAGGGCAATATCAAAGGTGCGCAATGCGTCGGGATCCACATCCACCTGATACTCTTTCACAAAGCCGCCAATGGAGGCCACTTCCGCCACTCCCTCGGCACCCTGCAGGGCATAGCGCACGTACCAGTCCTGAATACTGCGCAGTTCCTGCGGATCCCATCCCCCGGCCGGATGTCCCTCCGCATCGCGGCCCTCCAGCGTATACCAGAAGATCTGCCCCAGCGCGGTGGCATCGGGGCCCAGCTTGGGGACCACGCCCTCCGGCAGCGTGTCAGCCGACAGACTGTTCAGTTTTTCCAGAATACGGCTGCGCGACCAGTAGAAGCCTGCATCCTCTTTGAAAATCACGTAGACCGATGAGAATCCAAACATGGAGAAGCTACGCACCGTCTTCACCTGCGGCAGCCCCAGCAGCGCGGTGGTGAGCGGATAGGTCACCTGATCCTCAATATCCTGCGGCGAACGTCCGGGCCATTCGGTGAATACAATCTGCTGATTCTCGCCAATATCCGGAATCGCATCCACCGGCACCGGATCGCGGGGGATCTGCTCAAACTCCCAGTCAAACGGAGCCACCATCAGCCCCCACAACACCAGCACCGTGGTGAAGAGGACAACCACGAGTTTATTTTCGAGACAAAATCTTATCAGTTTATTAATCATGGAAATGGAACCACAAAAGGCACAGAAGTCACAGAAGACGGGGGAAAGAAGGTTAGAGGATGAATTTTTTTACTTGGTATTTGGGGGCGCCGAAATTGAGGAGCATCCCGTGGCGGAGTCCGGTGGCTTTCAAGTAGGCGAAAAGCTGCGCGGTGTGATTGTCATCCAATTGACGGACAGCTTTCAGTTCGATCAGCAGACGATTCTCGACAAGAAGATCCCCGACATAATGCCCGACTTCCGATCCATCTTCATCATGGACGGATAATTCGACTTGTTGATCGACCTGCAGTCCCGCCTTGCGCAGCCGATTCGTCAACGCGTTCTCATAGACTTTCTCCAAAAATCCATTTTTGAAGTACACATGCGTTTCAAATCCGGTTTGACGCACCACATCCGCAATCTCACATTCCGTTTTCATTTCAGATCTCCTTATGGGTAGGTTGACTTCCTCACCCACCCGAAGACGACCCATCCGGGAATTTCCGCAACTTTCTGCACAAAAATTCGTTTCCATCACTTCTTACCCCCGTCTTCTGTGCCTTTTGTGCCTTCTTGCCTGCCCTGAGCCTGTCGAAGGGTGGTTCCAATCTTCTCCACTTCCTCCCCACACTGCAGCATCATGGCGCCGAAGTAGGGGTTTTTGAGGTTGTCGTCGGCCTGCAGCCAGTCAGCCGCCGCGTTGGCGCGGTCGTCGTAGACCATGGGACAGCGCATGCGGTACACCTGCTGCTGTATTTCCTCATCCTCCAGCGCCTGAATCATGGCCATCGACAGATGGTCGAAATGCGGACGCCGTATCCCGTCGAGGTCCTCCGCCGCCATCATGTCGTGCACCAGCTTCGCGGCCTCTCCTTCATGTCCGGTCACCGTCATAAGCTCTTTCAATGCCGTCTTTGCCCCCTCCAGATCATCTCCCGCCAGCGCCCTCTGCAGATCAAGATATCCGGGCAAAAGCTCCACAGCCAGCTCCACCTCCACCCTGACTTCTGCTCTCTCCCCGCTCGAAGACCCTGAGCTTGTCGAAGGGCTGACCTCTGACTTCTGACCTCTGACCTCTTCCCCGCTCATTAAACTCGGCTTCGCCTGGATCTGCAGGGCGCTGTCGATCTTGAACGCGCCGTTCGTCACCACGCGCTCGCCCTCCTCCAGTCCGGCCGTGACGATGAACACCTCTCCCGCGCGGGGGCCGAGTTCAATTTCGCGTCCCTCGTAGGCCGCACGCTCCGATTCCGGCACCTCCACATAGACCACCGCGCGGGTGCCGGTGCGCAGCACTGCGGAGGCGGGAACCACCAAAGGGGCTTCATCCGCGTCTCCGTTCACCAGGCCCAGGTCTTCCGCCGGCACCAGATCCATTCCACAGACGTCGCAGTTGCCCGCATGATCCTTCACGATCTCCGGATGCATGGGGCTGATCCATTTCCCCGAAAGGTCCATGCCGCTGCGGGGTCCGGTGCGGCCCAGCTCCACCGACACCGATCCCCGGGCGAACATCCCGGGCTTAAGACGTCCCTCCGGATTCGGCACATTCACCCGCACCATGGCGGTACGGGTCTTCCGGTTCACCTCCGGCGCAATAAACACCACAGTGCCGGTGAAGGTCTCACCCGGCAGCGCCTCCACCGTGAAGCTCACCTGCTGACCGTACCGCAGCCAGGGCAGATCGGATTCGTAAGCGTCCATCTCCAGCCAAAGTCCGCTGAAATCCACAATGCGGAACATGGAGTCTCCGGTCTTCACATAATCGCCTTCTTTCACCTGTTTCTCCACCACGATACCGCCCAGCGGAGCACGCAGCTCAATCTGGTCCCGGGCCTCCCCGCTTTCTACGATGCCCTCAATCTGCTCCGGCAGCAGATCCCACAGCCGCAGTTTCTCCCTCGCGGCACGGGCGATCGTACCCTCGGGATCGCGTTGAACCGCGGAGAGCAACTCACGCTGTGCGGTCAGCAGCTCCGGACTGTAGACTTTGGCGAGATGCTCCCCTTTGTTCACCGGAGTCCCGGTGACATTGACAAACAACTCCTCGATCCGGGCCGGGAACCGGGCGGTCAGCGACTTCACCCGCGTCTCATCATAGCCCAGGGTGCCTGCCAGGCGCAGTGTCCGGGTGGGGAACCGGGTTTCCACCTCAGTGGTCTGAATGTCCGCCAGTGCGCGGGAAGCCTCGCTCATGCGCAGTTCACGCGGTCCCTGATCCGCATCCGACTCCTCCTCAAGCGGTATCAGATCCATGCCGCAGATCGGACAGTCGCCCTCCTCCGGCTGCTGAATCTGCGGATGCATCGAACAGGTCCAGGTCGTCTGCTCCTGCGTCTCCTCCATCGGAGCCGCCTGCTTACCGGCTTCAGGAGACCACAAAAACCGCCCCGCCAGTAAACCGGCCATTAAACTGAATACAAGAGATAGAACAATGAGTTTATTTTTCATAATTGGAATCGGGGATGGGAACCACATAAGGCACAAAAATCACAAAATTCAGCCTGTGGATGTTCAGGAGTCAGGGGGATGGGAACCGTGAATTTCATCAAGGAGCACCCCCTGCTTCTGTGTCTTTTGTGCTTTTTGTGGTTCCATCCTCTTCAGGTTGTGTGGTCAGGGTTTGGATGGTGATGCGGTGGATATGGGCGTCGGCGGCGGCGCGCCAGTACATGAGCTGCAGGTCGAGCAGGGAGCGTTCACTGTCGATCACCTCCAGAAGTCCGGTGCGGCCGGACTGATAGGAGGTACGGCTGTTTCCCACCGCCTGTTCGGCCAGACCCAGCAGTTCATTTCCAAAGAGATTCATGCGGCGGTGGGCGTCGGCAAGGCCGGCGCGGGCGATGTCCAGTTCTGCGCGCAGGTCGTTACGGGCCTGTTCCACCTCCAGTGCCGCCCGGCGCTCCACGGCCCGCGCCTCCGCCTGTTCGGCCCGGATCCGGTCGCGCCACAGCGGAATGCTCACGGCGGCCATCACGTTCCAGGGATCGCGTCCGGCATCGGGGGTGGTTGGATTGACCTCGGGATCGCCGACCTGAATGTAATTGGCGCCGAACATGAGTTTCGGATAACCCGCCAGTTCGGCCACGCCCACCCGGGCCTCGGCCGCTTTGCGCCGGGCCTCGAGGCGCAGGAGATCCGGGGTCTGGTTTGACAGGTCAGACACCTCCGACAGATCCGGCTCCGGCGCCTGCCAAACCGGAGTGGGGATCACCGCCTCCGGATCCAGATTCAGCAGCGCCCGCAGCCGCGATCTGAGAACCTGTCGCCGCTGCTCCAGCGAAGCCAGGGTGTCGGCCAGCCGGCCCGTTTCCACATTCAGACGCAACAGTGCGTTGAGTTCGCCGCCCCCTTCGACCTTCGACTGCACAATCGGCTCGAATTCACGCAACAGGCTCACCTGCTCACCCGTCAGCTCCATGGCGTTGTCCAGATAGGCCAGCTCGTAAAACACTCCGGCCAGATCACGGGTCAGCCGCAGCGCCATGGCTTCGGCCGTCAAGGTCGCGGCCTGAGCTTCGGCGGCTGCGGCCTCCTCCCGGCGCCCCAGGGTGCCGAACCACGGCACACTCTGGTTCAGGGAATAGATAGTTTCCTGCGGACCGGTTCGGGTCTGAACCGATTCGCCAAAGGTGGTCACTCCCAGTTGAGGGTCCGGCAGGCTGCCGGCCTGGGGGATACGCTGATGCGCGGCCTCCGATCCCTCCCGCAGCGCGAGCAGCCCGGGATGATGCTGCAGCGCGTGCTGTAGCAATTGGTCAAAGGTGGCAGGGGATAGAGGTTCGGCCGCATGGGCAGCCCCTGCGATCAGGACACCGGCCAGCAGGAGGCCGATGGAGAAGTTCAATTTGGATGTGAGCATGGACGTGTTCCATTGTTCGGTTGACGTGAGCGTATACGGGTCGACAAACCGCCCTAAAAAAAAGGCGGATTGCACCCCGGCTCAACACCGATAGGAACACAGACTCAGATAAAGCGGAGGTGCCGAACCGGATCTTCCGGCAGAAAAGGGGTCTCCGCGCACAGAAATGGACGCGGCTCCCGAAAAGAGAAAAGAATCCGGTGTCGTCCAGGCGACCATCTGCAACACGTTCCGACGGTGTCCGTCATCACGCGAAGCCAACGGCAGCTCCGTCGGCTCAGAATCATCGGCCGAAATTTCACAGTCACAGCCATGGGCCGGGGCGGTGATCGCCGGACCGGAGGGTTCCTCCCCGCAACAGGACGTGGCCTGCACCTGTACCGGCTCAGGCGTGCAACAGCAGCTGACCGTGTCGGCTCCACCCGTACAGGCCGGAGACAGCACCGCACCCCACACGCTGTGCAGCGCCCATATCACCGTCATCAGAATGGAAATCCGTTTCACCATACAAAACTATCGCGGGGAACCGGGGTGAAGCAAGCAGAATGTTTCAACCGCCATCCATCACCCAGAGTTGCACGTAGTTCACAATCATTTCTTATTGCAAGGGGTTATACAAAAATTTCAACGGACTCGGTATCGCTATCGGGATCGTAATC
>CAZVCO010000073.1:10304-13614 GCA_964625795.1 uncultured Verrucomicrobiota bacterium | reverse complement strand
CCCGCCGTAGGCGGGATGGCCTTTACGCCTTCGGCGCACAAGTCCAGGCCGTCATCTTCCAGGTGTCAGGCTGCCTGCCCGAGCTGTCGCTCGCGACGGCCAGGGAAAGCCTAACCTCCGTTTTCTTTGTCGGGCTTAAAGCCCAACCGTTGGATATCTCGGACGATTCTGATCATGCACCCTCACCAAAAGCCGGGATGGGATTCATAACCGGGAACGTCCCCCAGAAAACGTACTTCGCGCTGCAGCTCAATTCCGTGCACCTCTTTCACTTTGGTCTGTAACAGCTGTGCCAGATCGGCCACGTCGCGTGAGCGGCAGTCCTCTGAGGCCTTGATCAGGATATTGGCGTGGCGTTCGAACACCGCCGCACCGCCCACCCGGCAGTCTTTGGCCCCGGCCTCCTCCAGAAACCAGCCGGCCGCCTGCCGGCGTCCTGCGGAGGAGGTGGGGGCGAGGTTTTTAAAAAAACTGCCGATGCAGGGCGTGAGGCGCCAGTCGGGATGGCGGGCGGCCCGTTCGCTCAGTATCCGCGTCTTTTCACGGAGCAGTTCTTCGGGATCCCCTTCGGTAAGCTGCAGGGTGATTTCGGAGATCCAGTGCCCTTCCCGCTTCAGCCTGGAATCACGGTACTCGAATCCACAGTCCTCCACGGAGAACGTGAAGGGGTCACCTTCCGGCGTCCAGCCCGATACGGAGACCAGCCGGTCGGCCAGCTGCACCCCCCAGGCTCCGGCATTGCCGGCCACCGCGCCTCCCACCGTGCCGGGGATTCCCACGAAGCACTCCAGCCCGGAGAGCCGGTGCCCGATCACCCAGTCCACCAGCCGTTCCAGATTCATGGCGGCATGCACCCGAAGCAGGCCGCCAGGCAACGGGACGGGATCCGTGGCAGCCTCCGCACAGCGGACCAGCAGACCGGGCCATCCCTGATCGGAAAAAAGAATATTGGTCCCCTCACCGATCAGCAGGGCCGGCGTGTCGGAATTGCGTAGAAACTGACGGAGGGTGCGGAGGTCATCCGGCGAACGGGTGAGGACCACGGCGGCGGCCGGACCGCCGAGCTGAAAACTGCCCAGAGTGGACAGGGGAACCTGCTGCCGGATGGTCAGGCCCGCGTTGCGGAGGTCGTCGATGACGGAGGGTGAAACCGTCATCCCGGGTTAACCGGAGATCCAGATCAGCGTATAGGCCACCAGACCAATCAGAATTCCCAGAAACAGAATACGGTTTCGGTGCACATTCAGAGGAGCATCCGAGTCCATAGGCTTGTAATCTTTCTGGGTGCCGAAGGTAAAATAGTTATTGAAGGTCGCTTTGGTCTTGGCCTGAATGGTGGGAGCCTGAAGCCCATCGGGACCGAAGGTGCCGGAGTGCAGCTTGAATTTTTTCCGGGCCCGTTTGCCCAGACGGTCCTGGTTCAGCGCCCAGGAAAAAAGTCCGGTGAAAACGGACACATGCGCATGATGTATTTGAACGTAGCGCTTGTCCTGATGAAGCGGCTCCATGGGCGGAATCGTTTTCACAATTCTGCGTTTCCCGTCCACTGTCATGGTTGTGGTTTTCGCTGGAGAGTCCTGTTTCACATGAAAACTATAGGCGCACCGCACACTCAGGTCAAGACCTACTCCGGTTCATCAGGGGATAATCAGCACCGTCCCCTGAGATACGACATTTTTGTTTGGAATAACATCACGGTTGGCTTCGTACAGTTTCCGCCAGTCCGAGGCCTTGCCGTATACCTGCTGGGCAATGCTGCTGAGGGTGTCGCCCCGCTTCACTTTGTAGGTCCTGCCCTGCTGAGCCTGATCGGAAGCGGAATCCGACGCCAACGTGTCATTCTGACTGGCCGTAGTGCCCGACTGTTGCAGTCTCTGAATCGTGCGGAGGAGACGCAGACGTTCCTCCGCCCATTCCGGAGGGGGTGCCGCCTCCACAGAACCCCGCTGCAGATTGGCCTGCTGCAGATCCAGTTCGCGTTCCGCCAAGAGCTGCTCCGCTTCGGCCAGCCGGAGTTTGAGACGTTCCACTTCTTTCAGAGCGGAGTCCTCCGGCAGGGCCTCGAATTCAACTTTGGCCGCCAGACGCCGGCGCTCATCCGCCATCACCTGTTTGAGAATCTCCGCCTTCTGTCCTACCGGACGGGCCTCCACGTAGCGTTTGAAATGGTAAAGAGCATCCACCGGACGTTCCAGAGTCTGATAGACCATCCCCAGCTGCATATGGGCCAGAGCCAGCTCCGGATTGGACCGCAGGACCTCCTGCAGCAGGAGCTCCGCCTCACTCAGATTCTGCTGCTGTACCAGGGTTCGGGCTTCCCTGAGTTTGGGATGCTCTTTCTCCGAAGCATCCGATCCCTCATACCGACGGCAGGAGACCGTGCCCAAAACGGCCACCAAAAAACAGAGGTTCAGGAAACGAATCATGCTGTTTTCCTTACAGAGGGAACGCCACCGGGCAAGTCCTAAGAGCTGATTGTACCGCACACTCCAGGGCTATTTGCTCACTGGGCGTTATCAAAAAACGGTGGTTGGGCTTTCAGCCCGACAAAAGAACGGAGGTTGGGCTTTACGCCTCCGGCGTACAAGTCCAGCCCGACACTCTGAATATGACGGCCTAAAAGGCCATCCCGCCTACGGCGGGCAAGCCTCCGTTGGTTCCGCCATCCCGCCTACGGCGGGCAAGCCTTCGTTGGCATCTCCAGAACCATTCCATAAAAAACCCCGCAGAAGCCTGCGGGGTTTTTTCGAAGAACTGAGAGTTCAGCCTGTGATCAGCGGGAGTAGAATTCCACCACCGTGGCCACATCGCCCACCACCGGAATTTCCTCGCGGTCGGGCACTTTGCTGAGACGGAAGCTCAGGTCGCTTTCGTTGGTGGTCACGTACGGTACTTTTTCCGCCATGGCCAGGGCATGCTTGAAGCAGTCCATGTCACGGCTCTTTTCACGCACGCTGATTTCATCGCCCACGCTCACGTGGTAGCTGGGCACGTCCACTTTCTTTCCGTTGACCAGGAAATGACCGTGGTTGACATACTGACGTGCAGCAAAAATAGAACGGGCCAGTCCGGCTCGAAGCACCACGGTGTCCAGCCGGGACTCCAGGGTCTGAATGAGCACATCGGGAGTGGGATCTTCACTGCGGGAGGCCTTTTCGTAGGCGCGCCGCAGCTGCTTCTCGCTCATGTTGTACTGGAAGCGGATCCGCTGTTTCTCCATCAGCTGACGTCCGTAGTCAGACAGTTTGGAAGGACGGCGTCCGCGTCCGTGCTGTCCGGGAGGATTGGGACGGGTTTCTAAATATTTCTG
>CAZVCO010000073.1:7006-10294 GCA_964625795.1 uncultured Verrucomicrobiota bacterium | reverse complement strand
ACTTGGGGGTGATGGCCACACCCAGTCGGCGGGATTTTTTTGCTTTAGGTCCACGGTAACTCATAAAAAACTCCAGATGAAATCAGGAAAGGGTCTCAGATAGATGGGAAAAATTGAAGGCGCATCCTATAGGACATGACGCGCAGTTGGCAATCCCAAAAGCGCTGAAATCCACAGTCAGTAATCCCGGGTGGCCAGGGTGCGGGCCCCCAGCCACAGCGGAAGGCCGCCGGCGCAGGCGGACAGAAGGAGAATATACCCGATGGTGGCGGGAAGCACCGTGCTGCGGAGATGGAGCGGAACCGCGCCGGTGGTGAGCAGATGTGCGACCATCCCGGGCACCAGCACCAGGAGGATGACCGTCAGCAGACTGAGGATGAGATTCAGGGTGCCGCCGTAGCCGCTGAGGATCTGGGCCGGAGTTTTGGGGCCCAACTCCATAAAAATCGAGCCAAGTCCGGCAGACATGCCCGCCAGGGTGAAAGCGACACAGGGCATGAGCAGGTTTCCGAGCATACGGCTGAGCGGACTCACCTCCAGCATGGCCATGGAAACCTGGGAAAGAACGACTCCGACCAGGCCCAGGGTGGCGGCGGCCAAAGCAAATTTGATGAGCATGAGCCGGGGCAGCGAGGTGGGCGACAGCCCCACCATCCACAGGGTGCGGGACTCCAGACTCATCTGGGGGAAAATAAAACGGGCGCTGAGCGAACTCATTACTGCCGAAAGGCTGAAGAGATTAAGGAAGGAGATGAGATTACTCCATACCGGGCTGAGATCGCCGTATCCAAGTGATCCGAGGTTGAGGAAATACAGTCCGAGCAGTCCGAAGAAGATCAGACACTGGGTCCACTGGGCGGGATCCCGGAGAAAGATCAGGCTGTCTTTAATGGCAAAGCTCCGGGCGGCGTGCCGCCCGGGAAACAGGCCGTGCAGCACCCGCGACAACAGGGACGGTTTCTTCGCCCAGACGGTGGAGCCCACCAGCTGTTTCTGGAGGGTGGGTGGATAGATCCATACCCCGATCCGGGCCAGCAGCAGAAACAGCATGCCCACCGAGGAGCTGAGCAGAACAAAGTAGAGAGCTCCCCGCGTCCAGTCCGCATCGGCAAATGACAGGATCGCCCGGGCCAGCCACTGATTGGGCATCAGGGGCTGGGTGGCCAGTTCCAGACCGGGAACGAAATTCACCAATACCAGCATTTCATCGTTTTGATTGCTTTGGAGCTGACGCATATATCCGGCCCCTTCGTAACCGGCGTACACCACCAGCAGGGCGGCGAGCAGAACAAGCGTGCGCCCCCGGGGAATCCACCTTACCAGGATCAGCATCACCAGCACCCCCAGCCCGGAACACAGCATGACGAACGGCACCGAACAGAGGGAGGACCATAACAGCAGCAGAGGACTCCATTCACGGTAAATCCCGAACGCCCCGATAAAGGGGATGATGATAAAAAAGAACGCCCAGCTGCTCATGAGAGTGCTTTTCACCAGATTGTAGTAAAAGAGATCCCGGATCGGGATCGGCCAGGTGAGAATCCTCCGGATTTCCGGACTCTGAAAAAGATTGGCGTATGAGGTGACCGCTCCGGACAGCATGAGCATAAAGCCCAGCCCCATAAAAAAGAGGGTAAACAGACGTGGCACCAGAAAGAAAGCCGCTCCGCCCAGGCGGTAGAGGAATTCAAACGATTCGTAGAACAGCCAGCTCAGCCCCACCAGCCAGGAAACGCTGAAGGAACCGATCACGAACACCTTGAGCATCGGCTGGTCTTTCAGCCCCTTGCAGGAGGTGCGGATGCCGAACAGATGATTCCGGATCAGAAGAAACGCCGGCCTCATATCAGTGCAGTGTAAGGGTCAGGAAAAGATCCTCCAGCCGGCCGGAATCCGGGGAGGCCTCTTTCAGTTCGTCCAGTGTGCCGCAGGCCACCAGCCTGCCCTGATCCATAATGCCGATGCGGTCGCCGATCTCTTCGGCAATGGCCAGAATATGTGTGGTCATCAGCACCGTCATCCCCCGGCGTGTGTGCTCGCGCAGCAGATCTTTGATCAGACGGATGCTGTGGGGATCCAGTCCGATGAACGGTTCGTCCACCAGCAGGACTTTCGGCTCATGCAACAGACTGGCGGCATAAATGATGCGCTGCCGCATCCCATGCGATAAGTCCCGGTTCAGGGTGTTCCCCCGTTCCAGCATGCCGAAGGTCTCCAGCATACGGGGGGCCTTGTCCTTCACCTCGTCCCCGGGCATGCCGTACAGCTCGCCGGTGAACTGGAGAAATTCCAGCGGCGTAAGGCGGTCATACAGAAACGGCATGTCCGGAATGTAGCCCAGTTGACTGCGCGCCCGCACCGGCTCCTCTCCGGCATCCACCCCGGCCAGCTCAATCCGGCCCTTGTCCGGCTTCACCAGTCCGGTCATCATTTTGATGCTGGTGGTTTTTCCGGCCCCGTTCGGACCCAGAAAGCAGAACAGTTCGCCGGAGGCGATATCGAGGGTCAGATCATCGACCGCCTGAAGCTGGCCGTACCGTTTATGGAGATGCTCTAATCGGATCATTGCAGGGGGGCCTTTGAAAGAATGCTGTTAAAGAGAGGGGCGGAGAACAGGGCGGCCGGATCCAGCGCATTGCCCTCCGGCACCTGCACGGCGCTGTTGGAGGTGCTGTCGACCAGAGTGATACCAAACGGGGTTTTCTGCCAGAGGACCCGGCCGTATTCGTCCACGGAGGATTCCATCACCATGTCCCCCAGCTGACTCTCCACCAGAGTGACCTCCAGAAACTGATCGTAGCGGTGAGAATAAACCCGTTCGGTCTCGATCCCTCTCACTTCGATGGTCTGAAGTTCTCCGCTCACCGAAAACGGATCCAGCGCGCGGATGCGGAGGGTCTGACCCGCCCGCACATTGCGCACCACCTGATCCATCAGCGGAGAGGAGATGATGGCTTCATCGGGCAGGCTCACCTGCCGGGAGATGCGGATATCATTCACCATGAGGTCGAGCTGATAGTCCCCGTCCTCTCCTTCCGGGGTCAGGTTGAGTTTTCCTGAAATGCCGGCCAGGAAGAAGCTCGATTCACTCGACATGAGTTCCTGCCGGGGATTGAGCCGCACCTGATTTTGAAAGCGCATCGGCTGAATCCGCCCCTGAAAGAGGATCTGCAGGGACAGTTTGGTGGTGAGAATCAGCTCCTCCTGGCCCCCGGCATCCGTCATCTCGATTGAGGAGTTCAAATATCCCACGTGTTCACCACCGGAACGCACTTTCATCCAGGTGTA
>CAZVCO010000073.1:5196-6996 GCA_964625795.1 uncultured Verrucomicrobiota bacterium | reverse complement strand
CCAGCCAGAGCAGCAGAGTGGCAATTTTGAAACACGTAGTAAGCATAAGGTGCAAACTACCCCTTCCCGGGTCATTTCTCAAGCGCAGGTCCGAAGAAAGAGGAGGGAAACCAGGGTTGCACGGAGTTTCATAATAAGTGCTTGTTACAAGGGGTTATACAAAAATTTCAACGGACTCGGTATCGCTATCGGGATCGTAATCGTTATCGAAACTGATTTCTCCGGTTCATAAGGAGTAACGTTAACCCAAACCCGCTATTCAACGACTTTTGTTTCGCCTGCCCGAGACGGAGTTCGGCGACGGCCAGGGATTGCGATGGCGATATCGATAACGATAGCGTTATCTGCTTTTCGAAAATTCCGCTAAGGGCTTCTCTTGGATAACTTTAGCTCTAATAAATTTTCAGCCCTGGGAGGGAAACGCCCGACAACCTCCCGGCGGGGATTGATCTTTTTCCGCATGCCGTTAAGAACCCCCTATGTCTGATTCCGAAACACCACGCTTTCCCGCATTGGCGGGGGTACAACGTATTCTCGCCGTCTCCAGCTGTAAAGGCGGGGTGGGTAAATCCACCACCGCCGTCAATCTGGCTCTTTCCCTCCACCGCTACGGCCTGCGGGTGGGACTGCTGGATGCGGATGTCTACGGCCCCAGCCTCCCCACCCTTCTGCGCCCGGAGAACCCCCAGCTTTTCCAGAACGCCGAGGGCATGATCCAGCCGCTCTCCGCCCACGGTATGAAGGTGCTGTCCTTCGGATGGATCGATCCGGAGCAGAACCGGGGAGCCGCCATCCTGCGGGGACCGATGGTGTCCCAGGTGGTAAGTCAATTGGCCACCCGGGTGGAATGGGGGGAACTCGATTATCTGGTGATTGATTTTCCTCCCGGCACCGGGGACATTCAGTTGACCCTTACTCAGCAACTGCCCATCAACGGCGCGGTCATCGTGACCACCCCCCAGAATCTGAGTTTTGTGGATGTGGTGAAGGGCATTCAGATGTTTGACACCGTGAAAGTCCCCACCGTTTCGGTGGTGGAGAACATGAGTTACTACACCTGCGGCTCCTGTGGCGGGAAACAGCGGATTTTTGGCGAGGGCGCCCGGGAGAAACTCATCCAGCAGTTCGGCTTCAAACACACCATGGAGTTCCCGCTCGACACCCGTCTCTCTGAAATGAGCGACGCCGGAATTCCGCTGGTGGTGGCCGAACCGGAGGATTCCGTATCGCAGCTCTATTACGAACTGGCCGAACAGGTGCACGGCGAAATGAACCGGATCGAACAGGAGGATGCCGGCATCCCCACCCTGAGCTATAATGTGGGGCAGAACTGTGAGCTGACCTATCCGGACGGCCGCATGGTGGAAATCCCCCCGTTTGAGCTTCGGTTCGCCTGCCGCTGCGCCGCCTGTGTGAGTGAGAATACCGGCGAACAGCTGGTGAAACGGGAGGATCTGGATCCCGATGTCTATCCCACCGAAATTCTGCCGATCGGCCGCTACGCCGCCAGCGTGAAGTGGAGCGACGAACACCGGTCCTCCATCTATCCCTACGAATATCTGGAGGAACGCTTCGGGGGGTGATGCACAGGGAGGACGCGGAGACAGGGTGGTTTAAGAAGAATGTAACCACCCTGGCCGTGGCTCGCGCCACGCGCGGGCAGGCAAAAATCACAGAAGGCACAGAATCCCGCTTCTGGTTTTGTTATAATATCGAAGACACAATTTTTGAATGTTGTCTCTTATGTGGTTCCCAGGAGAATCCACCAATACCCCTCCCTTCCTCAGCGTTCTCCCTGTG
>CAZVCO010000073.1:3241-5096 GCA_964625795.1 uncultured Verrucomicrobiota bacterium | reverse complement strand
CCGCCTCCTCAGCTTCGCGCGCAATCTCCAGGATCACCTCCACCAGCCCCGGATCGGTTCCGACTTAAAATGAAATAACCGCGGACCACACGGACAGCACGGACCTGTGCAGCGGTCAGGCGGGTAAAAAGAGGACATCACTTTCAAGGTTACGAAGCCGATCCACATCACCACCATTCAAAAAAGTGTTTCCGCATGGGTCCGCGTCGTCCGCGCTGTCCGTGGTCGTTTTCCCAGAAAGCTGTCCGCCTGCAAAGAGTGGGTGGATCCGTTTACGGACCGGCATTTACATGGCCCGTTGCATCTCAGGACAAGATTCCAGCCTCCCCTCCTCAGCGTTCTCCCTGTGCCGCCTCCTCAGCTTCGCGCGCAATCTCCAGGATCACCTCCACCAGCCCCGGATCCGTTCCAACCGCAGAGGTCATCACCAACCGTCGCCCCTCCCGTTCCGCCTGAAAATCGGCATTAAGCCCCAGATCCTCCGGTATGGTTTCGGTCACGTGCCAGCCGTCGCCCACAAACAGGGGAACAATAAAGATCCGCTTTTTCTGCGTCAGGCTCCATACCTTCGTCACAAAGGGCGGTTCATCGATGAAGGAGGTGAGGATCTCCTCGCCCGGCATCCGACGCCGGATACGATCGGCCTGTAAATACACATTGACCCCCGATGCGGGATTTTTGGGGGTGCCATGTCCCAGCACCACCAACGCATCGCCGGAGGTCCAGCCGGCCTCCCGGGCATGGGAAACCAGCAGATCCGCAAACAGAGGATGTGAACCGATGGCGCGGGTATAGATCAGCCTGCGTCCCGGCGTTTCTTTTCCCAGCCCCAGACAGCAGGGAATGACATTCCGGGTGTAATAGCCGTCCGAGATGAAAAACGGGACAATGATGATGGTCCCGCTTGTCAGCGGGTCCAGCGTGTTGCACACCCGGGGCTCCTGCTTCAGCAGGCCGCAGCGCACCTCATCATAGTGGCCCCGGCGTTTAATCTCCTGCACCACGTGGCAAAGGGGCAGCCGGGTATTGGGATTGCGGGCACTGCCATGCCCGACCAGAACCAGAGCCTCAGCCATGCTCCACCCGGCTGTCCAGCATGGATAGGGATTCGCCGGGGGGATCCTCCAGCAGGGTCTCCTCGGCTTCGGGCAGCAGATCCGGATAGTCCAGAGTGTAATGAAGCCCCCGGCTCTCTTTACGCCGCTGGGCGCAGCGGATCACCAGTTCGGCCACGGTGGCAAGATTCCGCAGTTCCAGCACATCGGGGGTGACCAGATAATCGAGATAGTATTCGCGGATTTCATTGCGGAGGTTGCGGATGCGGCGGCGGGCCCGTTCCAGCCGCTTGTCGGTTCTCACAATACCCACGTAATCCCACATCAGCGTCCGGACTTCGTTCCAGTTGTGCTCCACCACCACCGCCTCATCCGACGGCACCGCATGATAGGATTCCCAGTCGGGAATAGTAATGGATTCGTGGGGGACCGTGGCGTCAACCGTTTCAAAGTTCCGGGCAAACAGCCCCGCGCACACCAGCCCCTCCAGCAGACTGTTGCTGGCCAACCGGTTGGCGCCGTGCAGCCCGGTGCAGGCCGCCTCGCCGATGACATACACTCCCGGCATCCGGGTGCTTCCGTCCACCCTGGCCTCCACGCCTCCGCAAAAATAATGAGCCGCCGGCACCACCGGAATTCTTTCCCTCGCCATGTCAACCCCCAGGTCGAGGCAACGCTGATAGATATTCGGGAAGCGTTTGCGGAGAAAGGCTTCTGATTTGTGGGTGATGTCCAGATAGACGCAGGGCGCACCGGACTTTTTCATTTCGTGGTCGATCGCTCTCGCCACCACGTCCCGG
>CAZVCO010000073.1:697-3148 GCA_964625795.1 uncultured Verrucomicrobiota bacterium | reverse complement strand
CCATCTCCATGTTTTTGACCGGCAGTCCGGCCCGCCAGGCCATGGCGATACCGTCGCCGGTGGCCACATCCGGATTGGAGGTGTAGAGATACACTTTGCACCCTCCCCCGGTGGCCAGCACAGTGTGATGGGCGCGGACGGAGAACACCTCGCGGGTGGACACGTCGAGAAAGTACGCGCCGATGCAGGTGTTGACCCCTTCGCGCCCCAGCCATCCGGTGGTCACCAGGTCAATGGCCATCACCCCCTCGAGCAGGGTGATATTGGGATGCTCGTGCACCGCGCGGACCAGTTGGAGAATGATCTCATGTCCGGTGATGTCCCCGGAATGGAGCACCCGCCGGAACGAATGACCTCCCTCCCGGCCCAGATCGTACTCGATCGGTTTGTTGCTGCGCCGCTCGAAATGGACGCCCAGTTTTTCCAGATCCGCAATCCCCGAAGGTCCGGCCTCGATAATCGACTGCACCGCCTCCTCATCACACAGCCCGGCTCCGGTGGAGAGGGTGTCCTCGATATGAGAGGTGAAGCTGTCGTCGTGATCCATCACACAGGAAATACCTCCCTGTGCCCAGTCACTGCTGGAAACCGTGGCACTGCGCTTACTGGCCACAATCACCCGGGTCTTCTCCGCCACAGAAAGGGCGGCTTTCAGACCGGCGATTCCCGATCCCACGATCAG
This sequence comes from uncultured Verrucomicrobiota bacterium, assembly GCA_964625795.1. GTDB lineage: Bacteria > Verrucomicrobiota > Kiritimatiellia > SS1-B-03-39 > UBA6053 > UBA6053. The sequence continues at coordinate 2,466 of CAZVCO010000073.1, read as the reverse complement.
GACGGGCGTCTCCAGAGTGCGCATCATGTTGTTCTGCCTGGAACGGACGTACGTGCCGGTCTCCTCCGGTCAGGAGGAGACGGACTTAATAGTCCTCGTCTTCCTCCACACCTTCGTCGTCATCATCAAAAAATCCCTCTCCATCCTCATCGCCCTCTTCAGCTGTGGGATCGGTGGGATCCAGATTCTCTTCCTCGATCACATCAATCATGCGCAGCAGCGCATCGCTGAAATCGCGGAGTCCGGTGGCCGGAATGATAATGGTGTCGCGGTGTCCCCGGACTTCTTCGGTGACCCTGAGCAGAATGCCCCTGCGGTTTTCGCGCAGGTCAAAAGAAAACTGTTTCCGCTCAATCTGAATACTTTCGTTTGCAATGGAATCTTCCATACGTTACTCCCTTCTTTTTTCGAATTGCACCGTCCCACCATGAGACGGCCGGAACCCTCGAAACCGATGATCCACCTTATTTCCCTACCTTACATCCGCGCCTTGGCAATGGACAAGATCAGTAAATTTACCGAATTTCACCGAGGGCCGCTCTCTCTTCGGTCCGGGCCGACCGCCATCCTCTTCGGGTCGCCTCCCTTTCAATTTGCCAGCTCCACCGCCACACTCTCCCCCTGTTTCAACTGCCGTGAGGCCGGGTAATGTGGTGGGACACGCACTTTCATCTGGATTCCTTTGCGAAGAAGGAACTCATACCGGAACTTCTCGAGGACGCTGCCGATGCGGACGTCCACGCCCTTACCGCCATCGGAGGAAGTGACGAGGCAAACATGCTCGCGCTCGACACCGCGCGGGCCCATCCGGATCGGCTGGTCTGTTCGGTCGGGTATGACCGCGATCTGGCCCCGGGCTGGAACGGGGATGTGTCCGCGCTGCAGGCTCTGATCCATGCGCCTGAGGTGGTGGCCATCGGCGAATGCGGTCTCGACTATTTTCACAACTGCGGAACCCGGGAAGAGCAGCACCGTCTCTTTCAGGCCAACCTGGATCTGGCGCTGGAATGCCGCAAACCTGTGGTCGTTCACAGCCGTGAGGCCGAGGAGGACACCCTGGCCCTGCTCCGCGACTTCAGCCACGACTGGCCGGAGGCGGACCGTCCCTGTGCCGTGCTTCACTGTTTCACCGGCGACGCGGACTTTGCCAGACAGCTGGTGGATCTGAATATTCTGATCAGTTTCAGCGGCATCCTCACCTTCAAAAATGCGGCCTCTCTCCGGGATGCGGCCGCCTCTCTGCCGGACGAGGCGCTGCTGGTGGAGACCGACAGTCCCTACCTGGCCCCCGAACCCCACCGTGGGGACCGGAATCAGCCTGCACTCGTGCCCCACGTGGGAGCCGTCCTGGCCGATGTGAGAAATCAATCCGTGGAAGACACTGCGGCCCTGACCACCCGCAACGCCACCCGGCTGTTCGGACGGAATCCGGCCGGATCCACTCCGTGATAGACGGCTCATCTGCAGAGTTTCATAACCGCAGACGGTCACGGACAATCGCGGACCCATGCAGGTGGTAAAGAGGTTTTCAATCAGGCCCAGTTCCAACGCCTCCCCCGTCACAGCCACAACCCACAACTGATTCTGCTTGGGTCCGAGTCGTCCGCACTGTCCGTGGTCGTCATCACTCAACACTGTCCGCCTGCAAAGAGTGGCCGGATCCGTTTACGGACAGGTATTCACACGGCCCGCTGAATCTGAGGACTAACCCGGATATTTCACGAAAAAGAAATAGCGATTTCAAGTTGAGCCAGTAAAACTGGAGGTAA
>CAZVCO010000073.1:0-687 GCA_964625795.1 uncultured Verrucomicrobiota bacterium | reverse complement strand
CCCCTCCTCAGCGTTCTCCCTGTGCCACTTCTTAAGGCTTCGCGCGTCACAGCCAAAATCCACAACTGATTCTGATTGGGTCCGCGTGTGTCCGCGTCAGTCTGCGGTTCCTTTCCTCCATGTTTGCAAAAGATGAAGTGAATTTTCGCCAATTTTCTTGAATAACCTACATCCTTACCGGATATCAACCGCGTGCTTCGTCTTCGTTTCACTGCCCTTGCGGCCCTCACCGTCTTCACCCTCGTCACCTTCCAGTGGGAACTGGAACAGGTCATGATGTGGCGGACCATGATGGCGGCGAATTCCGGGAGTGGATTTCTGGCCGCAGCCAATCAGGCGCTTTCAGGCGAGGCCCCCTGCACGAAATGCAAGTCCCTCTCCAAACGGCGGATCTCCAGTGAATCCCCGGATGTGATCTCGGCCGTATCAGTCTCCGTGCACGACCTGAGCCTCCCGCAATCAGGATGCCTCCTTCCCCCGCGGGACATCAACACCTTCAGCTACCAGGCGACAGCCCGCCTTTGGAGAACCCGGCCGGCAGACCGGCCCGCACTCCCCCCGATCTGATTCCGGAACGCAGTCCCTCCCCCCTGCCTTTCAAGTTAAACCGGAATGATCTATGAACACCCCTCTCTTTTTGGGAGCCGCCCTGCTGGGCTGCCTTCCCTTACTTCTTCGCACTGAATC
>CAZVCO010000072.1:10256-13649 GCA_964625795.1 uncultured Verrucomicrobiota bacterium | reverse complement strand
GGAGCCGGATTCGGCGGATGTGCGGTGGCCCTGGTGAAAAAGGAGTCGGCCGGGGATTTCGCCGGTTCGGTCACCCGTCAGTATCAGGAGAAAACCGGGCTGGAGCCGGCCGTGTATGTGACGCCGGCCACGGACGGAGCCCGACGGATTCTTTTATGACCGTGGTGGTGGTGTTGAACGGGGCACCGCCCACAACGGAGCGGCTGCGGGAGCTGGCCGGCTCGTTTCCGGTGGTGGCGGCCGATGGAGGGGCGATGAGTTGTTTCGAGGCGGGGGTCACGCCTCTCTGGGTGGCGGGGGATCTGGACAGTGCCTTACGCGATCGGCTTCCGGCAGACTGGGAGCTGCGTCATTATCCCGAACAGACCCGCACCGATTTCCAGAAGGTCATGGGCGATCTCGGTCCGGAGATGAAAGAGGTGCTCATCCTGGGAGGACTGGGGCGGAGGACGGATCATCTGATCACCAACCTGATGATTGCCGCAACGTTGGATGCCTCCCTCCGCATCCGGTTTGAAGCGGAGGAGGAGTCGCTCTTCCGGGTCACCCCCGAGGTGAGGTTTGAGCGGGACCTTCCTCCCGGCCAGGTGTTGTCCCTGCTGCCACTGCCGGAGGCGACGGGCGTACAGACCCGTGGGCTGCGTTGGAATCTCGACCAGGCGGAGATGCGCCCTGGCGGTCAGCTGGGACAGAGCAATGAAGTGACGGGGCCGGTGTCGGTCACGGTGTCGGCCGGATGTCTGTATGTCTGGACCCCCAGGCTGGAAGAGGGTGGGCAGGAATAGACCGATTATTCCAGCGGCTGCCAGAACAGTTCGGCCTCACTTACCCGGAACAGCTTCCAACCCCGTGGCTGCTGCCCGCCGGTTCTCAGCACGGCCCCTTCTCTCAATAGGCGTCCCTCCATGATGACAAAACTGCCCCGGTCCCCTATACTTATGGCGGAGATGATGTACTCCGGAGGGGCATAACGCGGATCGGTTGAGCGGTGTTTAACCCGGACGATGTCTCCCAGTTGATCCGCCCCGATGCTGGCGTCTCCGTCCAGCACTTCCGGCTCTCCGGGGATCACCACCGGGATGACTTCCGGGGGTTCCGGTTCGGGCGTGGGGGAGGGAGTGGCCGTTGGCTCGGGTATCGGGGTTGGTTCCGCCGGGGGAAGGGTGGGATCGTGCTGCGGGGCCGGGGTTCCGGCAGCCGGCTGAACGAACCCGGGTGGGGCATCCGGTTCGGGGGTCGGAGTGGGAGCTGGAGTGGGCGCAGGCGTGGGAAATGGCGTGGGGGTCGGGGCAGGAGGTTCGGGCCGGGCCGGGTCGGTGATGCCATACACGGCGGAGAACACATCCCGGCGGATTTCCGGCAGGCGGTGAGACAGCAGGGCCTGCCGGATCTGACGGATGGTCTGAGTTGTCGCTTCCCCGTCCGCACCGGACCCGGCCTCCTGTTCCGTGCGGGGTTCTCCGCTCCCGCTTTCCGGAGACCGGACATTCTCCAGCAGGAGGCCCGTCCCCAGCATGATGGAGAAAAAGCAAAACTGGCACAGCATGGATTTTCCCAGGGCGATCCGGCAGATGCGATGTCCCAGAAGGGTGAACAGCACCCACTGAATGACGATACTGGACTGCAGCACCAGAGGCGAAATGTAATGCTCAATGGTCAGGCTCAGGCCCAGCATTAAAAGCGAAGTCAGAACGGCGCACAGCAGTTGTCTGCCGACAGACGGGGAGGTGTCGCCAGCGGTGGAGGGAGCGAATGTGAACAGGAGAACTCCGCCCAGGATAAACTGAGCGAGAAGATCCGGCCATAGAACGATGAAATTTTCCATCCTGATTCCTGTCGATCCTCAACCACAAACGTGTGATAATAAAGCTTAAAGGATTCATTTCCTTATCATGAGGCATTGTCCCACCCACTCGAAACCGGATCTGCCGGACAGATGTTCTGTCCTGTCAGGGGGGGGCACGGGCTTTTCGCTGATCGAAATGATGTTGGTAGTAATGGTCATCGGGCTGCTGGTAAGCGGGGTGGCCCTGAACGTTCTGCCTCAAATTCATAAGTCCTGGGTGGAAGAGGCGGCTGCCCGTCTGGGATACAGCTGTCAGGAGGCCCGTTCGATCGCCCTCTCGGATAACCGGCCGGTGGTACTGACGCTTGATACGGCCGGGAGGTCGTTGACGATCTGGAAGGATGAGGACGGGGATGGCACCCGGGATGCGGGAGAGGAGGAGGTTGTGGAGCTCAGCAGCCGGACCGGGGTGCCCATCAGGTCGGACTGGACTTCAGGCATGTTTACCCCGGCAGGACGTTTCATGCAACTTCCGGTGTCCCGCACCCTTGAGACGGTGGAGGCCACCCTTTCTCATGCTGATGTCAGGCACACACGCACGGTGCAGATTCAGGGTTCCGGAGCGGTGGAGATTCAATGAACATCAAAAGCCCCAGGTCAAAAACCGTCCGCCGGCAGGGAATTACTCTGATCGAAGTGCTGGTGACCGGGCTGTTGGCGATGGCCCTGATTCTTCCTCTCAGCCGGATGGGATACCTGGTGGTCCGGAACACCCAGTATGCAAACCAGTCGGCCGAAGCTCTGGCTGCGGGGCAGTCGCAGCTGGAGGTTCTGGAAAACACCGAGTACGGTTCGATCGCCTCCGGCAGTTCCACGTCGGGTGACTACTCCCTCACGTGGACCGCCACTGAAACCTCCGGCACCAAACGGGTGGAACTGGTGGTCAGTTGGACGCTGGCGGGTTCCACCCAGACACTCAGTCTGCATACGGTGTATGATGATGACTGATCTCCCGCACATCACAGGTATTCGACCGGCGGCACCGCATTCCAGGGCCGGATTCACTCTGGTGGAGATGATGGTGACCTCCTTTATCAGTCTGTTGCTGATCGTGGGGATACTGGGTACCTTTACCCAGTATCGTCGCACTTATTCGCAGAAGGCCCTGGAGCAGGAACGCAATCAGAATCTGCGGATGGCGATGAGTCAGATTCAGCGGGACCTGAGACGCTGCAACAGTGGCATGGTCATGGGCATGTCCTCTCTGGGCAGCTGGTTTCCCGCGTTGAGCGGGGCGACATCTCTACCATACGTCATTCAGGGGGTTTCCAACCGCGATACTCTGATCACGGCAGGATACACCGGGGGTCCGGTGGGTCAGTTGGCTCTTGGGACCGCATCAGGAGCGACGTCTCTGAGCTTTATGCCGGATGCCGGTCTTGTTCTTCCGTACAGTCCGGAAGTGGGGGATGTGTTGGTGATCGGAAGTGTGGAGGCCCTGTTGGTCACTTCGGTATCAGGCAACAGTATCGGGTTCACTACGGACCCCGACTCAGGGACCGTCGGGACGCATCTCTCCTATCCTGTCGGTACGGAGGTGTATGAAG
>CAZVCO010000072.1:0-10246 GCA_964625795.1 uncultured Verrucomicrobiota bacterium | reverse complement strand
GACCCTTTAAAAGCACTTCCAGGTTCAAATTGCAACCCCTGAAGTCCGTTTACAACAGAGAAGTCAACGGTTGAGATATGGGGGATTCCTTCCTGCGATTCTGAATATATTAGTTTTGAAACTGGTGGGACTGCATATTGAGGAACTGAATGTCACCCAAACGAACGATCAGGTGACGGTGGAACTGGTGGGCAGAACCAAAGCTCCGCTGATAGCCCCCCTTGCCGGAGCGGATGGATACATCCGTGAACGGTTGTCCGCCACCCATACGCTGCGGAATTCGGATCCGGAACTGAATATCAGCTTCTGGGATACAACAATTCTGCTCACGCCCTAGGAGATGAAGGAGCCACGATGACCATCCATTTCTTTTCAATACCGTTCTCCACTTCCGACCGCAGAGGATATGTGCTCTTTTATGTGATCGGGCTGATGACCCTGTTGGGCTTTATTGCCACCACCGCCCTGTCCAGCATGAACCGTGAGGCCAGAGCGGCACGTAACTACGTGAGGGAGACTCAGGCCCTCTATGATGCGGAATCCGGGGCCCGACTGGTTAAGGCCGCGGTGGAGAGCCGTTTGGCGTCGGGCATGGATCTGGAGACCGCGCTGACCGGTCTGAGTGTCACCGCTCCGGCGGGATATGAGTTTGACACCATTTCCACCTTTGAGGTGCTGGTACCGGACCGGCTGTTCCGGTTTGTCAGTCTGGGGAGGGAGGGGGAGGCCGAGGCTGAGCTGGAGGTTCAGTACCGGCTCGGAGACCCCCTGCTGGAGTCGGGGATGTTCGGGGGCATGGATTTGTCTACCCGGCCCAACGTGACTGTCTACGGATACAACAGTCAGACGGTGCCGAATCCGGTGCCGGGAGACAGTAACGGCCGCGCGACCATCGGCAGTAATACGTCGATTGATCTCGGGAATGGATTTTCTCTGGACGGGACAATCCGTCAGGGCGCTGATTCCGATGGAAATACGGCCATCCTGTCCAACCCGACCGGGCAGGCCGTGGTGCAGACCGGCAATGTGGATCCGGATCCCATGGGGGCGAATGGCGGGACCCTCAATGACACTTTTACGGCGGTAATGGCCTCGAATGACAACGGTTCGGTGCCCCAGATCAGCAGTAACACCCTGGCTGCGTCTCCCGGAGACACCATCACCTTCCCGGCGGGGGATTATTATTTTACGGATTTTTATACCCCGCCGAATGTGACGGTGGTGATTGATGATTCGGCCGGCCCCGTCCGGTTTTATGTGGATGGAGAAATCGTCTTCCAGCCCAATGGGCTTACCCAGGGAGCTGATCCCTATAACTTCCAAATCTATTCGATTTCCAGTGATGATATTTCCATCCAGCCCGGCGTGAATTTTGCCGGGCTGGTGTATGCGCCCAACGCAGAGGTCAATCTTCAGCCCGGCGGTAACTTTTACGGGGTCCTTTGGGCCGAGGAAATTCAGTTGCAGCCCAATACGGAAGTCTACATCGACACCAGTCTGCAGGACCGCATTCTCTCCAAGAAACTTTCGGTCCATGCCTGGGTGGAACACCGGTAAATCCGTTCCGATAAGAGTTGTCATCCGCCTTCCGGGCAGACAAAAGAGCGGACGAGTGGCGGTCAGTCGCTGCCCACGCGAGTGGGTGGAGGAAAGTCCGGACTCCACAGAGCAGGATGCCGCGTGGTCAACGCGTGGAACTCCGGGTGAATCCCGGGGGATGGAAAGTGCCACAGAAAACAAACCGTCCCGACACACGCCTAGCGGCGTGGTCGGGATAAGGGTGAAAAGGTGGGGTAAGAGCCCACCGGGTCTGCAGCGAAAGCGGGGCCGCATGGTAAACCCCATCCGGAGCAAGATCACATAGGGAACGCAACGGGTGGCTCGCCCGGTTCGCTCCTTCGGGAGAGAGGCGTTCCGGGTAGATCGCATAGATACATGACTGACGCCCGGGCAACCGGGAACAGAATCCGGCTTACAGCCACTCACTTTTTTATTGGAAGAAAACAACCGCGTAGGTCCGCGGTTGTTTTTATCTGAACGTTCCGTGAATCAGCTTTTTCAGCCCATGTTCACCGGTTCCGGGGTGCTGCCTTTTTCCTCCCGACCGCAAGTTTCCTCTTGTCAGGGCATCTATCGGCTGCCCATACTTGCATAGGCATGGACCAACGTTGTCGGTGCCGCCCTAACCCCCAAAAAGAGGAAGAATGATGAAAACGAAATTTACGACCCTACTGGTCGCCGCCTGTGCGTGTGTGGCCACCACTGTCTCTGCTCAGGGAATGGTCCGCGATAACTGCGGATGCGGCTTCGGCACCATGGCGCTGGGCGATGAGACCGGACTGCTGTCTCATCTGGCAGCCACGTTCCTCAACGGCATCAGCGGAAACCAGACCTTCGGAATCAGCTCAGGCACCCTGAACTGTGACCAGGCCACAAAACTGGTGTCGGTCGAAGAGGTCGAACTCTTCGTGGCGGACAACATGGACCATCTCGCGGCCGAGGCTGCGATCGGAGAAGGTGCCTACCTGAATGCTTTGGCCGACCTTCTTCAGGTGGAGGACACAGAGCGCTCCGACTTCTATGCCAACCTGCAGATCAACTTCGACCGGATCTTCACCGGACCGGATGCGACGGCGAACGGTGTGACCCGTTCGATCGTGGATATGATCTGATCCATGCGGTGTTTCTTCACCGACAGCCACGCACAGCTTCTGCTGTGCGTGGTTTTTTTGGTTCTTGCCCCCTGCGCCCGCACAGACGATGCGGTGTTCGACGCCGTCTGGTCCGAAGCAGAAGAGACGGAGCTCTGGAAGGAGGAGGGATGGTGGACGCTGCTGCATTATCACCGCACCCTGTGGGGACAGGTGGTCAGCCGGGTCGACGATCCCCGCTTTTTTATTGACCCCCGGGGCCGGACGCATCCCCGGCGTGAACTCCGCGCCACCCTGCAGGCCTTTCTCCAGCCCCCGGAGGCGGAAGAGGACGCACGGAGCATTCCCTGTCGCTTTCCGGCCCGCCGGCGCTGGCTTCTGCAGCGTCTGGAGCTGCCGGAAGAGCTGTTTCCGGAGGGAGATTGCGCGGAGTATCTGAATGCGGTGGAGTATCTGCAGCTGGAGTCCGCGGCCATGATTTACCCGGCGGCCTACCTGAACAGTCCGGCCAGCATGTTTGGCCATTTGCTGCTGGTGCTGGACCGCAGGGGCAAAGACCGCCTGCTGTCCAAAGCGGTGAACTATGCCGCGGTGGTGGAGGATTCGTTCGGACCGCTGTTTGCCTTCAAGGGTATTTTCGGCCTGTACGACGGGGTGTTTGCCATTCTGCCCTATTATGACAAAGTGGAGGAGTACTCTGCGGTCAACCGACGGGATATCTGGGAGTATCCGCTGGATCTCGAGGCGGAGGAGCTCGACCGACTGCTCCGCCACGTCTGGGAGCTGCAGGAACTGACCAGCCGTTACTTTTTTTTCAAAGAAAACTGTGCCTTCAATCTCATGTATCCCCTGGAGGCGGCCCGGAGTGAGCTCAGTCTGACCCGGAAATTCCGCCTGAGTGCGGTGCCGGTGACCCTGTTGCGCGAGCTTGCCGATACCGGGGTGATGTCCGCGCCGGTGTTCCGGGCCTCCGCCGCCACGCGCATGGATCATCTGGCCTCTCTGCTGTCGGGCGCGGAGCTGGTGCGGGTGAAGGAACTGGCCGGGGGCGCGGCGCCGGAGGAGTCCGATACGGCAGTCATGCTGGAGCTGGCCTCCTCCTGGGTCACCTTCTCCTACACCGAGCGGGAGCTGCCGCCGGAGGCTTACCGGGAGAGGGTCTTTCCACTGTTGAGAGCGCGGAGCACGCGCGGAAGCGTGGAGATTCCCGCCCCGCCGGTCCCGGTTCCGCCCCATGCCGGTCACGGGCCCCGGCGCTGGATGCCTTATGCCGGAGTGGAGACCACTTCCGGTGATGCGGTGTTCGGCTTCCGCTTCCGTTTTGCCTATCACGACGGACTGGATGATCCGGCCGGGTATCCGGCCGGAAGCAGCATCACTATGTTTGCCGCCGATGTGCAGGAGCAGCGCGGTGAGGTGACGCTGGAGTCGTTCACCCTGGTGGATCTGCGCTCGCTGACCCCGCCGCGGCCGTGGGCCCGTCCGTTGAGCTGGGCCGCGCATGTCGGGGTGCATGCCTCTCCGGTGGACCGGAGTCACCACCGCACCGAAGGCCGGTTTGCCTCCGGCTTCACCCGTAAGCTGGCCGGGGTCACCGGCTACCTGATGTGGGCGAATGTGCTGCGGCATGATCCCCGTCTGGAGGACAACGCGGCCTGGGAGACCGGGGTGGAATGGGGGCTGCGGCTGCCCGGATCCGGATGGCGGGCCGGAGTGAAGGGGCGGGAGCTGTGGGGGGTGCTGGGGTTGGACGACCACCGCCGTGAGGCGGAGGCGGAAGTGCGATGGAGTCTGAAGCGCGATCTGTTTCTGGGGGCAGCGGTTTCTCATCAACGGGAGTTGCACCACAGCCGGAATCTTGCCACCATGCGGATTGGCCGTACCTTTTAACCATGCGTTATTCTCAACTCACGAGACTTCTGATTGGCATGATTGCCCTGTTGATTTCCGGCGGAGTCCTGGCCGGATTCTGGCTGCGCTCCGCCGTGCCTCCGGTGGAGGAGGAGGGGGCCGCAGGAACGGAGCAGATCGTGGTGCCGGCTCCGCCGGCGGCCGGCGACTGGCCGGGAAGCGAGGTCTGGGCCGGTCCGGAGGAGGTGAAAGGGTCGGACGGGGTCAGCCGGTATAAACTGGCGGGTACGTTTCAGGTCTTTGAGGGCGAAACGGAGGAAATCGAATCCAAAGCACTGGTGGATGATCAGGAGACCGGAGTGCAGCGGATTGTGCGGGAGGGAGAGGAGCTCGGCATGTTCCGGGTGGGATCGATTTCAGAAGACCGCCTCAGTCTGGAGCGGGAAGGGCGCACCTGGGTGCTCACCCTTTCCGGGGTGCGGATGATGCGGGAGGTGACGCCGGAGGAGAAAAGCGGAGAGGAGGCGGTGGATCCCTTTGAGATGCCCGCCTTGGAAACCTCCCGGTTCGGAAAACGGGTCAAAGAGAATTACTGGGTGATGGAGAGAGAGGCCCTCAAGACCTACATCGATGAAATGATGGAGCCGCAGAACATGATCCGCACCGTCAACCTCTACCGCTCCTTCAGTCAGAGGACAGAGTTGGGGGATGAGGAACCGGGCTTTGAGATCAGCATGAAGGGGGAGAAAGACTTTTTCCGGGACGTGGGGCTGCAGGACGGAGATATTATCCGCCGGGCCAACTCCATGAAAATGCGCACCCAGCGCCGGGCAGAGTATTTACTGAAGGAATTCTACAACGACAATATGTCGGCCATCGTGCTGGATGTGGAGCGGGACGGGGAGTCCCAGCAGCATATCTATCTGGTGAGGTGACCCGCGGGGAAGTCTGAGCCCCGGCTCCGGGCGTCTTGGACGGGAAAATATCCGACTTTAGCCTTTTTCTCTCCTCCCAATCCGTCAGGTTCTACCCATCATGCGTCTCTTCTCCTTTCTGCTGTTTGTCTCGCCTGTGCTGCTCTCCGCTCAGATTGAGATCGACCCGTTTGTTCCGGCCGTGGGAGAGGTTCCCCCCGATGCGGGTGAGGTAACGGCCCCGGAATCCACGGATCACAGTGCATCTCCAGAACAGGTCGAGGATACTGTACGGTTTCTGAACGGAAATGAACTGACCGGCACCCTGCTTCAGGTGGATGAGGAGCGGCTGGTGTGGGAGCATCCGGATGTGGAGGCTCCGATTCGTTTCGCCACCCGGAATCTGAAAGCGATTAAGCTGCGCACGGATGGAACCTCACCTAAAGCTCTTTTACAGTTACCGCAGATTGAACTGACCAACGGGGATGTGTACCGGGGGGAGATTACCGGACTGCAGAACGGCCGGCTCTCCCTTCAGTCACCGGCCACCGGACCGGTGACCCTGCAGGCGGATCTGGTGAACAGGATCGTCCCGAATCCGCTGGACACCAGTCTTTACGATGGGCCCGGCTCCGATGAGGAGTGGACCTATAACAATCTCGGTGGCGGGAACGAACAGTGGTTTTATCAGGACCGCGCTCTCTACGCCACCGGTCAGAATCTGGTGGCCGTCTACCGTCCGGAATCCCTGCCCAACCGGGTTACCCTCTCCATGGATCTGGAATGGAAAGGCATGCTGAATTTTCAACTGGGGTACTGGGGAGATAACACGCAGAATCCCAATCAGAATGCCTCGGTCATCTCCCTTCAGAACAACTATCTGCGGGCCTACCGGAATTATAACAACATCGGACGGAACAACTTTTTGAATCAGCAGATCCAGCATGATCTGCAGGACGGCATGGCCAGACTGGTCATACATCTCGACCGGGAGAAGAAGCAGACTGTTTTCCTCATCGATGGAAAAGTGATCGGTCAGTGGCGGGATATGTTTGATGGGAAGGTTCCAGGCGATGATGTGCTGCTGTACACCCAGGGAAACGCCGTGATCCGCGTCTCCGGAATCCGCATTCGGGAATGGGACGGGGAATTGCGGACCGGTCAGGATGAGCCCGGAGAAGGTCACGACTGGCTCATGACCACCACCGGGGATGAGTTTGTGGGAGAGGTGATCCATCTGGTGGAGGGCGTGCTGACCTTCAAAAATGAGTTTGCCGAATTCCAGGTGCCCCTGGAGCGGGTGGGGGAGATCCGGTTCAATCCGGAAACCCGCAAGGAGGCTGCGCCTGCGGAGGCCGGTCAGGTGAAGGTCATCTCTCTGGCGGATGAGGTTCTGACGTTGAAGCTGGAACGGATGGATCAGGGTGTTCTCACTGGAAGCTCCGAAGCTGCGGGTCCGCTGTCCCTTGATCTGCGGTATTATTCGGAACTGATCCTCAATCCTGAAGACCCCCGTCATCAGGAGGATGAATGGTCCTGGTGAGCCGTGAGCTTTTCTGAAGATCTGAAGGCGGCGGCCCGGGAGCTCGGGTTTGATCTGGCCGGTATCGCCGAGGTGCAGCCGGCCCGTCATGCCGCGGCCTACCGGGCCTGGCTCCGGCAGGGATATCATGCGGATATGGACTGGATTGCCCGGAACGTGGAGACCCGCTGCGATCCCGGCACCTGGGTGCCGGAAGCGAAGTCCATGCTGGTGGTGGGGGTATCGTACGTCACTCAGGCCCCCGATCCCGCGGTGTGGAACGATCCCATGCGCGGGCGGATCGCCCGCTACGCCTGGGGGCGCGATTATCACAAGGTCATCCGCAAACGGCTGCAGAAATTGGCTGACTGGGTGACCGACAACGGTCCGTCCGGCACCGAATCGGTGTATTTCAATGATGCCCGCCCCATGCTGGAACACGATGCCGCCCTGGCGGCGGGGCTGGGGTTTATCGGACGGAACACCCTGCTGATTCATCCCGAATGGGGATCGATGCTCTTTCTGGGCGGGCTGCTCCTCAACATCGGGCTCACCCCGGATGCGCCCACCCCCGGAACCGGCAATGCCCTGCCCCTGTCCGACGGGCGCACCGCGGAGTGCGGCTCCTGCACCCGATGTCTCACCTCCTGCCCCACCCACGCGTTTCCGGCCGAGTATATTTTAGACAGCCGGCTGTGTATTTCCTATCAGACCATCGAAAACCGGGGCGAGATCCCGCAGGAGTTGCGTCCGAAGCTGGGAAACTGGATTTTCGGCTGCGATGTCTGTCAGGAGGTCTGCCCCTGGGTGAAACAGTACAGCCGCACCGGCCGGGATCCCTGGCTCCTGCCCGAAACGGACCGTATGGCTCCCCGGCTGGAGGACCTGGCCGGGCTGGATGAGGAGGGATTTCTGCAGCGGTTTGCCGGCACGCCGCTGATGCGGCCGAAACGCAGAGGGCTGCTGCGGAATGTGGCGGTGGCGCTGGGCAACAGCGGTCAGCCCGCGGCCGAGGCCCCGCTGGAGCGGTTGGCGGATGACCGGGAGCCGCTGATTGCCGATCATGCCCGCTGGGCGCTCGCGCAGCTGGCGGCAGATGCCTGACGCTACTTTTCGGTGACCGAACGCGGAAAATCGCGCAGCACGGAAACGTAGTCCTCCCCGTGTTTCAGCAGGAGATCGTTGTGCCCGGCCCCCTCAACCCAGAGCAGCCGTTTGGGTTCATTCGCGGCGGCATAGAGCCGATTGGCGTGGAGGGGATCGATCACGGTGTCCCGGGTGCCGTGAATGATCAGCACCGGACAGGTGACCGACGTCAGCCGTGCGTCGTTCCGAAAAGCGTCCAGCGGCAGGCGGGGGGGGGGGAAAGGCACCTGAAAGATGGAGGCGAAGCTGCTCTCGAGAATGAGCCCGCCCACCGGCAGTTCCGCCGCCACCGCAGTAGCGGGGCCTCCTCCGATCGACTTTCCGAACATCGTAAGCTGTTCAGGCCGGAGGTTCCGATCTTCGGAAACGGTCTGTACCACCCGGCGCAGGGCGTCGGTGGCCCCCACCACGCCTGGGGTGCCACCGCTCTGACCGTAGCCGGGGTAATCATAGACCACCACTGTGTAGCCCAGGTCCCGGTAAAAGGGCATGATGCCCTCCAGATTACCCATATCCTCCGCATTGCCGTGGCTGTAGACCATGACCCGGTCCGAGCGGGGATTGTCCCAGATCCGGTAGGCGATGCGGGTGCCGTCGGACAGAGCGGTGAACTGATAGGGTTCTTCAGCCGGGTAGCCGGGCGGCGGGGGGTGGAAGATCAGCTGATCCATCCACAGCACTCCAATCAGCCAGAGCACGCCCATCCCTGCAATCAGGGTGAAGACGGCAAGGATCAGCAGACGTTTCATGCCTTTTTTCAATCGGAAAGCCCTCCGGTTGTCCACCGCCTTCTCACGGCAAGCGCTTGACCGGAGGGGGATGGGACGATAGCGGGGCGGCATGAGTGATTCTTCTCCCGATCTGGAACATGTTGACGTATCGTATGTGGCCAATCTCGCCAGGCTGGCGCTGACGGATGAGGAGGTGGAGCAGTTTCAGGGGGAGCTGGATGCGGTGGTGGCCTACATTCACAAGCTGAACGAACTCGATCTGGACGGGGTGGAGCCGATGTCGCATCCGCGTCCCCGCCAAAATGTGCTGCGGGAGGATGAGCCGGTGCCCGGCCCCGGCCGCGACGCGATGCTGGCGAATGCCCCTGCGCGGGTGGGCGATCTGATCCGGGTGCCGCAGATGATGGAGGATGTATGAGCGGACTTGCCGGTAAAACCATCCGCGAGCTGCGGGCGATGCTGGAGGCGGGCGACTGTTCCTCCAGGGAGATCGTGCAGGATGTCGCCGACCGCATTCAGGCGGTGGATGGCGGGCTGAATGCCTATCTGGAGGTGGAGGTGGAGCAGGGGCTGGAGGCGGCGGATGCGGCGGACAAAAAAAGAGCCGACGGGGAGGACGGGCCATTGCTGGGCATTCCGGTGGCCATGAAGGATTTACTTAATGTGAAGGGGCAGTCCTGCCGATGCGCCTCGAAGTTATTAGAAGGATACACGTCTCCTTATGATGCGACCTGCGTGGCGAAGGTGAAAGCGGCGGGGGGGATTCCGTTCGGGCGGGTGAACATGGATGAATTTGCTATGGGGGCCTCCACCGAGCATTCGGCCTACGGAGTGACCAAAAACCCCTGGAATCCCGGGCATGTGTCCGGCGGATCCAGCGGCGGAAGTGCGGCGGCGGTGGCGGCGGACGAGGCGATTGTTTCGCTGGGCAGTGACACCGGGGGCAGTGTGCGACAGCCGGCGTCCTTCTGTGGGTGCGTGGGGCTGAAACCGGGATACGGACGGGTCAGCCGCTACGGACTCACCGCGTTTGCCAGTTCGCTGGATCAGGTGGGAGTGTTGTCGAAAACGGTGGCGGATGCGGCGGACACCCTGCAGGTAATCGCCGGTCACGATCCGCGCGACACCACCAGCGACCCCGAACCGGTGCCGGAATTTGCCGCCGGGCTGACCGGAGATCTCAAGGGGATGAAAATCGGCATCGCGGAGGAGTTTTTCGCCTCCGGCGTGCGTCCGGATGTGGCGGCCAGGGTGCGGGCGGCCATTGAGACCTGCGTGGAACTGGGGGCGGAGCCGGTGCCGGTTTCGTTTCCGCATCTGGAGTATGCGGTCAGTGTGTATTACATTCTGGCTCCGGCCGAAGCCTCGGTCAATCTGTCCCGGTTCGACGGGATCCGGTACGGGCTGCGCGTCGGCGACGTGATCCTGCGC
>CAZVCO010000071.1:2965-13698 GCA_964625795.1 uncultured Verrucomicrobiota bacterium | reverse complement strand
TGGATGGACATGGTCGGCGACGTATCCTCGAATATGGATTCGATCCCTGTGCCTGCCGCCGGACTATCTCTGGCGATTTTGAGTAATGAAAAGGGGGTAGGTCCTGTCGAAGATTTATTGCTCTCTTTTCTTTCCCAAGAATCTCGACTTGAGGTCGTTGAGAGAACGGAATTGCAGAAGGTAGTGAAAGAACATCAGTTGCCACATGCAGGACTCAAAACGGTAGGCGTAAGGGTTCAGGTTGGAGAATTGATGGGGGCCGATGCGGTGATTATGCTCACTCATCATGAGAACCAAATAGAGGTTAAGCTGATCTCTTCATCTACTGGACTAATTGTTGACCAATTTTATTATCGGGTGCAAACTGATGGAAGTCCGGTTAACCTCGCTCAAAACATTGGCGAACGAATTAAGAAGTCCGTGGGCAGAGTAACCACCCCTCTCGATGAAGCCATCCTGATTTCTTTGTCCACGTTGTCGTCTACACGAATTTCATTTAAGGACAAAGAATTACGGAGTGCAATTGCCAAGGGGCTGGGTGCGAGATTGGCCAGGCGGAAGAACCTCTTCTTCCTTGAGCGGGATGAAATGGAAGCTCTGTATCTCGAAAAAACACTGACAGATAATCAAAAATCATTTTTGAATAGTGGATGGATTCTGGATGGAACCATTGATTATCTATCGACCTCCGATGAAGATGTGAGACTTAAGGTTCGGGTACGGTCAGCATCACAGGATGCCTCAACTCTCGTTTCTCTTTCAGGGCGCAGTGATGCCCTTTCAGAATTGATAGATCGGATGGCGAATCATGTGTTGAAGAAGCTGGAGGGAACAACGGCGGAAGCATGGACCTCTGAAGAGGAGGCCAAGGCCTACATGGAAGAAGCTAACCGATTAAAACATGCTCAAGAATGGAAGAATATGTATGCGACGGTGACAGCAGCATCAGTTCTGGGCAGTAAGGATCCAAAGATTCTCGAATACAAAATTCTCGCTCTGGCAAATATGCTTCGAACTTCTAATAATTCGATCAAAGACAAGCCGAAGCGCTTTGGTGGAGAAGATATGGTGCTGGCGTACCGGGCTCCCCTGTTACTTCCTCCCGGACCACTGGAGCTTTCGGCAGAGGAATACCTTACCTGTTCGGAGGAGTTACTGTCATTGTTACGATTCATCGTTGAAAATCCTAATGGACACGACTTTGAAAAGACAGTGATCAAGCGGTTTCCTGAGTACTTGAAGCTGATGGTGTCACCTATACGAATGCTACAACCTTTATCCATGGTGGATGTACACCAACAACGCCTGGATGCCCTCATTGAAAACATCCATAACACAACTGATATTTTCTTAAAAAAAGAGTACAAGAGCGAGAGAGCTCATGCGTATCATACTATCCTGGGTGTATATTTATCCGTACTCCCGTATTTATGCCCGAATGATGAATCTTTAGCGGAAAAGATCCTTAAGATTCTGGAAGAAGTTGCTACTCTGGAGTTTCCTTTTTCAAAGCACGGGGTGTACAAGGTATATTTATCGAACATGGATTTGAAAAGCTATGTTGCCAGCCGTAAAGACACCGCGCTTTTTCGTATGCCAAAATACTTTTTAGCCTCAAATAACCCAGACATTCAGTATTTAGGATATAAGGTGAAATCCGCCACGTCAGTTTCGCCGGACGAGCTTCATAACGTGTTTGAGAAATCCATGATCTTAATGGATAAGCTGCTGGCATCAGATCATTCCCTTTTAGGGACATACGTATCGAAAAAGCGAGCTATGTTGGAAATCTGGTCCACTCCGCCCCAGGAAAACCAAAATAATTTAGACCGCCGAACCTTTCCTTACAGCCCGCGGACGGGGATGAACAGGGAGTATTGGACGCCTCCCGGTAAATTCGAATATACCGGATCGTCTAATAAGAGAATTCTCCCTGAATTTAAGCTGAAACTACGGGACTGGTGGCTGTTGAAAATGAAAGCAATGGCGGAGACTGGGAGTGCCACAGTACTGAAAGAATTCCCTGATCGGTTTGCTGCTGAGGATCTTGATACGGCGAGGTCTTTGATGGAGAAAGCCCAGAAAAACATAGTCGCCCGCATTCCAGAGTCGCCTTATTCAGATGCCATACGGCATGATGTCGGCGAAAAATTCCTTAAACCCATGAATGATGTATTGTTACGTTCGGGAGGCGAACCGATCACGATTCTTCCCGCTGTGAAAGCGGGAAATTTAGAGCGAAAACGAAGGCCCACGAAATCCATTCAACTCACATCGAACAGAACCCTGGACCCTGGAAAGTTTTATCAGCCTTTTCTCACCCACCCCAATCCGCATTTTAAGAAAAAGGATAAACACAATTTCCGACAATTTGTCCACGAAGTCCTGAAAACTAAAGAGGGATTATGGATCGGCCTGTATGAGTTTGGATTCGTGTTGATAGACCTTGAAAATAAAGAAATTCGTAAGGTGGTACATCTCCCTACTAACACCGGGTTTTATGAGAATTCAGATTGGCATGCCCAAACCATTGACGTGTGTAACAACAAATTGGTTTTTCAACGTATAGACTTGCCAGACCGTAAGCTTGATCAACTTGTGGTGGTAGATCTGGAAACCAAGAAATGGTCGTATTATGAGAATCCCATAGTTTTGCGCGAAGCGGAGAATAAAAACCTAGTTCACATTACTTCCATCAAACTGACAGAAAAATACATCTACGTATCGTATACGGAAGGTGCAAAACATTCTAAAGATCTCAGTAGCGGTCTGGTCCGTATTCATTTGATAACGGGGAAGGCCGAAACGATGGCTACGAGTAGGGATCTTCCATTAAAACCTCCATTCATTTATGAAAAATCAGGATATAAGCCTACTTTATATCGAACTTCTAGACGTGAACTGCTGCTTCATAACTTCCTGTTTAATGAGGATGAGGGGGAATGGACCCGGCTTAAGGCAAAACAAAGAAAGAGCTTGAAAAAGCCCTTTAATTCTGGATTCACCACTCGTAAAAAAGGGTTTTCTATATCTTCAACAGGCAGGCCATTTCACCTAATTTCAAGGTTTGGATTAACGAAGCGCAACGGTTTGTATACTCCAGGAATAGATATTTCGATACCGTTGGATTTGAAAGAGAAGCCGAAAGGCACAGGTCTCAGAGAGTGGACCAGGATATTGGATGATCTGGAAGAGTTTAAGAAAGTTGACAACAGGCGTCCAAACTTCTCTGTTTTTCCTGGTGGCGTTATTCTTCATAATTCTTTCGGGTTTTATGTTATTCCGGCCGCTGAAGTCATACCTATTGTCAAAGAGGCCTTAAAAGAGTTTAATTCTTTAGACGAACATCCTTAGCAACTATCTTAATAAACTTATTTGCATACTCGCATCCTATGAAAATCCATCCCCTCATTTTTCGGTTTCTCTTTACTGCTGTAGGCCCTCTGACCAAAGGGTTGTATTTTCTGCTTTTGATGAGTGGACCAGGGGTTTACAACCTTAAAGCAGAGTCGCCCATCTTGCTTCCGGTGACGGATTCAGAGAGTGGGACTCTCAAATGGAGTGTCAGTGTTTTTTCAGGCGAACCTTGTGAAATACCCTTTAAATTGATCATTCCGGAAGGTCAGTCCTGTAAGATCTCTTATGACCTTTTTCAGATCACCAGCGGGCTGGCTGCTCCTTTACAAAAAGCTGTCGAAGTAGGATCCTTTTTGGCAGAAGAGAAGAAAAGCATTCATAGCCTTTCATTGACGGTGCCGATGCCTAAGGTCGAACGATCCAGTCTTTTCTTGTGTAGAGTTGCTGCTCAGATTGAAGATAAGGATACGGTGCTGTTGGGGCAGCTCTTTGTCACAGTTTATCCTCCGAAAGAGGAGGTTCAGGACGTAACCAGAACCCTGATCGAACAGATCATTACGGATCACGATGGCGAAGTGGTAGTGTTTGGCAGAAATAACCCATATCTGAAGCTGTTGGAGGATGCAGAAGTGGAAGTGGAGGATCTGTCCGATGAGATTCCTGCATCCTGGAGAAATCATGATTTGATGATTGGTTCGGGCACACAGGAGCAATTAAAACGCCTTCTCGAAGGGCGTCATGGCCGTTTGCCTGATAAAGGGTTCCTGATCTGGGTGGAGTCTGTGAAATTGCCTCGTTTGGTTGGGAACACACCTCGCCTGCCCAATGGCCTTATTTTTCGTCATCTGTTACTTCCTGCAGCAACCGTTGGCGACGCAACGCCTGACCTCCACCATCATTTGAGCGAGGTTCTACAGACAACCTCTTCTTTTTAATCCGTTCCTGTTGCGGCGTGCCCTGCTGGAAGGGATAGAGTTTGTGGTGGTAAGTCAGAAATCCTTGCCAATTGACTCCCGCGAACGTATGGGGAGATAACTGACTGACTTTATCATCTATTATGACAACACACACCCTTCACGCCCAACAATCCCGTAACGACGCACTCCTCGCCTCCGCTCAGTACATGAAAGACGAAGTGGAGAGCCGCGTTCTTCCCTTTCAACTGGACCTGAACGCCGACGGCCTCACTGCGGAGGACATCGCGGTTCTCAAAGGTCTGGAGAAACGGGCTGCCGCCACCGCCCTCGGCTCTCTGGCCTCCCTGGCGAAAATCAACGAACTCGATCACCTGGGTGGCGGTCTGGAACTGATCCCGTCTCTGCTGATGACCATGGCGGTATCGGACACCACCACCAAACAGTATACCATCGAGCACGCGCACACCTCCATCGGCTATTACGCCGCGCTGGCCGCACTGGGATTTATTGATTCTGAAACCGTGGTGGAGGGCTTCCGCCGCGGACTTGATATTGCCGGGCACGTCTCCTGGCTGCCGGGCGGCACCCAGATGAATGGCGGACGGCTCGGGGTGATGATTCCGGTGGCGGTCGGTCAGTCTCTGGCAGCAAAATCCATCCACGGCGAAGAGGCCATGACCATCTGTCATTGCGGCGATGCCGGCTGGATCTCCGGTCAGGCTCTGAACGGATTCAACGGTGCGGATCTTCACGGCGCGCCCATCTGTTTTGTCATGCACCGCAATGGGATTCAGCTTTCGGGCTCGACCCGGTCCATCATGGACAAAGATCCCCGTCCGGTGATCAAGTCCCTGGGAATCGAAATCATCGAACTGGTGAGCCTGCACGACCATCAGGCCCTGTTCCAGGCCTACAAGCAGGCAGCCGCTCTGGCCAAGCAGGGGAAACCCTCACTGATTTATCCCACCGGATTTGAATGCACCCTGACCGAACTGGGCGAAACGTACGGCATCGGCCTGGAGGTCAGCAACATGGCCGACGAGCACGGGGTGACGATGGACACCAAAATCACGGTGCCCGGTTCCCTCATGTCCTGGCGCGATGTGATGCCCATGCTGGAATGTATTTTTCTGGTGAACGAACTCCCCGGCGGAGAAGGGCACCACGACGGCCACATGAAAGGGCGGGAGCTGTCTGAAGTACTTTCAAACCCCATGTTCCAGGATGATGAGGCGGAGATCGCCGCGATTTCACGGCTGAAAGATGCGGAACCGCGGGTAGTGGTGACGAAAAAACGTCCTGCGCCCGGAACGCCCAACCTCACGCTCGATCCCCAGATCCGTCAGGAGGTGGAGCTGCCCGCACCCGGAAAATCCGTCAGTGCCCGGGCCGGCTGTCAGGAAGGCTACGCGCTGGTGGCTAAAACCTATCCCGCCCGTTTCTTCAACGTCAGCTGCGATCTGGATCCCTCCACCAAGCTGGCCAAGGCGGCCGGATTCATTCCGGCCAAAAACAATTTCCAGATGAGTATTGAGGAACAGGTCTCCGCCCTCATGGCCAATGGAATCGCCATGGCGGATCATGAACCGCATGCGGTGGTCTTCGCCACCTTTGCCGCTTTCTTCGAAGGCATTGCCCGGGAAGGTCTGGAGATGTGGCGCTACACCCGCAACCTCAACGGAAAAAATGAAGGCCTGAACGCCATCATGCATCTCTCCCACGTGGGGGCCTGCACCGGCCGCGATCACTTCTCCGGCTGGTCACTGGACTGGATCACCCTCGCCATGGGATACCTGCCCTATCTCGACCGCTTCTACACCCCGGCCGACGCCCGGGCTGCGTTCCTGGCCTCGACCGATGCCTGCGCCCGTTACGGCGCCAGTATCGTGGGCATTCCCCGGGACAATCTCCCGGTGCTGGCCAAAGAGGATGGATCCGCGCTCTTTAATCCGGAAGACGAATGGGAGCCGGTCACCGCTTTGAAGAAACGTGACGGGGCTTCCAAAGCCGTTCTGGCCATGGGCGCCACCGCGTATCTGGCGGACGAAGCGGCCAAAGACCGCTCGGACACCGATGTGTATGTCATCAACGGCCTGCCCTTTGGCGAAGGAGAGCTGGAGGGGTTGATCAAGGCCTATCCGGAAGGACTGGTCACGGTGGAGGACGGAATCATCGGACATGCCGGCGTCGGCATCCGCGGATTCGCCTCGCTGGTGCTGAGTCAGGCCGCCGGCAAAGTTCCGCTGGCCCACGTGGGCATCACCGATCCCACCGTGGCTCCCTCGGAAGGACACGCGGAAGTCTGGGAGCACTTCGGCCTTACCGCCGAAGCGGTGGCCGGAGCACTGGACAGTCTGTAACGCTTGACCCGGATCTCACCCGATGGAAGACGCGTATAACTCCCAGGTCCCGTCGACCCAGTATCTGAAGAAACGCGCCCGGTGGCGGATCCCCGGGTTTGCGTATGACTATCTGGAAGCGGGATGTTTTGCGGATATCAACCGCGAACGGAACCGGAGTGAGATAAAGGATATTCAGCTGAAGCCCTGGTATTTGCGGGAATACGCAGGTGCGGACATGTCGTGTGAACTGTTCGGAAAAACCTACGACGCCCCCTTCGGAGTGGCGCCGGTGGGGCTGCAGGGGCTGATGTGGCCCGGGTCCTGTGAAATCCTGGCCAAAGCCGCGAAGGCGCACAATATTCCCTTCACCCTGAGTACGGTGTCCACCGCCAGCGTGGAGGACATTGCGGAGATTACCGACGGAGAAGCCTGGTTCCAGTTGTACCATCCGGCCGAAGATGAACTGCGCGACAAACTGCTGGACCGGGTGTGGGAGTCCGGAATCAGGACCCTGGTGATTCTGGCCGACACGCCCACCTTTGCCTACCGGCCCCGCGAGATCCGCAACGGACTCTCCATTCCCCCTCAGATGTCGCTGCGTAATGTGCTGCAGATGCTGGGGGCACCGCTCTGGTGTCTTGGACAGCTGAAGCACGGAAAACCCGAATTCAAAACCATGACCCCCTACATTCCTCCGGGACTGAGCATGAAGCACCTGGGGCTGTTCATGAACAAGACCTTCAACGGACGGTTGACCGAGGAGAAGATCAAAGCCATCCGCGATAAATGGAAGGGCAATTTGGTGGTCAAGGGACTGGTGAACGAAGAGGATGTCGACAAAGCCCTGGCGGCGGGGATCGATGGATTCTTTGTGTCCAACCATGGCGGACGGCAGCTGGACAACGGGGAATCCACCATTGTGGCCATGACCCGGCTGGCCAAAACGTACGGGGACAAGACCACGGTGATGATAGACGGCGGGGTTCAGGAAGGTCCGGATATCGCCTGCGCAATTGCCAGTGGTGCCAAAGCCGCCTTCATGGGCCGGACCTTTATGTACAGCGTGTGTGCCCTGGGCGACACGGGAGGCGAACACGCCATGATCATGCTCAAGCGTCAGTTACAACAGGTCATGCAGCAGATCGGTTGCGAAAAGATCGAAGACCTTCCCCGGCATTTGATCAAATCCGACTGACCGGAGCTGCTTGTACCCAGCAGGTGTTAAAGCGGTACCTCGCAGGCTCGGGACCGCACTCCAAGGCGGCTTCGCCGCAACATGTCGTACGGAGCAATGTGACGCGAAGCGTCTTTGGAGTGCGGTCCCGAGCCTGCGAGGTACCGCTTTATAGCACTCCGGTCCCACGAAACGGGATCTCCAAATGGAACATCCCCCGGGACATACCCGGACGATAGAACGCGCGGTTATGGGGGGACTTTGGTCAAAAAGTCATGTTTCCGAAACTCGGAAACCACCATCAGGACGGTTTCCGAACTTCGGAAGTTTTCTCCGGGAAGCGGCAAGGAAACCTTAACCGCATCATCGGTCGGAAAAATTCAGGTAGAGTGAAAAGCCCAGGCCCTGATGGCCGTTCTCCAGGCGGAGGAGGAGTTTGTTGTGTCCCGGCTGAAACACCACCTTGCGGAAGCCTTCATCGGGCGTCCAGCCTTTGTGCCGGTTGGCGCTGTGCCAGACGGGCAGGTCATTAATCCACAGATCGGAGCGGTCGTCGCTGCCGATGGCGATCCAGGCCTCGGTCTCCTGTTCGACATACAGTTCGGTGTAAAAGTAATAGATTTTCCACGACTCCCAGCCGTAGGGAACCACCATGGGAGGCGCATAGCTCTCGTATTCCCACTGCATGGGCCTGGCGTCCTCGCTGACGTAATGCGCATTGAGGTCGAGAACCGACTCCGGTGGATAGACCTTCTGAAGATTCTCCCGTCCCTCATTGTTGTAGCGGCTGAGGACGTACCAGTCTCCGATAAAATACCAGTCGTCTCCGGGACGGCTGTCGGCCATCACCTTGCGGATGGAAGGGGCCGTTTCCAGTTCCTCCCTGCTGTTCCATAGAGGCGGCCGTCCGGAAGACCCCACCTCGGTTGGCTGGGCGTTGAGGTTGTTTCCCCGCATCTGGTTGGTGACATCCAGCCATTTTCCTGAGCGTGCCTGAGCGAGCCGGCCCATGGCCTGACGCATTGCGACCCCGTTATTTGTACCCGAACCGCCGCCACCACCACCACTTTTCTCTTTGAGGGCGGCCAGGGCGGAAGAGGCGGAATCCAGCGAGTTCTTTGCACTCTCGATACGGCTGACTGCATTCCGGGTGTGGTCTTTCGCCTTTTTCGCGGAGGATTCCCTCTCCGAGGCATTCTGGTCGGTTTCCGCAGAGGACTCCGTCTCTCCGCTCTCCTGGGATTCCGCCAGTTCCGAGGCGGCGGAGTCCGCCGACATGGCGGAGGCAAGCGCCTCCTGCATGCTCTCCATCGCCTCTTCTGCTCTGGCCAGCTTCTCTTCGGAGGCTTCACCGATGTTTTTCGTTTCCTCCAGTACTTCTTTTACCGCGGTTTCCGCCGTTTCAACTTTCTCTTTCAGCTCTTTCCATTCCTCAAGATTCGTTTCTTTTTTCGCAGCTTGTTCCGCCGATGCCGTCTGTTGTTTTTTGGCTTTCTGTGATTCCTGTCTGGCTGCTGTTTGTTCAGCGGCCTGGGATGCTTCCGGTTCTGTGGACTCTTTTGCCTCTTTCTTCTCTGTCGTCTTCCCCTTTTTCTGCGCGATCTCCTTTTCCAACTGCGAGGTCTCCTTCTCTGCCAGCTGTTTAGCGGCCTGAATTTCCTTCTGGGCCTGCTCCAAATTCAGTTCGGTCTCTTTCAGTTCCTCCTCGGCCTGTTGGGTCAATCGTTCCCGTTCCACGCGTTCTGTGGCCTCCCGGACTTCGCGGGCTTCGCGTTCCGCCTGGGTTTCCGAGGCTTCGCGCGCGGCCTCCATTTCCGCAGAGGCCATTTCCTCCTCTTCCTGACGGCGGCGTTCGGCTGACGCTTCCGACGATGAGGTTTGTTCTTCGAGATAGATCTCCAGCAACTCCTGTGCATTGGCTACAATGGCATCCGTCTCCTGCATCACCACCGCCAGCTCCGCTTGATACTCCTGAATATCCTCAGCATTATTCACTTTTCTGCGCAGAAGCCCGGTATTGATCTCCGCGCGGTCACTGAGCGGAACCAGGGTGGCTTCCAGCGAGCGGGCCAGGGTCTGGCGCTGCACCATGGACAGATCCGCCGCCCGCATTTCCCGGAACATCTCCACAATCTCGGCTTCGAGTCGCTTGGCCTCTTCATACGCCTCCACCACATCCAGACCGGAAGGGGCGACATCCTCTTCCGGCTCAAAAAGATCCAGCCCCTCTTTCAGTAACAGCGGACTGCTCTGCTGCTCCGCGTTCAGATGCAGGGCCGATGACAGTACCGTCATCAAAGCAAAGACCAGGATTGCAAAAGAACGAAGGTGTGGAAACAGATTCATTACATGGCCTCCAATTCGGATTGGAGTTCAGTGGCCTGACGAACAAATGTCTCCTGCCGGTTGAGAAATTCCGCAAACACCTCAGGGTTTGCCGGACGCCGGAACGCTTCCTTCAGCCTCCATTGCAGGCGGCCGTAGTCCCGTTTCAGTCGGTTGTCCCGCTGATCCCCCTTGTTCACCATTTCTTCGTAGGCCTGCAGGGTGTTGATGGAGGATTCTTCCGCTTCTGCCAGTTCGTTCAGAAATCTGCGCGGACGGCCGCCCACCGAACTGCCGATCTCCTGGTTCAGTTCGTTCATCCCTTCGTTCATGGACTCCACGCCGTCCAGCAGACGGTCGATGCGGTTCAGGAGGTCCGTATCTGAAATCCATTCTGTTTTTGTGCGGATGGAACCAGCAATCGCCTTGGCGGTATTCAGATTTTCCTCCAACACATCGCGCACACCGGCGATTTCATTGCGGACCGGCACCAGATCCTTCAACGCCCGTATTCCGGCGACCGGATCTTTGTCCAGCAGGCTTTCCACCGGTTCGGAGGCTTCACGGATCTTCTCCAGAGAGGCCATCGTGCTGACGATCAGCTCCCGGACGGACTCC
>CAZVCO010000071.1:0-2955 GCA_964625795.1 uncultured Verrucomicrobiota bacterium | reverse complement strand
GCAGTTCGGAGATCAGCCCGGCAATGTCGTTCGGGGCCTCCTGCAGCATGGTCTCTTCAAAGGTTCTCAGTTCCTGCATCTTTTCCGCCCGGATGCGGGCCATGCGTTCTTTGATGGCCTGCATTTGAGCCACCTCCGCGCGCAGTTCCCGCAGATTGGCATCCTCCACATGCTGCTGCAGCTGCTCGGCCTGTTCCTCCTGAATGGTCAGTTTGCGTTCACCCGGCATCCGGGGCGGGGGTTCGGGCATCGACAGCCAGACGACCAGAATCACCACGTGCAGAATGACGGAGGGCACAATCCAGAGCCAGGGGTTGGATTTCCGTTCTGTGAACGGGGAGGGATCGGAGTCCGTCATGGCGCGGCGGTCAGATCTCTGGCGCTGGGCACCTTGTCGTTCTGGGTGTGGATTGCGTAGTTGGTCAGACCCTCATAGGTGACCAGATCCAGCACCTGCACCAGCAGACGGGAAGGGGCATTCCGGTCGACCCGGATCCGCAGCCGTCCGTCCGGTGTGGCTTCCGCGAAGTCACGCACCCGGTTATGCAGATCCTGTTGACCCACCGGAGTCTCTCCCCAGTAGAAGGAGCCCTCCGCATCGATCACCAGGTTCTGCACATTGAGAGAGGGCCGTTCGATCGCCGAAATGGCCGGGGGCGGAAGTTCCACCGGAATCTCCCGTTCCGGTTTTTTCATGGTGGTGGACACCAGAAAGAAAATCAGCAACAGGAACACACAGTCGATGAGTGGGCCCATGTCGACGGAGATGTCGTCGCCATCATCCAGATTCAGCTGCATGTCAGGCCTCCCGGGATTGATCCGGTCCGAACCAGCGGCTCATGAGATGGCTCAGCTGTTCCTCCAGCCCCAGGGCCAGAAGATTGGTGCGGATGCGGAAGAAGTGGTAGGCGGCCAGACTGGGCACCGCGATGACCAGGCCGAGAGCGGTGGTGATCAGGGCAAACGAGATATCTCCGGCCATAATGGAGGGATCCCCCATCTCTCCGGCCAGAGCCACGGATTCGAACGCTCCGATCATCCCGTACACCGTGCCGAAGAGGCCGAGGAGGGGGCTGATGGTGGCCACCACGGCCAGGGGATAGGCGCGTTGAAGGTGGTAGCGCATTTCACGGCTGGCCAGGTCTCCCGACAGGGTCGAGACATCACCGTGGGAAGCGTTTCGGTGATCCGCCATGGCCACAATCACTTTCCCCAGCACGGAAGGATTTTCCTCAGCGAGCTTCCTGGCGCCGTCCACATCACCGGCCTGCCACCGCTCGTCAGCTTTGGCGGCCAGACCTGAAGGGGTAATGAGGGATTTCCGAAGATGAAACACCCGTTCAAAAGCAAAGGAGAAGCCGATGACTGAAATGATGAACAGGGCGATACCGGTTTTTCCGCTGCCACGCAGTTTGTCCAGGAGAGGGTTGACGGAAGCGTCCGGGGTTTCGGCAGGAGCCTCCAGTGCGGGGGCGGCGGGTGGTTCTGTTTCGGTTTCCTGTGCCCGCAGCATCGGGGAAAAGAAGCTGAGACCAAGGGTTAAAAGAGAGAGAGAAAAGATCGTCCTTTTCATAAAGGGGGTCCTTTGGGTTGCCATTCTGTGAGAAATTACGTTTCTTCGCGGAAGCGTACTGATCGGTAAGTATAATCTTAAGTAAGTAAAGATATTGAGCTCCGTCCAGAACTTTCTCCGGAACATTTATCAGGAGAAGGTGTATCACGGAAATCGCCTTTCACGATCAGGTGTGCCAAACATGAGGACCAACGGCCCTTCTCCAGGCCTGTCGGCCTTTGCTGTGGGATGTCAGGCTGTTGGCCCTTCCTTTGCACATGCCCGACCCGTCATTCCTCCGGTTGCATCATTGCCTTTCCGCTCAGGAGCCTTATGAAAACGGACATGAGCATCACAACCCGAACAGGTGATCACGGACGCACCAGACTCTTTTCCGGTCAGGAGGTGTCCAAATCCGATCCGGCGCCCCGGGCCTACGGAGCGCTGGACGAGGCGGTGAGTATTCTGGGCATTGCCCGGAGTCTGACGGAATCTGACGGACTGAAAGAACAGCTGTTATGGCTTCAGACCACCTGTTTTGAAGTAGGGGCGGATCTGGCCACCCATCCCGACAGCACCAAACGTCACCGGGTGACGCAGGAGATGATGGACGAACTGGACCGTTTCCGGGACGGACTGGAGGCGGTCACCCCTCTGCCCAAGGATTTCGTGATCCCGGGGGGGCATCCGGTGGCCGCCCATCTCGACCATGCCCGCACCGTGTTCCGCCGCTGCGAACAGGAGGCGGTGGGATTGATGGAATCAGGGTTTCTTCGCAATCCCCTGACTGTGATCTGGCTCAACCGGGTGTCCGATACCCTCTGGCTGATGGCCCGTCAGATGGAGGGGGACGCGGTGATTCCCCGGCGAAAGGTCAAGGTTGAGTAGTTCGGCGGTCCCCGCCGAAAACCTTAAAAAAGTCCCAGCTGTTCACCGGCGGGGGCAATCTGGGGGAAGGTCATGGTTTTCATCTCGCCCAGCTCCACCAGGGAGGGGATTTCGATCGAGACATCGGCCTGTTCCAGCCGTTCCAGAATGCGCAGAAATACTTTGCCGCAATACTCCGCGTCCTCGGAGGCCCGGTGAAAGACGGTGTTGGGGAATTCAAAATATTTGGTGAGGGTTTCCAGGCGGTAGTTGATCATGCCGGGGAACACTTTTTTGGCCAGACCGTAGGTGTCGAGAATCTGCCCTTTCGGCGCCTTGCACTTGGTGCGTTTGACGGCGGCCTCGAGGAATTTGAAATCGAACTTTGCGTTGTGCGCCACCAGCGGCAGATCACCGCAGTACTCCGTAAAAGAGGTCATGATGTCCTGAATAGGCGGTTCCTCTTTCACATCCAGATCAGAGATGCCATGCACCGCTTTGGCGTCCGGCGGAATGGGCATGCCGGGATTCACCAG
>CAZVCO010000070.1:1825-13736 GCA_964625795.1 uncultured Verrucomicrobiota bacterium | reverse complement strand
AGAACCCTTTACGGAGTAACCAGGCCGGTT
Source organism: uncultured Verrucomicrobiota bacterium (assembly GCA_964625795.1). Lineage (GTDB taxonomy): Bacteria > Verrucomicrobiota > Kiritimatiellia > SS1-B-03-39 > UBA6053 > UBA6053. Next base: position 13,706 of record CAZVCO010000070.1, on the reverse strand, counting down.
AACGGTGCGATGCTGTTTAATCAGCTGCCGGCAAAGGAGCGGAATTCAGGTAAAAGACGATCAGTTCGTCATTTTCGAAGACCAGTTGGTACGAAGAGGAGTTCCGGAGTGAATCCACGAATTCCGGAGGGTAGCTTCCCAGGTCGCGGCGGGGATTCCGCACCGGGCCGATGAGATGTTTCTTCACCACCACGCCCCCGATATTCCGACGTCGGAACACCGCAAGCTGCTCCGTCTCCGTCATGGTCCAGAAATCCTGGATGGCATAATCCAAATACCAGTCATGTTCGACGGAGAAGAGTCGGTAATTCCCCTCCGGATACATAAAGACCCGTTCCGGCTCAGGTGGGGACTCGCGCAGAAAACGAATTCCCTCTTTAAGCTCCTCCGAGACTGCCCTCATATTCAGGAATTTGCGCACGACATATCCTGACTGCAGCACGCCCACCACGGTGATGATCAGCAACACCGCTTTGATTCTGGGCATACGCATGGTCCATTCGGAGAGGGGCAGGATGAGGAAGGGAATCCCGGGGAGGAAAAACCGCACATCCGGAGCCGTCGAGGTCAGAATGGCCACGCAGGCCATATATCCTGCACCCACCAGCATAGGCCAGGCGTGCCGGCGGCTACCTCCCTTCATAATAGTGGGCCCACGAGGGCGGATCAGCCCGGAGAATCCGGTCAGCACCACCAGCCAGAGAGCACCCCCTCCATAAATCACGGCATTCATGGGATTGCGCAGATCGCCGGGATGGTTGGCCACAATCTCATAGTCCGGTGGTCCAATGGTTTCCATCACCGCCGTTTTCGCGGAAGACTCGGCGGGCTCCGCTGACTTCTGATCGTCACGCCCGGTTGAAAATATCCGCCCCGCTGCCTGCCGCAGCCGGGCTTCAGGCAGATAGTCCGCATTACCGAACCGGGACAGGGAGATCGAATTCCCTGCAAAGGTCAGCGTGCACAGCAACAGTGGCAGAGCCAAGCGTTTCCCCAGCAGGAGAAGCTGACCCGGTATGCGCTGCGGAGCATCGGGTTCCTCCAATGCCTTGGCGGCAGCCACAATGAAGAAAAAGGGCAGAAAAAGCACCCCGGTAACCTTCACCCACATGGCCAGTGCGATGAACAGTCCCGCCAGGGCAAAGCGGCGCCGGTCAAGAAAATAGAACGCCGTCACCGCCTGTGCAGCCAGAGGAACATCCTGATACAGCGCCGTTCCGAAAAACAGGTTCATGGGCAGGGTGGCCACCAGGAGCACAAAGAGAAAGGGAGAATATCCCTGCTGTCCGCGGCGGTAAACGGCCCAGCGGTAACAGAACCACAGCAACTGAAGGAAAAAGAGCGAGTGGAAGAGCTGAACCACCGCGAACCGGGAAGGCAGAATCCGGTACACCCATGCGCCGAGGTAATGCCAACCGTTTACATGGGGGTAGTTGCGCAGTTCGGGCTGCTCGGAAAATTCAACCGGAATGAGGGACTGAAAAACCGGACGGGGCAGCAACTCCGCCTGATGCGTCAGCATATAATAATGCGTCACCTCATCTCCCACCATCGGTTCGCGGGTCTGCAGTCCGGCCCAGACCACCAGTAACCAGGCCGTGACAACAACAGCCCAGGCCGCCACTTTACCGCCACTGAGTTTACGGGGCAGGTTCACCGGCAGTTCCTCCTTTAAGGCAGATCCGGATCCTGTCGGCTTTGCCGGATCGGCAGGCGGTCTGGCTTTCAACAACGGCCGTCCCTCAAAGACCGCCTTCTCCAGAGAGGTAAGGCGTAATTCCAGCAATGCGCACTTCTGGGCAATGCTGGCCCGGTCCTGTTCCAGGCCGGAGAGTGCGATGGAAAAATGAAACGCGACCAGAAGCAGAAAGGTGAACACCACCACCACGATTGCCGTCACATACTGAACCCCGAGGGTGCCGGTAATGAGATCAATGATCCAGGGAAACAACGCCGAGAGGAGCACCATGAAAGAGGTGCCCAGCCATAAAAAGGCGTAGCGTTCTTTCAGACGTGAAATCCGGATGGATTCAAAGGTGATGGAGAACACCAGGAGGCTCAGCCCCCCCAGCATCACCCGGATGCGGTCAAGAAAACTCATCTGCAGAACCGCATGCAGCAGTTGGGGACTCAGCGCAATGGCAAAAAGAAATCCGCCGGCCAGCCAGGCCGCAAGGGAGGGCAGCAGCCGCCACCGCCGCTCCCAGAAACGGATGCAGGCAAAAAATGCACCACCCAGCCCCAGAACACCTGCCAGGATCCGTGGCAGCGTGACTCCCAGATTCTGGGAAAGGAAAAAGAGGAGCTGGTCCACCAGTTCTTTGATTTCAAATTCACTCATGCTCCGCCCCCTTTGCGAAATGACGGTTGACCGGACGCAACCGGTCCACGAACAACGCCAGTCCGACTTTCAGCATAAACTGAACCGTGCCCCAGGTCCGGATGGAAGACTGGCCGGCCGTGCGGGGCCGAAAGCGAACGGGACATTCCGCAAACTCATACCCCTGCCGCCGCAATAACGCCAGCGCTTCGGGCTCAGGATAATCGGTGGGGAACTCTTCAGCAAAATAGGTAAAGAGCGGCTTACGCACCAGCCAGAAGCCGGAGGTGGGGTCGGTGAGTTCGGCCCGGCAGATTCGTCCGAGGATAAACGCCAGGCCCCATACTCCGAGATACCGCAGTCGCGAACTGATGATCTCATTCTGCCCGCCGAACCGGGACCCGATAATGAGATCCGCCTCCACCTCAGAGGCTTTCTGAATCAGCTTGGAAATTTCGGCGGGCGGGTGCTGACCGTCTCCGTCGATCCGCACCACTAGATCATACCCCCATTCCACTGCGAACTGCATCCCGGCCTGAAAGGCCGGACCCACTCCGAGATTACAGGGCAGATCAATCAGATGGACCCCCAGCCTTTTTGCCACCCCGCGGGTGCGGTCAGTCGAACCGTCATTCACGACCAGAACGTCCAGATTCGGAGCATCAGCACGCACCTCTTCAATCAAAGAGGGCAGTGAGCGCTCTTCATTGTAACAGGGGATAATCAAAAGCCCGACCTCTGGAGGTCGGGCTTCGTGATGTCCGGACGCGGATTCCATTGAGTCCACGTATGAAGAGCGTCACTAAAAGTCAATCACGCGGGACCGCTCGAAACGGACCGACGCCACCAGAATCCCCAGATCAGAGGGGAAACCGGAAATGCCGTCCTTCGCGGGATCATAGGGGCTCCGGGCATAAAGCCGATAGGTTCCGGTTTGGCGTTCGGCCTCTTGTCCATGCCGTGCGTGAAAATCGATGTTATAAAAGGCCACCCCGGGGTTCACCAGAACCTCGATGTCGTCGCCACCCCAGGGCGGCACAATTCGCATGAGTTGAGGCACCTCACGACCAGACGAACAAAGAATCGTCATGGTCACCATCATGGTGTCGGTGGGGACGGGACCAATCAGGCCACTGCCCTCCCGACTCCAGTCGGCCGGCACGGTGTTTCCCGTCGGATGCTCGAGGATCCGACGGCTTTCCGCCCAGGGACCGCGCAGTCCCAAAGGCCCACCATCCAGTATTTTTTCCGCAATGATTTCCTCTTCACCACCAAGGGGTTCCATTTTCAGTTCTCTCAGGGTGACGGTGACAGGCTGACGCACTGCAGGAAGAGAGGATGCCGAACGGACACGGGAGAATTCCATGGAATGAATCCCCGCTGTCGAAAGCCTTGTTTCATGTTCGATTCCTGGATTCTGATAGGCGGACATGATCATCACAGGCTCCTCCCTCAACCGCAGCCTCAGCCAGTCCATGACAGGGCCTATATAGGCGCGGGATTGTTGACCGATCCCGAATGCACGGGTTCGATTGTCGACCGAAAAGGGAAAGCTGAAGGGATGATAATCAAAAAATGTCAAGGTGTGCCCCAGCTCATTTTTGAGTTCATGAACTTTTCCCAGAACATCCGCCTCCACCCGGGTGAAATAAGGAGCAGGCCACCGGACCACATTCGCCAGGGCCGCCGTAAGCAGGAAACCGATCACCAAAACAGACCCCGTACCTTTCAAACGGATTCCTTCCATCAACCTGATAAACCCACGGCCTGCATCGATGAGGTAGGGAAGCAGGGCAACCGTAAGCAGCGCAAGTGCCGGCACCAGCCTCCGCTGGCTCCACAGGCCCATTTGCTCGGCGCCTTTCAGATAGACAAACAGGGTGGAGGTCGCGAGAAAGACCATAAAAACAGAAAAAAAGCGAAGATGCTTTTTCGACATCATCAGAGAAACAACCCCCGCAGCCAGGAAGAGACCAAAGGGAATCCGGATTCCATCCCAGAGTTCGGAGAGGCCGGCCTGCACCCAGTCCGACCGCCTCCAGAACAACAGGGACCAGAACAGGGGGCTCAACGCCAGCAAGGAAAACGCAAGACGGCCCGGCAGACAGCTGGCGGCACGGGTAAGCCATGGCCTCCACCTGTCCCTCAGCACAAAAAGGGGAATGGCGGCGCAAAGGGTGGTCGCTGCGATCAGCACGGGAATACGGTAGGATTCATTTGCCGCCACATGGTTGCCCATGTGCTCCAAAGACAGCGGTCCGTAGGGGGACGCAATCCGGTTGGTCATCCAGACAAATACGCCCAGGCCGATCCCGAAACCCGTGCAGGCCAGGGCGGACGCACGCAGGCGGAGCTCCGGATCCAACACCATGCACAGGAGAAGGGGCAGGCTGATGGATACATACACCGGATGGAAACAGATGGCCACCGACAGAAGGAGACCACTCAATGCCGCCCGGACAACCGGAAGCCTTTTCGGCCCCAGCCAAAGTGCCAGCGCCAGAAAAAGTGGTAAAACGCCGGCCGCCTCCGCGTAAAATCCTCTGAAGGTCCAAAGAAACAGCGGACCACCCAACCAGCAAACGGCAGCCACGGCCACCGCCGGGAGTAGGCCGGAGGTGTACCGCCGGGCCAGCCACGCCAGCAGAAAAAAACTGGCAATGCCCATCAGCGGCATCACCAGATCCATCGCCCATGATCCGGCCACGCGAGCTACGGCGGCGGCCAGCCACGGCAGGGTCGGATAAAAAAACGGCTCGGTTTCAGGATATTCCAGTGCGTGAACGAGAAAGGACCGGTCACGGGTATTCCGCTCCATCATATGAGGAAGCAGCATGACTCCCTGCCGGAGCTCCTCCGGCAGTTCCGCCAGCATATGATCGGTTTCGTGCACGTCGCGTCCCTGTGAAAACGCGTAGGCCATCAGGCGGTATCCCGAATGATCCAGAGCGGTGAACGTATCGCCGTGTGGACGCAGCATCATTCCGCAGACCACAAAAAACAGCATACCGGGCCAGAAGAGTCTGAGGTGATTTTTCCGGCTATTCTTGTGCAATGACGGGGAATACATCTGTTTCACCTTTAGAAAGGATAAAGGCAGGTGAATGCAGGATGAGCAAAAAAGGGGTGAAAGGAGGCAAACCAATCGGCGGGGTGCCCGCTCACAAAAAGCATCAGAGAGATACTGAAAGGTGCGGTAAGCACCAGAAGGTGTTTAATAAAATATCCGGCCCCTCTCCGGGAGGATTCCATCGCCGCAAACAAAAATGGAGTGAATAAATAGTTACATGTGCCGACGCTGGTCATGGAGTGCACCCCGACAAGTCCATCCGTGAATCCATGGCCTCTGCCGGAGCCGGCAACCACGCAGTGCTGATCCTCTGAGCCTCCTGACGGAACATGACATCAACGCGGTTTAAAGCTGAACATGCTTCAGCCATGACCGATTGGAGATATACCAATCCAGAGTTTTTTGGAAGCCAATCTCCGGAGTGGTTTGAGGCTGCCATGCCAGTAACCCGTTCGCTTTGGTAATATCCGCAGAGGTCTCTTTGATGTCCGCCTTGTGGAAAGGCAGATTCTTAATCTGCGCTTTTTCACCAAGACCTTTTTCAATAAACGCAATGACCTCATTGAGGTCAATGGGCCGGTTTCCCCCGCCCAGATTCACAACCTCGTAGCCCACCGGTTTTAATGCTGCAATCGTCCCGCGTGCGATGTCGTCCACGTAAGTAAAGTCCCGGCTTTGAGTTCCATCGCCAAAGAGCTCAATCGGTTTCCCCTCATCCACCCATTTGATGAATCGGAAAATACACATGTCCGGACGTCCTGCGGGGCCATAAACGGTGAAATACCTCACCACGGTCACATCGATATCGTATAAATAGTTGTAGCTGTACGCCATCATCTCCGCCGCTTTCTTACTGGCGGCATATGGGCTGATCGGTGAATTGACCGGGAGGTCCTCTTTGAACGGCATGGGCTGACCCGCATAGAGCGAGGAGGTGCTGGCGAGAACCAGCTTTTCACAGCCCTGTTTTCTCATCTCATCCATGAGGTACAGCGTACCCATCGCATTTGTCGTCATGTAGACTTCCGGGTCAATCATGCTGTAACGGACCCCCGCACGTGCCGCCAAATTCAGCACGCCATCAAATTGGTGCTCCTCAAACAGCTTTTTCAGTGCGGCTTTGTCTTCAATATCCAAATGCTTGAAATGGAAATTGCCGGCCGTGAAGCTTTCAGGTCCGGCATAGTCTGTGGCGGTGGCGTTCAAAGGATTCAGACGCTCCACCACCTCATCGCCGGCCTTCCCGGCCATAGCCAATTGCCGTAACCGGAAGGTTTTCAATCGTAGATCGTAATAATCATTCAGATTATCGACACCCACCACCTCATGCCCCTGCTCCAAGAGAGTCTCTGCAGTACGGGCGGCAATGAATCCGGCGACGCCGGTGACAAGATACATTTTCTGTTTCATTACGCCTTTGTTCAAAGTCTTCCATCCACCAGATCGCGGGGAAGCACAGATTTAATATCAAAAATAAGCGTCCCTTCTTTTTTACATTCCCGTAAGTCCAGTGCTTCAAAGTCTGAGTGGGAGACAGCTAAGACGACAGCATCTGCCGACTTCAGATCCATATCGCTTTCCGCCAAAAGCTCCAGGCCGTATTCTCTGCGGACTTCATCAGGATCTGCCCAGGGATCATAGAGTGACACAGCACATCCATACGCCTCAAGCTCCCGAATGACATCTATAACACGGGAATTACGGATATCCGGACAATTCTCTTTGAAGGTGATCCCCAGTACGCAGACCTTGGCACGGTGAATGCGATGACCTTTTTTGATAAGTAATTTTACTACCCTATTGGCCACTTGCTCGCCCATGCTGTCGTTCAGGCGTCGCCCGGCCAGGATGATCTGTGGATGGTACCCCACCGCCTCCGCCTTGTGGGTTAGATAATAGGGATCGACTCCGATACAATGTCCGCCGACCAGCCCTGGACGAAACGGCATAAAATTCCATTTCGTGCCGGCCGCCGCCAGGACCTCTTCTGTATCGATTCCCAGCTTATCAAAAATCAATGCCAATTCATTTACAAATGCGATATTGATGTCCCGCTGTGAGTTTTCGATCACCTTTGCGGCTTCCGCCACTTTGATAGAGGAAGCTTTATAGGTGCCGGCTGTGATGATACTCTTGTAAAGCTCATCAACCTGCTCCGCTATTTCCGGAGTGGATCCCGAAGTGACTTTAAGAATTTTGGTCACCGTATGGACTTTATCACCGGGATTGATCCGCTCGGGGCTGTAGCCGCAGAAAAAACCCTGATTGAATTTCAGACCGCTGACACTCTCAAGTATCGGTACGCATACCTCCTCGGTGCACCCTGGATAAACTGTGCTTTCAAATACGACGATTGCCCCCGGTTTCATGGTCTGCCCAACCGTTTCTGCCGCCAGGCGAAGAGGAGTCAGATCTGGTTGATGGGTTTTATCAATCGGGGTTGGAACTGTGACGATAAAGATATCCGTATCCCTTAAGTCCCCGGGATCATCAGAGAATCGGAGTAAAGAGGCCGCCTGAAGCTCTTCTGATCGGACCTCCCGGGTCCGATCAATCCCTTTCTTTAATTCACCAAGACGTTCTTTGTGTATGTCGAAGCCGGTCGTAGGGTACTGTTTGCCAAACTCCACAGCTAAAGGAAGCCCAACATAACCAAGACCGATCACGCTCAGGTTGAGTGAGGAGTTGATCATAAATTTCCGGGATATTCGTTCAAGCAGATAAGGCTCTCTCAACGTTGTGGTGATAAAAAGGGAGGAAGGTTTTATTTACCCAAACATTGAAGACTGGCAATAAAATCACGAAAACATGTATGGATAACCGGTTGCATACCAGACCCGGTTGCCTGGACCAGACCTTCCCGTTTGTCATCGGAACGGCCTTCCGGAATCGGTCGAATAAGCAGCTCAAATCAGGCTTGTTCATTTCCGGGGTTGATCACAATGAGGGCGGGGAAAAGCACGGCCAGAAATTGTGCACTGAGTCGGTTCCAGGCCACACTCATCTGCCACTGCCACTCCGGCCCGTAAAAAAGAATCACCAGACTAAGGAGGCCGAGATATCCAAACGGGAGCAGGTAAGACAGTCGATGACCGCCTGTCTGCCGGACCCACAGGAGCAGCGCGAGAAGTGTCAGCACGGGAAGAACAAAAAGCCACTGGCGGAAACTGAACCAGTTATGGAGGAGTGAAAATGAAAACCCTGCCAATAGTTCAGGGACATTCGCAAAGAAATAGCCCGGTCCACCCCCGCTCTGAAAGACATGGCTGTCGAATGAACCGAAAGACCCCACCACCGCTCGCCAACATCCGAACATCATCAGAGCAGGCAACATGAAGATACAGGTCTGTTTCACATGTTTGCCGGTAAAGAGAACCCAGCATCCGGCCAGAAGTGAAAAAGCAAATCCCTCATTTTTAGTGGCGGTGGCCAGCCCGGTAAAGAGCCCGGCCAGCATGAGATCACGAACCAGGCGCGTGCGCTGCCACACGAACAGCCGGCCCGAGGCACAGACCAGCATCAGCCAAAGGGCTGATTCCGCATATGCCCAGGACGCAATAAGCGGAATGGCGGGCATGGTGACGAACAGGGCGGGCCACCACAGCCGGGCAGTATCGTGGAAAGGACGGAACCGGATGGAAAGGGCGCCGAGCTGCCAAACGGTCAAGGCCAGAAAGATCACGCTCCATCCTTTGCTCCATTGCTCTTCCCAGCCTCCGGACAACCAGCCCGAGAAGGCCCAGACCGAGGGCCACAGGAGAGGATAATCAGCAGAGCCCGGCACAAAAAAACTCACCTGGGTAAGATCCGCCTCGGCCAGGGCCAGAATTTTGGCTTTTGGTGCCCACTGCGCCCAGCTATCCCAGTCATCCGGAACCACCGATACGGCCATCAAAAAGCTCCATAAAAGAAAGAGGAGAGTAAGGATCAGACAAACGGTCTCCATGCTATGGGTCCGCAGGTAATCGGCGGCTTTTCTCCGGGTTGCCGCCATGGAGTGACGTGAATGCAGCAGTCCCGCAGCAATACCGGTCATCCCCAGAAAAATGATTCCAATCCCCCCCCACATCAATTCTCCGGTCACCCCTTTACTCCCCACTACAAACACGAAGGTGACTCCCGCCGCACAGGCCATTCGTTCCGGGAAGGTGGTGTCCAGCGTGCGGAACACCGTCGCTCCCAACAATAGGGCCAAGCCTGTGACCACCACCACTGAGATCAGCAGACCGCGCGGAGTGGGCGTTACGGTATGAAAACCGGTATCCGAAGAGGGTCCGGAAGTGGATGCATCCAACGGGGAGGTCTCCAGACCGATTTCAGCCGAGTCCTCCATTCTACGGGGTAGCAGCAGGTAGGTGGCATAGGACTTCTTCACAAGATCCTGTCCCGGCGAATAGGCCCCGGTGGCGTTCACCTGCACCGCCACCTGACGAGCAGCATCCAGGGTGGCCGGATCCAGCCCCGCCCGTTCGACCAGGACCTGGCGTTGCTGATCAGGAGAATGGCCCAGATAAAGAGCTCGTTCCCTTCCCCACCAGAGCAGCAGCATGGCGGCAAGAGCCAAAACGGCCGAACCGCCCCACAGTCCCTGAAGCACCCGAATGAGCAACCGGTTACGCATCATCTTTTCTGGAGGATACCGCAACTGAGGAACCGGCCTCTCCCTCACCCTGGCCCACCTTGAGGAGTACTGTCTTGATGTCTTTCAGAAAGGTATCGGCGTCCAGATGCCGCCGGGCATAGGCCCGGGTCTTCGCGGCCCATTGACGGCGCTCCGCTTCGTTTTCCGAGAGCCGGCAGATCCACTCGAGCGCCTCTTCCGGCGTTTCCACCTCAACCCAGGCACCTTCACCCGGAGGCAGCCCTCTGACCGCTCCTTTCCGGGCAATCACCGCACGTCCACTGGTGAGGGCCTCGATGGTTTTTATCTGCACCCCCATGCCCTGTACGGTGGCCAGTAGAACCAGCCCATTCTCCCGGTAAGGTTGATCCGTTTCTTCGTACCGCCCTCTTTGCTCCAGAACATGGTTCTTCACTTTTCCGGACAGAGCACCATACACCCGGATTGGACAACCCCGGATCAGGCTTCCCGCCCTTTCGAGCCATCTCAGCCCTTCCAGATTGAACCGGTTTGCGGACCCAATCAGCGCGCAACCTTCCGCCGGAGGATACTCACCGGGCCAGACCAAAGGAGGGCTCCAGGAAAGTCTTCGGATTCCACGTGCTTTCAACTGAGTAATTTCTGACATAGAAATCACAAAGGTATGATCACAGGCCGCAATCTCCTGCGTCTCACGTCCGGAGCCTCCCCACATATAGTTCGACCACAGATCGAGCAAGACCAACACCTTTGGGCATGCAGAGGGGAGGTGCGCCCAATAGCTGTAATAGATCAAGGCCACATCCGCCCCCTTAGTCAGGTTGTACCACCAGCTTTTCGGGAAGGCATACCGGTGATAGGGATTGGCGTGGCCAAACGCTTTTTTGAGCCCCAACACCAAAGCAAGCGACGCATACGCTATTCCTGCCCACTGCAAAAACGAATGGCGGGGATGACAGTCTTCGCGGAACTCCAGAGTAAACCCCATATCTCGCAGAGCCTCACACGCTTCAGTTGTCCACCCTCCTCCTACCGGTTTTGTTCTGGCGGACGCCAGACAGCAGGGCCCCAGCTCACGCAGCACCCTCAGGTATTTGAGCATATCCGCTTTCCCTCCCGTATCAGCAGGCAGGGGACAGTAAGGGAGCAGAACGACAGATTTCATAATCGAGCAGAACGCTGTCTTAACCGGCCTCGTTTTACAGGGTTCCGTAAGAGGATGAACGGGGCAGAGCTGGGCTTCCCTCCAGCTCTGCGGTGATGACGTCCGCAAAGGACCGGCAGAAATTTTCCGCATTCACCACCTCCCGTATACGTCTCTGCTGGGCGTCCAGCATAGCATCATTGGTATTGGCCAGGGTTTTCCGGATGGTCTCCACCATCAACCGGCCCTTCTCAGGTGGAAAAAGGGATTCCTCCGGAAGGTAATCGAGCATGCCGTCCACCGCCGAGGCCGCCACCGGAACTCTCACCGCCATTGCCTCCAGCATCACCAATGGAACACCTTCAAAACGTGACGGAATTAGCAACAGATCAATGGCGCCGAACACCATGCCCAAATCCTGAACCCACGGCAGGAAGTGGACAAAACCCTCCAGTCTATATTCACTTACCAAAGACTGCGCCGCCTCCAGATCAGGTCCCTCCCCCACAACGAGAAAGTGGATCCCCTGCAAAGACCCAAAATACTGATGCACTGCGCGCAGGAATCCGTCATGGTTTTTCTGTCTGAATTCAACCCGCCCAATGACTGCCACCAGAGGTTCGTCTCCGAAGCCAAGTTCCTTCCGGGCTCTTCCCCGCTCCCACTTCACACCACCCTCTGAAGAAGGGCCGTATTCCACCACCGAAATACGTTCCGGTGAAGTTCGGTGCTGCGATACCAGCTTCT
>CAZVCO010000070.1:502-1815 GCA_964625795.1 uncultured Verrucomicrobiota bacterium | reverse complement strand
GCGTTGACTGGTCACCACGATCCGGTCCGGTCTCTGATACCAGACACGATTCACGAGATCCTGGATCCGGCTGACCAGACCCGGAACCAGTTCGGTGACCCGGTGGGTCATAGGCAAATATGCGATCAAGGGGAGCCGGGCTCTGTGGGCGGCCGCTGTCACACAGATCCCCAAGGTGATAAATCCCTGCACATTAATCACCAGATCCGGTTGCCAGCAGCTGATCGCCTGTTCAAGCAGACGCGTTCGCAGTCCTCCAATCAATCCATCCAGGTTTTCCGACCGGGATTTCTCCAGCGGCAGAGATAGAATTTCCAGGGGCGGGAAGTGTTGCTGACAATCGCGCAAGGACGCCGCAAGGCGCTCATTCCGGGCGGTATGCAGCACACCCACCTGAAAATCTGTTGTTTTTAACAGGCCCTCTACCGCAGTGATCGCAGACAAATCATGCCCGCCGAAATCCATCACATCCCAGACCCAAAGAACGCGCTTCACTCCTGTTCCTTCATAAGAATAGTTTCATAAACCACTTTCATTTGTCTGGCCACCACATCCAGAGCGTAGTGGGCCTGAATCTGCTCTCTGCCCCCCTGACCGAGTCCAGTGGATCGTTGCGGATCTTTAAGCAGAGCCACAGCCTGTTCTGCCAACGCACGGGGATTATCGAGTTCAAAAAGCTCTCCGGTCCGCCCGTCCTCCACCAGCGGCCGGTTGGCGGGAATGTTCGACACCAGACAGGGCACTCCCCAGCTTTGTGCCTCCAACAGGGCATTGGACATTCCCTCGGTGCGTGATGGCATGACAAAAAGGTGTGCCCGTTTGAAATAGACGGACGGATCCGGCACCCAACCGTGGAAATGGACGCTGTCCTGGATTCCCAGCCGATCGGCATAGTGCCGCCAAGGCATCACCTCGCCATCACCCAACAGGTGCAGCGAGGCCTCGGGAACATCGCGCACCACCTCACACCAGGCATCGAGCAACAGATCAAAGGCCTTGTGCTCCACTCCCTGTGAGAAATTCCCCACAAAGAGCACCTCCGGGTTCGGAGCAGGCTCAGAGGAGAGTTCCGGTACGGCAACGCCGTTGGGAACCAGATAAATATGATCCGGCGGAATACCATCCTCCACCAGACTTTGGCGTAAAAAGGGGGCCATGGCTACAAACTGACACCGGGTCCGGGCCCGGGCGATCCGTCCCCGGAAGGGCACATCATATCCCAGACGGTTCAGCGCGGGAAAATTCGCAGTTTTAGCCAACACAGGAATGCCGTGCTTCTCCGCCAGAAGCCGGGTGGCACCGGCCAGCCACGA
>CAZVCO010000070.1:0-477 GCA_964625795.1 uncultured Verrucomicrobiota bacterium | reverse complement strand
CTCTGAAAGCCACCGTCGCAGACAGATCAGAAAATCCAGGCGGGCCAGAAACACCCAGGGCAGTTTTCCCCAGAAAGAGAGCGCCTCACGCAGGCGGGCGGAACGCCGGGCTTTTTGATGGGAGCCACGAAAACAGCGGCCGATCATTCTGTCCGTCCATGTGGCGATACTCTCCCACACCGGCAGACTCCACCCCAGCCGCACCAACTGACAGTCCCCGTCCCATTCGCGGCGCTTTCTGCTTCGGGACGTCCGCGCGGTCACCACCCGGCAGGAGACCTGTTCCGCTCCCAGAGAAGGGATCAGTTTCCGACATTGTTTTTCCGCCCCACCCTCGTGCCCAGGCCAGTAGCTCCAGATCACCATGGCTACCTGAATCGGATGCTGATTATCCATTTGACACCCCATTGGATCGGGTTTCTGTTTCACAACGATGGCTTGTGAGCACATGGTCGACAAGCCGGTTGCCCTTCGCCC
>CAZVCO010000069.1:6151-13766 GCA_964625795.1 uncultured Verrucomicrobiota bacterium | reverse complement strand
CCTCCCACAACTCAACACTGCCCAGTGGACGGGTACGCGGCGACAGGTCAGTATACTCAGGGGGGTAGACGGTCAGGGTTCCGGATCCCACCACCGGCGGGGTGACCACCCGCAAGGTCCGGGACTGACTTTCGGCGTCGCCCAGCTTGACCTGATATTCAACATTGCGCTGCGGACGCTCCAGCACAGCCGCGTAGACTCCGGGGGAATCCGCCACCGGTTCCAGGGCCAGATCAAAGCGTTTGCTTCCGTCGTATTGGATCTCCACCGAGCCCTGCGCCGGCAATTCCCCGCTGCCGGTCACGGTGAAGGTGATATCCTGAAAACGGGCCACGGTTTCAGGGGCCTCGACTGAGACAATGCGGGTGCGGGTGGGGTAGGCGGCAGGCAGACCGACAGCCCGGGCAAAAAAGACGGCCATGGAGGCCGGCCCCAGCACGGTCCAGAGAAGATACACGGCCAACGCCGCCAACAGCCATTTACGGGTGCGAACCGCGTCCTCCCGACGATGAAGCTCCAATTTGGTGGGATCGTATTCCGCCTCCTCCGCCTGGCTGAGTACGCGCTGACGGAGCTCTTCCGATCCGGGGGTGCGTCCCAGCACTCCGAATTCCGTGGCCGATACCAGCATGGAATAGAGCCCGCCGGGCCGGATGCCTTTTGCCCGGCGTTCCACATCGCGGGCCATGCTCTCGGGATCTTTCTTGCGCCGCAGTACGTTCATGTTCCGGAAGAGCTGCCAGCCCAGCACACCGCCGAGAATTCCGCCAGTGACCGCCAGCCGGACCGGGGCGGGAAATCCGGTGAAGCGGTCCAGCACATAGGCCACAAAGAACGCCAGCAGGGTCTGCGCGATCAGAAAGCCGAGCACCGTGTTCCGGTCCCGGCGGTGGGCACGCATGTACGCGCGCTCCAGGCGGCGGGAAAAAGTTTTCATGGAAAAGGCGGCGTCCATCAGTTCAGTCAAGATAAGCGGATTTGCGGAGAATCCACTCCGCGGTGAGAAGGAAAAGAATCAGCAGCAAGAGCAAAGGGGTATCCCACAGACTGCGGGCGAAACGCATGGGCTGACGCGGCCGGTTAGCCAGGATGTCCTCCAGCAGTCCGTCGGAATCCTCCAGATCTCGGTAGAGACCTCCGGTTCCGTCGGCGATCTGTTCGAGCAGGCTGCGGTTGAGTTCCGCATTGCGGAATTCACGCTGCTGGGTCATCACCCGCAGCTCCAGAGGCTTGGCGTTGAAACGGTCGGGCAGGGACAGTTCAAGCGTTCCGGTGCGCCGTGGCATGTATTCCGCGCGGTAAATGCCGGGACGTCCGGGAGTGGGGGTCATTTCCACTTCATCGCGGAACGCCTCTCCGCGCAGCGTCAGGATAGGCCCGCTGCCGGTGAAGGGAGAGAAATCCGTATTACTCAACCGGGCGCGGATATTCATCCGTTCTCCGGTGTAGGCGGTTTCCTGACCGGCCAGAATCACGGACTGGGCGGCTTCATTCAGCAGGTGGGGCAGGGCGAGATATTGAACCGCTTTCCCCCAGAATCCACGGAAATACCGGTCGCCGAATTCCCGCCGCCACCGCCAGGTGCTGTCGAACCCCATAAACAGAACCGAGCCCTTGCCGTAGGTCTGCAGCACGATGGCCGGATGCTGCTGTCCGTCCTCGGTTTCGAAGGTGACCAGCAGGGTGAGAGCGGAGGGTTTCAGACGTCCGCCGGGATAGTACTGATAAATGGGGGGAAGGGACTGCCAGATCTCACGGTTCTCCTCCTGACTGCCGGAAAACAACACCATGGGATTCGCTTCGCCGTCATCGGTCAGGTCAAAGGTGGCCGGATCCTTGCGGGGGTTGAACAACTCGTCGCGGTACGTACGGCCCACCTCGCGTCCGGGCACGATGGGCAGGAGTGGCTCCAGCGGACTGTCGCCCAGGGTATAGGGAATGAAAGTGGGATCGGAGATGACCGCCAGTCCGCCGGCATTCTCCACAAACTCCGGCAGGGCCTTCACAAAATCTTCGGGCAGATCATTCAGAGGAATGGCGGAGAGGAATACCGCATCGTAGTTCTCTCCCAGTTCCTGAGCGTCCTTCGGCAGTTCACGCAGAAAGTTTCCGCCATCGCCCTGGGTGAAGAGGCGGGAGTCGACGGAAGGCATGTAGACATCCACCGTCACCCGCTTGTCCCGCTCAAATGCACCCTCGAGGTAGCGGTATTCCCAGGTGGGCACCCCGAAAATCATGAGAATCCGCATTTCCTCATCGATCACCCGCACGGTGCGCAGATAAGTATTGTTCTCCTCGGTGATCTCTCCGCTCAGGGGTTCCACCTCGGCCCGCAGCTGGAAGGTGCCGTTGGCATAGGGCTGATATTCCACCGGAACACTGGTTTCCCCGGGCTGCAGTTCGTGTTCGCCCTCGTACACCTCCTGATCATCCAGAAATACTCTCACCCGAACCTGCTGACCATCGTATCCACTCTGCTGCAGGTTGACAAAGGTTTTGGCCTTCTCGGTCAGAAAAACCACATCGTCCCCGACCAGATAGGTCACGGCTACGTCATCGGCCTTGGCGGTTCCCACCCCTACGGTGTAGACCGGCACCCGACGTTTGCGCACAACCCGGATCATGCGTTCCACTGACTGAGGAGTGTTGTGGGCGCCATCGGTCACCAGCACCATGCCAGGCAGATACTCCCCGAGGTAAGGAGTGATGCCGCTCTCCAGCATGCCGGCGATGGAGGTTTCGTCCCCGTCGGCCACAACCGGCACAGTGGGAAAATACTCGTCGAAGGTGCGGCCCGCCCAGTAGGACTGGAGTTCAAGCGCCTTTTCGTCTTCGCCTTCCTCCAGCATCCGGTCGACCCGTTCCCGGGCGGCGCGGGTCCGTTCCTGTTCGGCCACGTCCCGGATGTTCATGCTTTGCGTACCGTCGAGAATCACCGGTACCGGTCCGGAGCGCACTCCTTCTCCCTCAATCACCAGCTCCGGACGGACCAGACAGGTCAGCAGTCCGATCAATGCCGCCGTGCGCAGGGTGATAAGGGCGATCCGCTTTCGTCGGGACACCCGGGGTGCAGCACGGTGATAGAGCCAGGTGACGCCCAGGGCGATACCGGCGGCCAGAAAGGGGAGGGACCAAAACGGAATCCAGCTCTGGAATTCGATCGAATTCAGCCGGGTGAGCTCGATGCCGGCACCGGAATCCAACAGCGTCATCAGAAGTTTGCCGATCCATTCCATCTCAGGTTCGCCTCCACAGATGGGCGTAGGTATCAAAGCCGATGGCCAGCAGCAGCAGGAAGGCCATGAGACCGGTCTGCTCAAGCTTCATGGGCCCGCCGTCAGAGGAATCGGCACGGACACTCAGGGTGTCGGACAGCACCGGCTCCAGATCGGTGGGGGCGCTGGCACGGATATCGGAATCCTTACGAGTAAGGTTGTAGCCCAGAGTGAAGAGTTCCTCCTCATCCCGGAAAACAGTGGCGAAGGCATTCCCGGTCAGCGGATCTCCCAGCAGAAACGGATCTTCTCCCTCGGGGCGCTGTACCTCCAGCCCTTGGGAGGGATTGTCACCGTGGCGGAGCGAGTAGCGGGCATCCGGCTCCAAAGAGGGCAGTTTGATGTGGGCGAGTTCACGTCCGGTATAGCTGCGGATGCCCGATTCGGGCAGGGTACGGCGAAGCAGGCGCATCCCGGTCTGAACGAAATTGGGGTTGTAGATCAGATCGGTGTGTCCGGTATAGGGCATGAATCCGGCCACCGCCATCCGGCCACGTCCCCGTTCAATTCCCACCACCACCGGATCCGGCTGATCCTCCAGATAAAGCAGGCCCTCCGCCTCCGGGGCGCGGAAGGTGGTAAAGCGGAGAAAGCGGATGCGGGAGGCATCGAGTTCCGGTGCGGTCATGAACTCCAATATTCCGTCTGCCAGTCGTTCCGGATCGGGCACCGCTGCCTCCTGCTCTTCAGGTGCAGCATCCCATTCCAGTCCCTGCCAACTGCCCGAAGAGTCCGGAGGCACAAAAGCCAGCAATGCCCCTCCGTCCTCCACGTAAGAGGCCAGAGCTGCGGGAATGGCCCCTCCGGCTGCAAGATCGACTCCAAATGTCGCCACCACATCGTAATTCCGGAGGCGGAGGGTCAGTAACTGCGGAGGACGCACCTGTTGATAGACCAAATGGGTGTCAGGAACGTAGGCGCGAAGGGCACTGCGGAAAAAGATGTCGTACTCAAATGGTTCTTCACCCGGAGCGGGTGCCACGGCCAGGACCCGCAAACGGCTGGGCGGATCCGCCACCAGGTTCCACACATCATCTGGAGGATAGAGATCGGGGGGCAGCTCCACGGTGATGGCTTCGGAGGTGCCCGGGGGAGTGCTGACCAGTAGATCCACGGTCTGTTCCGCTCCCGGCGGCAGGGTGAGGGTCACCCGGTCCTGAATCCGTTCGCCGATCTTCAGCACCACCGGTAGGGAGTCGGCAGGCTGATTCGAGAAATTCCGCACCGTGACCTGCAGGGCATTGGCCCGGCCCGGCATATACCCTTCGCCCGGAGGCTCCAGACGGGTGATGCCCAGGTTGGCGACGTCCTCCCGTGAGTCCACCGGCACCAACACAATCCGGGTGGGGGCCAGGGGTTCCAACAGACGGCGGATGGCAGCGGGGTCCTGAAAATCCGCACGCTGGGCGTCGGTGAAAAACACCACTTCCGGGGTGGCGGACAGATTTTCCAGCGCAAGCAGGCTGGTGATGAAGTCCTCGAATCCGCCGGTATTGCCGGTGAGTGCTGCGGTTTCGACCACCGTGGGGTCCGGGGAGTCCGAGAGCGGAGCCAGAGGCGTCAGGGTGCCGTCGAACGCGGCCACGGCCGAAGAGCCGTCGGCCTCCTCCAGAAAGCTTCGGGCCATTTCCTGCGCCCGTGACAGCCGGGTGCCGTTCTCCATCACCGTGGCCATGCTGGGCGTGGTGTCGATCACCACCAGCCGACGCCCCCCGCCGGCGCCAGTGAAGGTCGGCCGGGCCATGAGCAATACCAGGAGCAGAAGCAGCAACAGCTTGGCCAGTAGTTTCAACAGGTCGTCCAGCCAGTTCTGCTTGTGCTTTTTGACCGAGGCTTTGGCCATCCATTCATAGGCCGCGAAATGCAGTTCGATTTTTTTCCGGAACAGCAGCAGGACGATAAAGGGAACCGCCAGAGCGAACAGACCAAACAGGAGACCAGGATTCAGAAACGACATACGGTCAGCGGGCCTCCCGTCCGGAAAGATAGGTGGCCAGATGCATCCCGAACGGGGTGTCCATGTCACAGCGGATATGATCGATGCCCAGTCGCAGGGCGCGGTCATGCACGTCGTCCAGGAACTCCTTGAACAGCTCCTCGTAGGAATCGCGGATGGTGGTGCCGCGGGCTTCGAACGAGGCGTCGCCCTCCAGATCCACAAACTTGACCTTGCCGGGGATATCAAAGCTCAGCTCCAGCGGATCGACAATCTGCAGCAGCACCACTTCGTGTTTCGAATCCAGCAGACGCCGGAGTCCGCGGAAGGTCTCCTCCGGATCGCCGAAAAAATCGCTGATCAAAAAGATAACCCTGCGGCGACCGCACTGTTCCGCCACCAGATCCAGGACATTACCCAGTCCCTGACCGGATTTATAGGAACGTCCGTCATAAAAATTGGCGATTTTATCCACCACGTCCTGCCCGCTGGTGACCGGAATGGTATCGACAATCTCCTCGTCGAAAAAGGTCACCCCCACGCTGTCGGACTGGTTCACCACCACCTGGGCCAGGGCGGTGGCGATGAAGGCGGCGTAGTCCTGCTTGGAGCCGTGTTCATGCTCGAACTGCATGCTTTTGCTCACATCCACCAGAATATGCGCGAGGAAATTGGTTTCCTGCTCGTACTGTTTGATCAGGTACTTATCGGTCTTGTAGTACGCCGTCCAGTCCAGGTGGCGGATGTCGTCGCCCGGCACGTAACCGCGGTGCCCCGCAAATTCGATGGCAAATCCGTGAAAGGGAGAACGGTGATTGCCCACCAGACTGCCTTCCACCAGGCCGGAGGGTTTAAATCCGATATGGGCCAGTTTGGTCACCACCTCGGGATCAAAATAGGATGTCCAGGTTTTATCCACTGCGAAGATTCAAAATGACTAGTCAGAAACGAAGTTGACTCAGTAAACTTACCGATCAAAACCAATCATAGCTTTGTATCAATACAATACAAAGATAAAGTAAATTGAGATTGAGCGACAGACCGTCTCATCTGGTTTTCGACGGATGAAGAGGGGTCTGAGGAACCCACTGACTTTACATTCGGGCTGGTTTTGTTAGCAGAATCCCGTGTTCCGCTTTTTCTATAATCTGCTTTTCCATGTGGGGTATCTGTTGATGATGCCGCGGTTTCTGTGGCGGATGCACAAACGGGGCGGATACCGGGCGGATTTTGGAGAGCGCATGTTCCGACTTTCGGAAGAGAAGCGGAAGCGGCTTTCCGAAGGTCGGAAGATCTGGATCCATGCTGTGAGTGTGGGGGAATTCGGGGTGGCGGACGCCTTTATGCGGGAATGGAGAACACGTCATCCGGAGGCCGGGTTTGTGGTGACGGTCAATACCAGCACCGGTCACCGTCTGGCAGAAACGGCCCTGACCGGACGCGATGTCCTCCTGTATCCGCCGGTGGACAGCCCCCCGGTGGTCCGCCGTGCCCTCGAGACCCTCCGTCCGCAGGCTCTGGTGCTGGTGGAGACCGAGCTGTGGCCCAACCTGTTGTGGGAATGTGAACGGCAGGAGGTGCCGGTGATGCTGCTCAACGGCCGTCTGTCGGACCGGTCCTTCCGCCGACTGGAGAAAGTGAAAGGAATTCCGCAGCGGATTTATCCTCTGGTGGACCGCTTCTGCATGCAGAGCGAGGAGGATGCCGACCGTATGAAGAGGCTGGGCGCTCCTCCGGACCGGATCCGGGTGTTTCACAGCGCCAAATATGACGGACTCCAGCGTGAGGAAGAGGCCGAGGCGGAACGGTGGAACCGACTTCGGAGCGCCGGATTTCTGGAGGAGGGGGACCGCGTGATTCTAGGAAGCTCCACCTGGCCAGGAGAGGAAGGCATGCTGGTGGAGGCGTTTCTGGAGTTGCGCAACACGGTGGACGGGCTTCGCCTGATTCTGGTGCCCCGGCACGCGGAGCGACGGGAGGAGATCCTGCGTGAACTGAACAGACTGGAGGTGCGTACTGCCTGCTGGTCCAGTGCAAACGACGGGGAACTGGGAGAGGCGGATGTGCTGATGGTGGATACCACGGGCGAACTTAAACATTTCACCGGGCTGGCGGACCGGGTGGTGATCGGAAAGAGCTTTTTCCGGTCGGAGGGGCAGAACCCGCTGGAGGCGGCTCATGCCGGCAAATGGATTCTTACCGGACCGGGCATGGATAATTTCCGGGCGGTGATCCGCGATTTGTCCGATGCTGAGGCGGTGACCCGGGTCAATTCCCCCTCAGATGTTGCCTCGGTACTGCGCGCCTCTTTTGATCAGGTGGAAACGGCGGTGGAGCCGTCGTTTCAGGAGCTGTTCGTCGAGGCCATGGCGATTCCGCACAAGTCCCTGGCGTTTCCCCACTT
>CAZVCO010000069.1:0-6141 GCA_964625795.1 uncultured Verrucomicrobiota bacterium | reverse complement strand
TTGATCAGGTGGAAACGGCGGTGGAGCAGGGGCGCCGTGCCCAGGCGCTGGTGGAGGCCCGCAAAGGAAGTCTGGCCCGTTCGGCTGATGAGCTGGAGGCGCTGCTGAACCGGAGCGGCGCCGCATGAATCCGGCGGCAGAACGGGGTGCGTGGGCCGACTGGTATGAACGCTGTGCATTCGGATTACTGGAGAAGGCGGCCAAAGCCGGACTGGAGAAGGTGGTGGGTGACCGGTTCCGCTCCCGGGTCAAACGGCTGAATGCCTATGGGGGAGATCTGCCGTATCCGGTGGACCGGGAATGTGCGCATTTATTCGAGACCTGGTGCGCGCTGCATGACCGGCGCGACGGCAAACGCTACAAGGACTGGCTGATGACCCGGGGGCAGCGCGATCTGGACACTATTCAAAGCGGTATCATGCTCCTGGTCCGCAATGTGGTCCGGGAGTGGGTGCGGCAGCAGCATGCCGCCTTCACGGCCCTTTCGCTGGATGAACCGCTGCCGGAGGCTTCCGGACGATGTCTGCGTGAACTCCTGCCGGCGGAGAGAACCGATGACGCTGCGGAGTGGAGCCAGTGGCAAAGCCAACAGGCGCATGACCTGATCGAGGCCGCTCAGCCGGTGGATCTGGCGGTCCTGGAAGTGCGGGCGGAGGGGAGGGTGTTTTCCCATCCCCAGGTCAGAGCCGACACCGGCTATGGAAAGACCGCCCTGCACAACGCCCACCGACGGATATTGAAAAACGTGGCGGAGGACGTGAAGGCGGAATTTCCCGGCTTGGACACCGAAACGGCTTCCCAACTGGTGCTGTCCACCCTGGATCAGGCCAGTCAGCTGATTTTAAAAGAAAAAAAATGTGGAAAACCGGGGAACACAAAACTTCGGGGGTTTATATGATGAAGAACTCTCACAGCGTTAGAATCCCGAAACTGCTTTCTCACTGTCTGGTGTATGGGGGAATGTCCTGATGATGGATCTGAAGGAGAAGAGCTGATGCCGGCCCAGTCTGATTTGATCGCCCTGCAGAAATGGATGGAGGAGTACGTGCTGGATAAACGGCTGGGGGAGGAGCCTTCCGGCGGGCCTCTGGTTCAGTCAGATCTTGATTTCAGCGGAGAACCGCCTCCCGCCGACAACCAGATCCGCTTATGGCCGTCCGTGCGGGAGGAGGATCCGCCTCTCTACGGTCTGGTGAAGGAATCCGGCTATGACCAGTGGATGGTGCTGCCCTTTTCGCCCTATGCCTTTCCGGCCCTGCCCGAGGAGCTCCGGGTGAGAGAGGAGCCGCCTGCACGGGTGGTGCAGGGATGGAATTTCCGGGCGGTCACGGGGGCCCGGGTGGCGGCAAGCTGGATGGTGGCCATGATTCCGGAACCATACTCACTGTTGCTGGAGCGGTGGTGGATGTGTGTGCAGGCCGGGGAGGTGCCACGGGAAGGGTTTGGCGAAGCAGTTGGACCGGTGCTCCGACATCCTCTCGATCCCCGCCACGGCTATCTGGATGCCGAACGGATCCGGGTGGATCAGATTCTGGGGGAGACTCCGGCCGTTTATGCCGATCAGGAGCTTGGGAAAGCGGCAGAACCGAACGAAGACGGTTCCTATGGGGAATCGGAGGAGACGGGGCAGGGGGACGATCCGCAGCCGTCCTGATGGATGTTGGCAACATGTGGTTGTTGGGAACCACAGAAGTCACAAAATACGCAAAAATAGAGCCTTTTAAGCTGTGGTATAGCCACAAGAAGCCTGCCCGCGAGGCCGCGGGAACGGCCAGGGGCACGAAAAAGCACGAAGACATATACTGTAGAAACTACGCAAACTGTTTAATACGAGTTCTTTGTGCCTTTTTGTGAATGTTGTGGTTAAACCTGTACGGAATCGCCTGAAAATGGGCTCCAGGCAGGTGACTCTATTCGCAGGACCTATTATGTTTGGGGTGTCAAACAGCTGACGCCAATAGGCGACAAAAAAAGTCGGCTTTCTGTCTTTGACAAGCACGGGAGATGGGGGATAGGGTAAACACCATGATAAAACTCGGGAAACAAACACAATACGCCATGGTGGCGCTGCTGCATTTGGGCAAAATTGCGCCCAATACCCGCGTCAGTACCCGCGAATTGTCTGAGCGTTACGCGATTCCCGAGCCGCATCTGGGCAAAGTGCTGCAAAAGCTGTCCCGGGCGGGCCTGCTTCAGGCGGAAAAAGGAAGTCAGGGCGGATATGAGCTCGGGCAGGAGTTGTCGCAGCTCACCCTTGGGGATGTGATGCGGGCGGTCGATCCGCGACGCCCCCGGCGTCCGGCTGGACACCGAATCCTGAGTGCGTTTCCTTCGTGTTATGTACAGGGCGTGGTCCGCGAAGTCGAACGCCGAGCGGTCGATCAGGTGGAATCCCTGCCGCTGGATGATGTGCTTTCCGGTACCGAAGAACCTCAACTGATGGAGAAACTGGCATGAATGAACCTGCTGAGCTTACTGAGGACGCTGTAAAAGACGTGCTTCGGAATGTGGTCGACCCCGAAATTCAATACAACATTTACGATCTGGGTCTGATCTACAAGGTCAACGTGAATGATGACCGGTCGGTAGGGGTCGAAATGACCCTCACATCGCCTGCCTGTCCGTTCGGCCCCATGATCATTCACGACGTGCGGGAATCCTGTCTTTCGGTCGGAGCCGAGGATGTGCAGATCGATCTGGTCTGGCAGCCCCCCTGGAGTCCGGAAATGATGTCCGAGGAAGCCAAACTCGACCTGGGGTTTGATCTGTAGTCATTTGTCATTCGTCAGTCGTCACTGGTGACCAATGATTAGTGACTGTTCAGCACATGCCCGCTCGACAATCTTAACAACTTAACCACCTAACACTTACCCATTATGCCACATCTTGAAATTAAAAACCTGCACGCCTCCACCGGCGATATTGAAATCCTCAAAGGGGTCGATCTGACCATCAACAAAGGAGAGGTTCACGCCCTGATGGGTCCGAACGGCTCCGGGAAAAGCACGCTCTCCAGTGTCATCATGGGCCATCCGGACTATGACGTGACCGAAGGAGATATTCTGCTGGACGGAGAAAGCATCCTGGAGATGGATCCGGATGAACGGGCCCGCGCCGGACTGTTCCTGTGTTTTCAGTATCCGGTGGCCATCCCCGGGGTCAGCATATCCAACTTCCTTAAAAAAGCGGTGGATGCCCGTCATCCCGAGGGCAAAGCACCTTCCGCCGCCTTTCTGAAAGAGATGCGCGAAAATATGGCCTATCTCGATATGGATCCGAAATTCGCCAACCGGGGTCTGAATGAAGGCTTTTCCGGCGGTGAAAAGAAGCGGATGGAGATTCTGCAGATGATGATGTTCCATCCCACCATGGCCATCATGGACGAGACCGATTCCGGGCTGGACATCGATGCCCTTCAGGTCGTGGCCAAGGGCGTGAATAAAATGAGAGGTGCGGATCTCGGTCTGCTGGTGATCACGCACTACGAACGGATTTTAACCTACATTGAGCCGGATCACCTGCACATTCTCCTGGAGGGGAAAGTGGTGATGTCTGGTGGACCGGAGCTGGTGAAAGAGCTCGAGGAGAAAGGGTACGACTGGGTCCGCGAACAGTCCGCAGCCACCGTCTAAGGTGATGGGGACCACAAAACTCACTAAAGACACAAAACCTCGTCCACAACCAAATCATGGCATCAACTTCTGCGACGTATGTGCCTTTTGTGGTTCCTGAAAAACCAACGATATTGATTTAGAATACAAACTGGAGAACCTGATATGCCAGAATTTGATACCGACAGTAATCTCGTACAGGACTACAAGTACGGATTTTTTACCGACATTGAAACCGACACCATTCCCAAGGGTCTGAGTGAGGAAGTCATTGCCATGATTTCCGCCAAAAAGAAGGAGCCGGTATGGATGCTGGAATGGCGGCTGAAAGCCTATCGCCGCTGGCAGAAGATGAAGTCTCCCACCTGGGCCTACCTGGACTATCCCGAAATCGACTTTCAGGATATCCATTACTACTCAGCGCCCAAACAGGCGGTGGACAGTACCGAATTGGACCCGGAACTTCAGAAAACCTTCGAGCGTCTGGGCATTCCTCTGAATGAGCGTGACGCTCTGTCCGGTGTGGCCATGGATGTGGTATTCGATTCCGTCTCCGTGGGCACCACTCATCAGGAAATGCTGGAGGAGAAGGGCATTATTTTCTGCTCCATTTCCGAAGCGATACAGGATCACCCCGAGCTGGTGAAAAAGTACCTCGGTAAAGTGGTGCCTCCTGGCGACAACTATTACGCGGCCCTGAATTCCGCGGTCTTCACAGACGGATCCTTCTGTTTCATTCCCAAGGGAGTGAAATGTCCGGTGGAGCTGTCCACATACTTCCGCATCAACGCAGCCGACACCGGTCAGTTTGAACGTACATTGATCGTGTGTGAAGAAGGGGCTTCCTGCTCCTATCTGGAGGGGTGTACGGCTCCTCAGCGGGACACCAACCAGCTGCACGCCGCGGTAGTGGAAATCGTTGCCCTGGATGATGCCGAGGTGAAATACTCCACGGTGCAGAACTGGTATGCCGGTGACACCGAAGGGAAGGGCGGCATCTATAACTTCGTGACCAAGCGCGGACATTGCCGCGGCCGAAACAGCAAGATCTCCTGGACTCAGGTCGAGGTGGGATCCGCCATCACCTGGAAATATCCCAGTGTGATTATGGAGGGCGACAACAGCACCGGTGAATTCTACAGTGTGGCCTTCACAAATAATAAGATGCAGGCCGACACCGGCACCAAAATGATTCACGTGGGCAACAACACCTCCAGCACCATCGTGTCCAAGGGAATCTCCGCCGGTCAGTCCAGCAACAACTACCGCGGTCTGGTGCAGGTGATGGAAGGGGCGAAGAATGCCAAAAACCATTCCGCCTGCGATTCGTTGCTGATCGGGCGCGAGTGCAGCGCGAACACCTTTCCGTATATTGAGTCGGCTGACGATTCGGCCACCCTGGCTCATGAGGCCACCACCTCCAACATCAGTGAGGATCAGCTGTTCTATCTGCAGAGTCGGGGCATTTCGGAAGAGGATGCCGCCTCCATGGTGGTCAAAGGCTTCTGTAAGGATGTTTTCAAACATCTGCCCCTCGAGTTTTCCGTGGAGGCGGTCAAACTTCTGGAAATCAAACTGGAAGGCAGCATCGGCTGACCCACAGGGAACTCATTCCGCTATTTATGGGAACCGCAAAACTCACAAAAACCACAGAATCAAAATTCCATGTATGAGGTTGCCCCAACGCGTCCCCTTATGTGATTTTTGCGTATTTTGTGGTTCCCCTACATTCTTTATCAACTGAATACCCACGTACGATATGCCCACTTTAAATCTCCCCTTAACTGATACGCCGGCCCTGTTGCCGGGATTTGACGAATCCGCCCTGGAAACGGCCCGCAAAGGCGAGCATGCCCTGCTGCAGGCCAAACGGGTGTCCGCCTACGAATCCTACGCCAGCATTCCCAATCCGGAGGCCTACCATGAGGAATACCGCCGCATGGATCCCGCCCTGTTCCGTTTCTCGGAATTCAAGCGGCTGGAGCTTCCGGTCGAACCTGCAGACTACACACCGGCCCAAGAGGATCAGCATTACGATCTTATTATCTCTGTGAGCCCCGAAGGCACTTCGGTGCATGACCCTAAGGGACTGCTCGATCAGGACAGCGTGACCGTGTGCAGCCTGAACGAAGCGGCGCAGTCGCACACTACCCTGGTGGAGCAGTCGATGGGTTCGGCCCTGGTGCATGAGGAGCAACGGAAGCTGTTCGATCTCAACACCGCCTTCTGGAACGTGGGATTCTTCATTCATGTGAAGGCCAAAACTGAGATTCCGGGCGGAATTCTTATCCGGTACCACAATGATCAGGCCAACACCGCGCTGCTGCCCCGACTGCTGGTGGTGGCGGAGTCTGAGGCACGGTTCGCCATTGCCGAACAGTTCACGTCACCGGATGGTGTCCCGACCCTCTGTGTCAGCGGACGGGAGTTTCTGCTGGATGCCGCGGCCGATGTGAAACTGGTTTCCCTGCAGGGATGGGGAGACGAGGGTATTCATATCGGAGAGGACTGGGCCCGGGTGAAGCGGGAC
>CAZVCO010000068.1:6884-13831 GCA_964625795.1 uncultured Verrucomicrobiota bacterium | reverse complement strand
GGCTTCAAAGCCGACCACCAGATTTAACTGGGTGATGCCTTTGACCACAATTTCGCCCAGGCCTTTCGCGCCAATCAGTCCACTGATCACCACCATAGAAAGAGCCAGCATAATGGTCTGGTTGACCCCGGCCATCATGGTGGGCAGTGCCACTGGGAGTTCCGCTTTGTATAACAGCTGCTTTGGGCTGGACCCGAAAGAAATAGCCGCTTCCCTGATATCCGAGGGAACCTGACGGATCCCCAGATTGGTCATCCGCACACAGGGAGGCAAAGAGAAGATCAGCGTCGCAACCACGCCCGGCACCGCACCAATGGTGAAAAAGTAAACGGCGGGAATGAGGTAGACAAAGGCGGGAAGGGTCTGCATGAAATCCAGTACCGGGCGCACCACGGCCCAGGTCCGGTCGCTTTTGGCGGACAGAATTCCGAGCGGAAGTCCGATCACCAGCGCAAACAGCACCGCTGTGAGCACCAGAGCCAGGGTGAGAACACTGTCCTCCCAATACCCGAGGTTCTGGATCAGCAGCAGCCCCAGCAGGGTGAATATCGCCATTCCTTTTCCGCTGACTTTCCAGGCCAACAGAGCAAAGAGCACAAACACGACCGGTCCAGGGGGGAACATCAGAGTGGCCACAATTCCATCCAGAATCAGGGTGACCAGCGCGCCAATCCCGTCAAAAACCGGACCGCCCGCATCTTTCAGCCATTCAATAAAGGCGTCGAACGCTTTTCCTATTTCAATTTTAGGCATTTTAGTTCTCCTCCGCGAGGACCTTGGTCAGGTCACCGGTTTCCGCTTTCATTTCCTGCAGGCTGAGCGTGGCGGCGTCCTGTTCCTCCTCCACCACTTCACTGAGCACCGTGGCCCGGTCGAGAATCCCGCGCAGACGGCCTTCGTCATCACAAATGGAGATCGGATACCGGGCCTCCATGGCTTTGCCCAGCAGATCCCCCACCGGGGTATCGGGACGGGAGATAAAAAGATCGGTGATGATGTTGTCATCCGGAATGGTTTTCTCGCCTTTCTTTTCGAGCGCCACCATATCCTCAATCCTCACGATTCCCTGCAGCTGCCGGTTGGCATTCACCGCATAAATGGTGGACGTTCCAGCCTTCTCCATAGAACGCACCGCCACGTGGGGTCCGTCCTTGGGCAGAGTGATGGTGCGGGGGGTACGCATCACCGCCCCGGCCGTAATCACTTTGCTTTTGTCCACGTTCTGTACGAACGCGCGCACATAATCGTCGGCTGGCTCTGTGAGGATCTCCTCCGGGGTTCCGATCTGCACCACAGCACCGTCTTTCATGATGGCGATGCGGTCGCCGATTTTCAGCGCCTCATCGAGGTCATGGGTAATAAAGACGATGGTTTTGTGCATGGACGCCTGCAGTTCGAGCAGTTCATCCTGCATATTGGCGCGGATCAGCGGATCCAGCGCACTGAAGGCTTCATCCATAAGAAGGACCTTAGGACTGTTGGCCAGCGCGCGGGCCAGACCGACCCGCTGCTGCATGCCGCCGCTGAGCTCCCCGGGCATACTCTGCTCGTACCCTTTCAGGCCGACCAGCTCCAGGGCCTCCACGGCTTTCTCTGCCCGTTCTGCGGGTGCCACTCCGGACACTTCCAGACCATACTCCACGTTCCGCTGGACGGAACGGTGAGGCAGCAGGCCGAAATGCTGGAACACCATGGACATGGTGCTGCGCCGGGCCTCCAGCAGCTCGGCAGGCGACATCTTCATGATGTCATCACCGTCAATGCGGATCGTTCCTTTAGTAGGTTCAATCAGCCGGTTCAGACACCGGATCACGGTGGACTTTCCGCTGCCGGAAAGTCCCATCACCACAAACATCTCTCCCTGTTCAATGCTGAACGAGGCGTCGTTGATGCCGATGGTGCATCCGGTTTTGTCCAGAATGTCGGTTTTATCCAGGCCCTCCTCCAGCAGCGGGAACACCCGCTGTGGATCGTGGCCGAAGATTTTATACAGTCCTTCTACTTCGATGAATGCCATAAAGGTTCCTTAGAAGTAGTAGCCGAAGTTAATGTTGAAACGGCCTTTCCATTCGTCGTTTCCATTTGCTCCGAAATCACCGACACTGCTCTCCAGATAGGTGTCGCCGTAGACGTCGCCTTCATTGCCCACGAAGTAGTTGCCATTGCTGTAGGCGTAGTCGACGTAGATGTACCAGCCATCGTTCGCGATGGCGAATCCGGTAACGTTCAGGGCACTGTCGTTGAAGCTGTCGTTGTCCTTCATGATGACACTGTAGTCATTGTAGAAGGTGATGGAGTCGATCCACTCCACGTCGGGCTTCATAGTGTAGCTCAGCGCCACGGCCGGAATGGTGCCTTTGGAGGCCACCGGCCAGGCAAAGTCGTAGGCACCCATGGTGATAAGATCGTTGGTCAAAGGAACGCCGTTCTCATCGGTGGCATCCGCATTGTAGTCCGCAGAAAACTCATACTGGGTGGCCTGAAGCATCAGGGTCCAGGGACCTATGGACGCTTTGCTGTGGATGGATACCGCATAGGCATCGCTGTCTTCTGCAAAGGCATCATCCGCGTCCAGCTGTGACCACTGAGCAGAAATTCCGAGGTCATTGGAATAACTCTCGTCGTCATCTGTAATCGTGTAGATGGCCCGCACATTCACCTGATTCTCCTCTTCGTAATGGGAGTAGGGAGATCCGTTATCGACAATGTCATAGGAGTAGCGGGCGCTTTCCTCGCTGGCTCCAACAAAACTGTTTTCAGCCATAACGTAGTAGGCCAGATCAATGGCCAGGTTGTCCTGACTCCAGGAATACTTGATTCCATAGTCCATGTCATCGGACAGACCGACATAGTAATGCTGATCGAAAAACCAGCTGTTGGCCGGACCGTAGGCCCCGACGCCAAAAGGAACCCGGTTCAGACCCACCTGCACATTGCTGTTCTCGTCCACATCAAAGCCCACCCAGCCGGTGTGCAGCATGTTGTAGCCATTGTACCAGCGATACTCGGCCTTGGCCGTGAAAGGTCCGTCGGCGTAGTCCAGATTAATCCGGAACGTGTCCAGTTCAAAGTTTCCGCCGTTATCGCCACGCTGAGCGGCATCTGATCCGGACGGGGTATAGTCTCCGTTCACGTAGTTGGCACGGATGGCGCCGCCGACGGACAGGTTGCCGATTTCGGCTGCGGATGCGGCGTGGAATGCGCCGAGGGTGAGGGCACTGATACAAACAGTGAGGTAGGGGTTCTTCATTTGTCTCCTTCTCTGGGGTGGGGTTGAAAACGTACCCTCAGTTCACCTGCGGCCATCCCGGAGGACGGCAATTGCCAGAAAGAAGACGATGACGCGGAACGCGAATCTCAAAAATTAAAGCCACTGCTACACAACTTCAATTTTCATCGCCTCACTGACAACTGCGAGTGAGGACGTTGGAAATTGTAGAGCGTTGAATAAAGAGGATCACCCCCTGCAGGGTCAACGGTAATCCCGAAGTTTATGTGAATTTGGTAAGAAACGGGATGGGCTCCGCCAGAGCGTTATTATTGTAATCGCATTACATAGAACGTTTTACAGAATTATAAAACGCTTGAAAGTCAGCCGACCTTCCGGGATGTTTCGTATCCATGCCGCATGCGGAACCAGGAACTCTTCCCTGTCCCGTTCCATCCAAAACTATGAGTTCCTATATTTACAATAGTTAATTGCAATCCATATTTTTATACGTATATATTTGCGCGTATTTTATTTCGTGCTATCTATTTCGCATTGTAATCTCAACCCAAGGAATACTCATGAAAACCTATATCCTCGTTTTCCTCATACTGTCGTCCATCGGTCCCGCAATGGTTCCTGCCGGCGCTGAAGAAAATGCCCCCCTCACCGCGGCACAGCAGGCCGCTCTCACTCCCGAGGAAGTGCTGCAGAACCTCCTGGCAGGAAATACGCGATACGTGAACGGGGACAGTACTCCTCCCGCTATGACCGAACGAATTCCGTTGGCGGCCAACGGACAGTTTCCCCAGGCGGTCATCCTCTCCTGTCTGGGCTCCCGGGTCCCGGTGGAAAAAGTGTTCGATCAGTGTATCGGCGACATCTTTGTGGGCCGGAATGCCGGAAATATCGACAACACCGATCAGCTCGGCTCCATGGAATTTGCCACCAAGGTGGCCGGTGCCAAACTGGTCATGGTGCTTGGTCACCAAAGTTGCGGCGCGGTCAAGGGTGCCTGTGATCAGGTGGAACTGGGCAATATCACTGCCCTGCTGGAGAACATCAAACCCGCCGTCCAATCCGTGCAGGGATTCAAACCCGAAGAACGCACCTCGGCTAACCCAGCATTTGTTCAGCAGGTGGTGGAGGCCAATGTCCGGCAGACCCTGGCCGATATCCGCGCCAACAGCCCCATTCTGGCCGACATGGAGAAAAACGGAGAGATTCTCATCGTCGGAGCCGTCTATTCGCTGGAGGATGGTTCTGTGCGGATACTGGACTGAGCCCTTCGGCGTTTACGACCGGGACGATCGACTACTCCCCGGACTTGAGGATCTTCATGAAGGCCTCCTGGGGAATATTCACTTTCCCCACCATCTTCATTTTCTTTTTGCCGGCTTTCTGATTCTCCAGCAGCTTGCGCTTGCGGGAAATATCCCCGCCGTAGCAGCGTGAAGTCACATCCTTCCGGAAGGCGGGTACGGTTTCGCGGGCGATAATGTTCCGGCCGATGGCGGCCTGCACCGCAATCGGGAACTGCATGCGCGGAATCTCCTCCCGGAGTTTTTTGCAGATATTCCGGCCGATCCCCTCGGCTTTCTCCCGGTGGACAATAGCCGCAAAGGCATCCACCGGATCGCCGTGCACCAGAATCTCCATCTTGACCAGATCGTTGGGCCGATACCCCTCGTATTCATAATCGAAACTGGCGTAGCCGCGACTGATGCTTTTGAGTTTGTCGTAAAAATCGATCACGATCTCATTCAGCGGAATGAAACAGGTCAGAATCAATCTGGCCCCGTCGATAGTCTCCGTATGGGTGATCTCCCCGCGCCGGTCGCGGATGAGCGACATCATATCCCCAATAATCTCATTGGGACAAATCAGCGTACAGCGCAGAAAGGGCTCTTCGATCCGATCGATGGTGGTGGGGTCCGGTAAGTGTACCGGATTATCAATCACCTGCTTCTCACCGTTTTGCAGGAAGACCTCGTAGACCACGCCCGGATAGGTGGAAATAATATCCACATCATATTCACGACGCAGCCGTTCCTGGATAATCTCCATATGCAGAAGTCCGAGAAATCCACACCGGAATCCAAATCCCAGTGCCACTGAGGATTCGGCAATATAGGTGAACGAGGCATCGTTGAGCGCCAGTTTCTCGATCGCGTATTTCAACTTCTCGTAGTCGGAACCGTCCACCGGATACACGCCACAGAAGACCATGGGGTGGACTTCCTGAAATCCTTCGAGTGCCTCCTTGGCGGGATCATCTTTTCGGGTAATGGTTTCCCCGATCTTAATATCTGACGCCTCTTTCATGTTGGCGATAATATACCCGGTTCCGCCCGCTTCGATTTTCTCCTGTTTCCTCATGTCGGGACTGAAGATACCAACTTCCTTCACCTCAAATTCTTTGCCCGAGGCCATGAGTTGAATCTTGGTGCGGGGAGTGATTTCTCCGTCAAACACCCGCACATAGGTCACCACCCCCCGGAAGGCATCGTAAAAGGAGTCAAACACCAACGCCCGCGTCCCCTGATCCGGATCCGTAGTGGCGCAGGGCACCCGCTTGACGATGGCTTCCAGCACCTCCGGCACCCCCTCTCCGGTTTTTGCACTCACCAGCAATGCATCCTCCATGGGAATCGCCAGCAGATCCTCCACCTGTTTCTTCACGGCCGGAATGTCCGCATTGGGCAAATCGATCTTGTTGATCACCGGAATAATCTCCAGTTCCTGCTCCATGGCCAGCATCACGTTGGCCACCGTCTGTGCCTCCACCCCCTGAGCGGCATCCACCACCAGAATCGCCCCCTCACAGCCGGCCAGACTGCGGGTCACTTCATAGGAGAAGTCCACGTGTCCGGGCGTATCAATCAAGTTGAAGCGGTAGCGGCTGCCGTCCTGAGCATCGTACCACATCGACACCGGATGCGCCTTGATGGTGATGCCACGCTCCCGCTCCAGATCCATGCATCTGCTCCGTCATGTCCCGCTCATCCACCGTCCGGGTCAACTGCAGGATCCGGTCCGCCAGCGTCGACTTGCCGTGGTCGATGTGGGCGATGATGGAAAAGTTACGGATATGAGGAAGTTTGCGGGACATGAATTATTTGGCCTCAATATGAATCCCTATCGGTATCGCAATCGTCATCGGTATCGATTCTAGATGTTTCGATCCCGATTTCGATCCCGATTTCGATAGCGATTAGTCCTCCACCTCGGGTGGCAGATCCAGTTGGATATGCACATCCTGAAGCTGCTTCGCATCCACCCGGGAAGGCGCATCCATCATCAGGTCGATGCCCTTGTGATTCTTGGGAAAGGCAATGACATCCCGGATGGTCTCGCCCCCGGCCATGAGCTGCGCCAGGCGATCGAACCCGAGGGCCAGTCCGCCGTGCGGAGGCGCGCCATAGGCCAGTGCATTGAGCAGATGTCCAAAGCGGGACTGTTTCTCCTCCTCGTCAATCTTCAGCAGGTCAAACATGCGGCCCTGCAGCTCCGGATCATGAATCCGTATACTGCCGGAGCCCAGCTCCACCCCGTTCAGCACGATATCATAGGCCACCGCCCGGGCGCTGGCCGGATCGGTCTCCAGCAGGGCTTCATCCTCCGGCAGCACCGACGTGAAGGGGTGATGCATGGGCACCAGCCGGCCGGCCTCGTTGGTTTCGAACAGCGGGAATTCGGTGACCCACGCGGGCTGAGGCTCCCCGTCCGCCGCCGCCGG
>CAZVCO010000068.1:0-6874 GCA_964625795.1 uncultured Verrucomicrobiota bacterium | reverse complement strand
TGACCTGCGCGACGCCGACGCGTTGCTGACACGTTCGGTCACCCAGGTGAACCGGAACTCGCCCTCGGGAATGATTCCGGCCTGTTTCGCAGTCTGCACCCGCAGATGCCCAAGGAATTCATTCACCTCGCGGGCATCCTCGGAGGCGGCAAACAGCACCAGGTCCCCGGTTTCGATCTCCAGCGTGCTCTTCAGCTGTTCGTTCTCCTGCTCGGAGAAAAATTTCACGATGGGAGACTTCCAGCTGCCGTCCTCCTGCACCCGGATGTAGGCCAGACCGCCCATGCCGTGGGATTTGGCCAGCTCGGTCCATTCATCGATCTGACGGATCGGCACCCCGGCCAGTCCCTTGGCATTGATGGCCTTCACCACCCCGCCGTTCTCGATCACCCGGCCGAACACTTTGAATTCCGTTCCCTTGAAGACGTCCTCCAGATTCTGCAGTTCCCAGCCGAAGCGCAGATCCGGCTTGTCCGATCCGAAGCGGTCCATCGCCTCATGCCAGGACATGCGGGGCAGCGGCAGTTCCGGACGCGGATGCCCGGAGGCCTCCATCACATCGGCCAGCAACCCGTCGATAATACCGTACAGGTCCTCGGCATCCACAAAGGACATCTCCACGTCGATCTGTGTGAATTCAGGCTGACGGTCCGCGCGCAGATCCTCATCCCGGAAACAGCGGGCGATCTGGAAATAGCGGTCCATTCCCCCCACCATCAGCAGCTGCTTGTACTGTTGCGGCGCCTGCGGCAGCGCGTAAAAGGTTCCCGGGGTCACCCGGTTGGGCACCAGATAATCCCGCGCCCCCTCCGGCGTGCTCTTGGTAAGGACCGGGGTTTCAATTTCCACAAACTCCTGCGAATCCATGTAGGCACGTACCGCCAGCGCCATCTTGTGACGCGCCCGCAGACGTTTCTGCATGGAGGCCCGGCGCAGATCCAGAAAGCGGGATTCCATGCGAATCTCCTCGCTCACCCGGGAGGCTTTCTCCTCGTCCAGCGGAAAAGGAGGGGTTTTGCTGCGGTTCAGAACCGTCACCGTGCGCCCCACCACCTCGATCGTGCCGGTGGACAGATGGGTATTGACCATATCGGCCGGACGCTCCCGCACCTCGCCGGTGATCTGCAGCACCCATTCCGGACGGGTGGATTTGGCCATCTCCGTTGCGGCCGCATCATCATCCGGATCGCAGACCACCTGGGTGATGCCGTAGCGGTCGCGCAGATCGATAAAGATGATGCCGCCGTGGTCACGCACGGTATCCACCCATCCGCAGAGGGTGGTGGAAGTGCCAAGATGTTCGCGGCCCAGTTCGCCGCAGGTATGAGTCCGTTTCATAAGAAGTCCTCTTGAAAATCAACGGGTTCCGATTCCCGGAACCCCGGGTTGTGCCCGTTTCCGACGCTCGGAAACAAGGGGGCGGACCTTATGCCACAATTTTGTCCCGGGTCACGCCTAAACCCGTAAAAACCCGCGGTGGTCCCTGCCAAAGGTGATGGCGCACCGGGGGACGGGGGGACACATCCCGCCCGAGGCGGGGGAGGCCGGAGAGGAAAAGGTTGACGAGGGGATCTGAATGCAGTCAGAGATAGAAGGTGAAGACCTCACTTGAAACACACGGATCAACCCTGATCCAGCATGGTGATGACAGTATGGACGACCTCAACAGGAAATCGATTTTGAAAAACCGGACACTGATTTTCCTCCATATCCCGAAATGTGCGGGGAATTCCCTCATCGACCTGTTGCAAAGCCACATCCCACGTGGGCGGATCCTCAAGGGACATTTGCTGCATGCGGACGCCCCCGGTATCAACAAACCTTTTGATTATTATCGGCTGATCGTCGGACACAACACCTACTACGACATGTCCCGGCTGCCGGTGAACCCTCTCTACATCACCATGCTGCGGAATCCGGTCGACCGCATCGTATCCCTTTATTATTTCTGGCGCTCTCACCGCGATGCATACATCGAACAGCACAATCTGATCGGTCCGCGTATGGCCAAACAGCTGTCGCTGGAGGACTTTATCGAATGCGATGCCCCGGAGGCCGCGCTCAACATCCGCAATGCACAGGCCGGCCAGTTTCACAACGGCCTGCGGGGATCACCGGGTCTGTCCGATGAGGAGCTGTTTGAAACGGCCCGTCAGCGGCTGGATGAATGCGCGTTCGTCGGAATTTCAGAGGAATTCGATCCCTCGATCGACCTGCTGTGCGATCTGTTCAAGTGGCAGCGGCCCGACACCCTGCGCTGCGTCAACGACTCCCATGTGAATGAGCAGGAGGACCCCCGGTACGAACCCACCGAACGCCCTCCCCTGGCGGATGGCGTCCTCGAACGGCTGACCGAACTCAACCAGGCCGACATTCGTTTGTATGAGGTCGCGCGGGAGACCTTCAAACGAAGATATCAAGACATGCGGATCCGGTCGCAGCAGGAAGAGCCGCCGCAAAAAAGAAGTCCCCCGCTGCTGTCCTACCGGTTCCGGCGGTGCTGCAGCGATCTGCGCAACCGCCTGGTCCGGTAGCCGGATCAGGTCATGTGGGCGGGCACCACCCACTGGTCAAACTGCTCGGCGGTCAGTTTGCCGCTCTCCAGCGCCGCCTCCCGCAGTGTCAGCCCTTCTTTATGCGCTTTCTTGGCAATGGCCGCCGCGGCATCGTAGCCGATGTGACGGTTGAGCGCCGTGACCAGCATGAGATTCCGGTCGAGCAGGGTGCGGATACGTTCTTCATCCGGCTCCAGTCCGCCGGCGCAGTGCTGATCAAACGCCCGGCAGGCATCACCCAGCAGCTGAATGGACTCCAGACAGTTGTGGGCCATCACCGGCTTGTAGACGTTCAACTGAAAATTTCCCTGACTCCCGGCAAACGCGACCGCGGCATCGTTCCCCATCACCTGCGCACACACCATGGTGAGCGCCTCGCACTGGGTCGGATTCACTTTTCCGGGCATAATACTGGAGCCCGGTTCGTTTTCGGGAATGCGGTACTCTCCGATTCCGCAGCGCGGACCGGAGGCAAGCCAGCGGATATCGTTGGCAATCTTCAGCAGCGCCACCGCCAGGCCGCGCAGAGCGGCAGAGACCGCCACCAGAGCATCATGGGCGGACAAAGCGAAAAATTTGTTGTCGGCCGAGGTGAAGGCCAGTCCGGTTTTCTCCGCCAGTCGGGCTGCGGTGCGTGCCCCGAATTCCGCATGGGCATTCAGCCCTGTCCCCACTGCGGTCCCGCCAATGGCCAACTGCAACAGACCGGGAAGCGAACGCTCCACCCCGTCCAGAGCAAAGTCGAGCTGCGCCACCCAGCCGCTGATCTCCTGGCCCACCGTGACCGGAGTGGCATCCTGCAGATGGGTTCGGCCGGTTTTCACCACATCATCAAAGTCCGCGGCCTTTTGATTCAGCGTGTCGCGCAGAGCGCGCACCGACGGCAGGAGATGATGATGGATCTGTTCGGTCACCGCCACATGCATCGCGGTCGGAAAGGTGTCGTTGGAGGACTGTCCGCGGTTCACATGATCGTTGGGGTGCACGGGATCCTTGCTGCCGACCTCGCCGCCGAGAATCTGAATCGCCCGGTTGGCAATGACCTCGTTGCTGTTCATGTTACTCTGTGTGCCGGAACCGGTCTGAAACACCACCAGAGGAAACTCCGCGTCCCATTGACCGTCCACCACTTCCGCTGCCGCCTCGGCAATGGCGTCGGCCAGACGGGAGTCGAGCTCCCCCAGATCGCGGTTGGCTTCGGCCGCCGACTGCTTGAGCAGCCCCAGCGCCCGTATCATCGGCCGGGACCACCGGAAGCGGTCGACCCCGATAGGGAAATTTTCAATCGAACGCTGGGTCTGCGCGCCCCATAATCGTTCGGAGGGAACCTCAATGGTTCCCATGGAATCCGATTCGGTGCGGGTGGAGGCCATAGGCGGTCCCTTACAGAGAGGTTTCGGGGTTGGCCACGCCAATCACTCCGGAGGCAATCCGCGCACCGGCCGCGCCGGTGGGCTGGCTGACCAGGTCATCCTCGCCCGCATGCAGAATCACGCCCCGTCCCAGAATGGGAGCTTCCGGACCGTCGATGGATATGAAATCCACGGTCATTTCTTTGCGGGCGTTGCCGCTGGCATCGGACGCCACATTCCCCAGGTCGCCCGCGTGATGCTCGCCCATACCGGGCGTACCATGCTTATGACCGCGGGGCGCGTAATGTCCGCCGGCGCTGGTGCCGTCGGGAGCGGTGACATCCCCATACTCGTGAATGTGAAAGCCGTGAAAACTGTTGGGCTTCAGTCCGGTGAGTTCCGCCACAATATCCACCTGTCCGTCCTCCCGGGCGGTGAAGGTGACCGTACCGGAAGCGGAGTGGCCGTCTGTGGGGGACAGGACCGCAACGGCGGATGCGATGCCGGAGTTCGGCTGACCCTCATCACGGCCGCCACAGGACGTGAGCAACAGGGAAAAACCGAGAATACCGGCCAGCAGGGAAAAAGAAAAAGAGGATATGGATTGTTTCATAAGAATACAGGATTGGAAGGTTTTGGTTCGATACGAATGTAACCATCATAGGACATCGAGCTCCATCCGCAAAGAGAACATCCGGACAATTCCGGCTTTAATGCAATCCGAAAGCCTTCTTCTCCCACACGGCCGGTAAGGTTTCCCTCACATTTCAGATGTATGTGTATCTGCTGCACACAACAGCTCATTAAAACAACCTGAACCAAGGAAACCCTATGACCACCGAAACTCATACCTGGCCCGAACTGGCCGAAGCCCTCTACGAACGTCTTACCGGACGGGGAGCTGAAATCTCCTACACCTATGAAAACTTCGAAATCGACGTCCCCAGCGGCACCGGCGACAACGCCAAAACCGCTCACTGGAAATTGAACGGCACCCTGAAGATCAGTACGTCCGAGTCCTCCTGATGCAACCAGCGCTTCAGATGGAGGGGGTGCTGCACCTGGAATGGGGGCCTCACCGTTATGAACTCCGGGGAGATCAGGGGAAACTCACCCTCCGGTCTCTCACGGGGTTCCCCTCTCTGCTCCGCCTGTTGATCTGGAGCCGGTTCAAAGCTCCACCAGGCTTGCGATCCGCCCTCTCGTTCGTACAGAAACGGGGCGGACGTTTAAAAATTCTTTGGCGGTAGAGTCCTGTGCAGAAGTTAGAGAGCAGGAAAAATCTACTCTGATACAGTCAGGGTTCTATTTTTTGTATACGTCGCAAATGACGACCTGCCTGGAAGGTGGAATTGAGCCAGATATCCACGATACGGAGAGCCTCCTCCGCTGACACTACCCGCGCCCCCAGGGAAATAACGTTGGAATCTCCGTGTTCCTTGGCCATGCGGGCACTCCAATCGTCCCAGCACAGGCTGCAGCGGATTCCTTTCACTTTATTGGCCACGATGGCCTCTCCATTGCCGCTGCCGCCAAACACGATCCCGAGATCTGACTCCTGACGTGCCACACTCTCCGCCGCCGGACGGATGAAGTCGGGATAATCGACCGATTCATCGCTGTCAGTTCCAAAGTCGTTCACCTGAAACCCCCGGGACAGCAGGTGGGCCTTGACCGCCTCTTTCAGAGGAAATCCAGCGTGGTCTGTTCCTAATGCGATGGTTTTCATAAGGCGTCTCCAATGTGCTTACGGTCACTCCGACACAGAGGCGCCGTCACGTCAATGGTGGTTTCGACCGGAATCTCCACCCGGGCGCATCCCGCCCCGGAACAGAACACTAAACACGCTGATAGCAGGTCATACAAACACGGGCATCAGGAACCGCAAGAAGCCGGTCCATAGATATCGGTCGTTCACAAACCCCGCAGCGTCCAAAGCCATCGGTCCCAAGACGACGCCTGGCTTCCCTGAGATTCTCCTGCCGTTCCTGCACCTGGGCAAGTTTGGCCTTGGCGACATTCTGATCTCCAATGGCATCCATGCGTGTCAGCCGACCCAAGGCGTTATCCGGCGCCACCGCCTTCACCGCATGGCGGAGTGTCAAGCGTCTCCTCCATTTCCTGGAGTTCCGTCTCAATATGTTCTTCGAGAATTTCTCTGTCCTGATCGGATAACATACTTTATCAACTATCATATTTTCCAGGAATCCACCAAAGAGAAAACCATATCACCCACGAATGACCCTACCCGCTTCCACCATCCGGAGACTGTGCATCGAAGGTTTCCGCCGGAACCGGGTGCCGGCGGTCGTTCTGCAGGCCGTGGCCGCAGCCCTGCTGGCGGGATATTTTTTCGCGCCCCCGCTGCGGCCTGCGTTTGATGCCGTTTCCGACCTCAAACAAAAGACGGATCCGTGGTTTGCCATGGTCTCCACTGCATTTTTTGCCGGGGCGGTTCCCTGGATGGTCTCCCTCCACCGCGGCCGGATTCCGCCCGGCCGCGGCCTGCCTCATCTGATTGGCATGATGCTCTACTGGGCAGTGGCCGGAGGGGTGGTCGATGCCCTCTACACCTTTCAGGACCGGATCTTCGGCTCCGACCGGGACATCGGCACCCTGGCCCTGAAAACCCTGGTGGATCAGGGCCCGTTTAATCTGATCTGGGCCACCCCCGCCTGTCTGGTCTTCTATGGGTGGAAAGAGGCCGATTTCAACTGGAGCCGATTCAGGCGGGCACATCCCCGGCCGGTGGTCCTGCGGAAATACATCACTATTCAGGTCAGCTGCTGGATCGTGTGGATCCCGGCGGTCGCCATGATCTACGCCATGCCCCTGGGACTGCAGCAGCCCCTCTTCAATCTGGTCATCTGCTTCTTCTCGCTCCTCCTGCTGTTTATCAATCGGGAGTAACCCGTAGTTCGACGCTTGCCTGCCGGAGGCACGGGTCCCCGTCGTAAAAATATTAAC
>CAZVCO010000067.1:0-13925 GCA_964625795.1 uncultured Verrucomicrobiota bacterium | reverse complement strand
TGACCAATGACCAATGACCAATGACCAATGACCAATGACCAATGACCACCCTTCGGCTTCGCTCAGGGCCTGCGGATGACCAATAACTCCATGCGTCAAACCCTTGGAAGCGTCACTTCCTGCAGCTGATGCTGATATTTTCCCTGACGTTTGGCGTAGGAGGTGTCGCAGGGTTCGCCTTCGAAAAAGAGGAGCTGGACGATGCCCTCGTTGGCGTAGATGCGGCAGTCGGCGTGGGAGGCGTTGCTGATCTCCAGGGTGAGATGTCCCTCCCAGCCGGCCTCGGCCGGAGTGAGATTGGCGATACAGCCGATGCGGGCATACGTGCTTTTGCCGATGCAGAGGACGCTGATGTTGTTGGGGATTTTCAGTCCCTCCAGCGCCACTCCCAGTCCGTAGGAGTGAGCGGGCAGAATGAAGAACTGACCGTGTTCATCCTCCTGAAGCTCCACCTGTTCCAGATTGGCCGGGTTAAAGGCTTTGGGATTGATCACGGTGCCGGGCACGTGACGGAAAATCCGGAAATCGTTGGGGGAGAGCCGGATGTCATAGCCGTAACTGCTCAGTCCATAGGACAGGACTCGGCGGTCATCCACCTTGGAGACGAGTTCGGGTTCAAAGGGAGTGATCATGCCCTCCCGGGCGGAGGCGGTAATCCAGGCGTCGTTTTTAATCATTGAAGGTTCCTTGTTGAA
The DNA here is from genome assembly GCA_964625795.1 of uncultured Verrucomicrobiota bacterium. Classification (GTDB taxonomy): domain Bacteria; phylum Verrucomicrobiota; class Kiritimatiellia; order SS1-B-03-39; family UBA6053; genus UBA6053. The sequence goes on along the minus strand of CAZVCO010000067.1, from coordinate 13,230 downwards.
GCAGTCGGGCCATTTCCGGCGCGAAATAGGTGAGAATCATATCCGCCCCGGCACGGCGAATGGACAGCAGGCTTTCGACCATGGCCCTCTCCAGATCAATCACCCCTTTTTCCGCTGCGGCATGGATCATTGCGTATTCGCCCGAGACCTGATAGGCCGCGATGGGCAGGGAGACCTTCTGCCGCAGCTCGAGAATCACGTCCAGGTAGTGAGAAGCGGGTTTCACCATGAGGGCGTCGGCCCCTTCGTTGAGATCCAGCTGTGCCTCCCGAACCGCTTCCCGGCGGTTGGCGGGGTCCATCTGATAGGTCAGTTTGTCCGTGGGGCCGCTCAGCGGGGCGGTGTCGAGCGCCCCCCGGAAGGGTCCGTAAAAGCAGGAGGCGTATTTGGCCGAGTAGGCAAGGATGGAGATGTCGGTGTGGCCGTGCATGTCCAGATAATGCCGGATGGCGCCCACCCGGCCGTCCATCATATCGGAGGGGGCGACCCAGTCCACTCCGGCCTCGGCGTGCATGTGCGCCATCTGCTGCAGGAGTTCGACTGTGGCATCATTGTCGATCCGGCCGTGCTTGAAGACACCGTCGTGTCCGTGATCGGTATAGGGGTCAAGAGCGAGATCGGTCTGGACGTTGAGATCCGGCAGGGCGTGTTTCAGATTGCGAACGGCGGTGGGCACCAGGCCGTCCGGGTTGAGGGCCTCTTCTCCACCTGCGGTTTTGCGCAGGGTGGAACCGAAAAGATTGACGGTGCGGATGCCCAGCTTCAGGTTCTGTAGGCAGGCCTCGACGATGGCGTCGGGAGAGTAGCGGAACTGACCCGGCAGAGAAGGGATGGGTTCGGCGACATTGGTGCCGCTGCACAGGAACATGGGGTAGATCAGATCCCCGGCAGATAGGGTGGTTTCACGCTGCAGAGAGCGGTTGGCAGAGGACTGTCGGAGACGGCGGGGACGGTGTGGAAGATGGAGAGTCATAGCTGTTGCAGAACCTAGGGGCCGGGGGGCAGATCGACAAGCGGGAAATTCGGTGCAAAAAGAGTCCGTTTTTTTCGGTGGACAAATGATGCAATAATGGCATGTGCGTACCATCACTTCCCCAACCACTGAGATCCGGAGACCGCATGAGTGCTTTTAATTTCATCGATGACGACGACGACCTGTACGATGACGAGTATGATGATTTTTATGCCGACGATGAGCCGGAGGAAGAGGAGGAGGATCCGTTTAACCCGTTTGTAGACGAGGAATACGAGGATGAGGACATTCTCGCGCCCCGTGCCTCCGAGTATCTGGATGACCCGGATGAGTTCGATCCCGAGGACGAGGACGACCGCCACGATGCCGATTTCGAGGATATTGAGGATATCGAGGAACTGCTGGACTTCGACGCGGAGGCGGAGGAGCTGCTGGAGGAGGAAGACGATGAAATCCCGCCTGAGGACTTTGATGACGACAGTGATGAGGAGTTCGAAGAGGATGAGGACTTCTACGAGGATGATGAGGATGACGAGGAGGACGACGACGATTAAGGGTCGTCAGGGGGAAGTGGAGGGCAAGTCTGGAACTGGTGACGCGAACGGAATGTTCCCAAAGGGTTGGTTGATTGCGTAAGGCATCGTGCAGAGAGTGGCCGTCGTGCCTTCAGGCCACGGACCGGATGACCTGGCATTGGGACTGGGCCTTGGGCTCCGGTCCGTGGCCTGAAGGCATCCGCAAATGCTTGAAACCCTTCAGTTGTCACCAATTCCGGACTTGCCCGCCCGTGAGGGGCGCATCCCATAATCGGTTCATTCGTACGATAGAATGGGTAAACAACCGCTGACCACGCGGAGAGCGCGGACCCATGCAGTTGGAAATTTATAAGGGATTCGTTCAAGGGTGAGTCCAACACAAATACCCAAAAAATATCCTGTATGGGTCCGTGCCGTCCGCGCTTTCCGCGGTTGTAAAAACCAATTCAGGGATGCGCCCCGCCCGTGAGGATCAGTGGAGATTCCGCTGGCCTCTGGCCGGAACATGAGCGACACTGTGGTCTGAATTCCACCCTGGAGAGTACATGAACCGGATGAGTATATGGATTGGAGCCGCGGTGTTGGCAGGTTGGTCTGCCCAGGCGGACATCGTCGAATTACAGGACGGCACCCGCGTCACCGGGGTGATTCTGGCCGAGAACGAAGACAGTATTGAAATCGAAATCGGAACGAACGAGCGAGGCACCATCCGGAGGGTGCTGATTATTGATGCGTCGGAGATCCGGACCTGGAGGGCGGATCACAGCGGCCGCCCCGACTCTTCCTCTGAGAACGGAACGGTGCAGCGCCTGTCCGGAAAAACCCACATTGAACGGTTGATTCGCGAAGCGCAGCAGAAAGTGGATGAAGGAAAGCTGGACGAGGGAATCCGGGAATTTGCCGCAGTGGCAACTCTGGCGGCAGAGGAGGCCGATCAGCTTGAGCCCGCGGACCGGCCGGAGATGCTGGAACTGCGGGCCTATGCCTCCCGGCTTCATCTCGCGGCCCTGGAGGGTAAAGAGAATATGCTGGAGGAGAGGGTGGAGGAGACCGAAGAGCGGCTGGAGGATCTCCAGTCCAGGCTGGAGGACGAGATTGAAGAGTACCAGCAAGACCGCCGGGAGTACGAACGGGATGTCGCCGGGAATCCTGAGGGACGGTTTGGCACCAACTCGGTGCAGAGAGAGCTGAGCCGGCGGGAGGCGGACTTAAAGGAGCGTCAGGCACAGTTTGCCCCCTTCCGTCAGCGCACCCTCCAGCAACTGGCGGAAATGAAAGCGGAGCTTCTCCATACCACGACGCAAATTGAACTGACCGAGAAACACGTGGAACAGGCCGAGGATACGGCGAAAGAAGCCCGCCGGGCCCTGAGGTGACCGACGTGAAGGCCGGACGACCCGTATGCCTGCTGGGTGGGCTGCTGCTGACCCTGACCCTGCTGCGGGCAGGCGATCCGCAGCCCCGGGTGGTGGAACGTCTGCCGCATGATCCCGCCGCGTTCACGCAGGGACTGATTCTGGATGGAGAGGTGTGGCTGGAGGGGACGGGGAGATACGGAAAATCCGATCTGCGGGAGGTGGAAAAAAAGAGCGGGAGGGTGATCCGGTCCCTGCCGCTTCCCGCCCAGTGGTTTGGAGAGGGCATTGTGCTGCTGGATGGAAAGATTTATCAGCTGACCTGGAGGTCCGGGGTGTGCCGGGTGGTGGACCGGGAGACGTTTGAGGTGGTGCGGATACACCGCTACCGCGGAGAGGGATGGGGACTGACCACCGACGGCAGCCGGCTGTTCATGAGTGACGGCACCTCCAATCTCCGGGTGCTGGATCCGGAGACCTTTGAGGAGGTCAAACGAATTTCGGTGAGAGAGGAGGGGAGGCCGGTGGGGAATCTGAACGAACTGGAATGGGTCCGGGGAGAGATCTGGGCCAATATCTGGAAAACACGTCGGATTGTGAGAATCGATCCGGTGACCGGTGAGGTGCTGGGCGGCGTGGATCTCTCCCATCTGCCTTTGCCGGAGGACCGGTGGCCGGGTCAGGATGTGCTGAATGGGATTGCGGTGGATACCGAGACCGGAGACATCTGGGTCACCGGCAAGCTGTGGAAAGCCCTGTACCGCATTGAGTGGCCGATAGCTGACAGATAACGGGCATTGAATAAAAGGGCCTGAGTGATCAAATACGAATTTATGGAAAAAATCGCACTGTGGTCTTGCTTAAAAGAGCTTAAATAGGATAGACATTATCCGTTATGGTGGAAATCGTCTCTATTCCCGAGTTTTTCTCCCTGGTCCGTTAATGTACTCTGCCCTTCTCATTGCTGCTGGTTTTATGGCCCTTCTCGGGCTGGGACTGGGATTGATTCTGGCGGTGGCCTCCAGGAAACTTGCGGTGGAGGAGGATCCCCGCATTGATCAGGTCGAGGAGCTGTTGCCGCACGCGAATTGTGGTGCCTGCGGATATCCGGGCTGCCGTCCGTTTGCCGAGGCGCTGGTGAAAGGGGAGGCTCTGCCCTCCAAATGTACGGTGAACTCGGCGGAGGGCGTGGCCGCGGTGGCATCGTTTCTCGGGGTGGATGCCGGGTCGGAGGAAAAACGGATTGCCCGTCTGGCCTGCCATGGCGGCCGGAACGTGGCGCGCTTTCAGGCCGACTATCAGGGCCAGGCCTCCTGCCGGGCGGCAGTGGCGGCCGGTGGGGGCGGCAAGGCCTGCCGGTGGGGATGTCTGGGACTGGCGGATTGCGAAACCTCCTGCACCTTCGACGCGATTCACATGAATGAACAGGGGTTGCCGGTGGTGGATCCGGAGAAATGTGTGGCCTGCAATGACTGTGTGCTGGCCTGCCCCCTCGATCTGTTCTCGCTGCTGCCGGTGAGCCAGAAGCTGTTTGTGGCCTGCAAGAGTCTGGCGGAGGGGGATCAGGCGCTTTCGGAATGTGAAGTGGCCTGCACCGCCTGCGGCCGCTGTGCGGCGGATGCGCCGGACGGTCTGATCTCCATCGAAAACAATCTGGCGGTCATCGACCGTTCCAAAAATCATCTGGCCTCCCGCTATCCGATTGAACGCTGTCCCACCGGGGCCATCGGCTGGTTTGAGGGCGGCACGTTTCACAAGGGCGCCGCAGCCAAAAAAATCATCCGCAAAGAGCCCCTTCCCATCCTTTCTGAACTGACATCCCCCTGAGGTCATCCTTATGAGCAACTCCGAATCCACCCCTCCCAAATATCCCGGTATTCCTGAAGCCATGGACGGTAACACCGCCGTCATTATGTGTGAGCGGGAGTCCAGTGATGCCGCCGGTGCCTATCCGATTACCCCGTCCACCCAGATGGGCGAATACTGGGCCGAACAGGCGGGAGCCGGACACCTCAACGTCTCCGGGCGTCCGCTGATTTTCGTGGAACCGGAGGGTGAACACGCGGCGGCCGGAGTGACCGCCGGCATGTCCATGGCTGGACTGCGGGCCTCCAACTTCTCCTCGGGTCAGGGCATCGCCTACATGCATGAATCCCTGTATGCGGCGGTGGGAAAACGTCTGCCCTACATTCTGAATGTGGGATGCCGCGCAATCACCAAGTCCACTCTGAATGTGCATGCCGGCCATGATGATTATCATCTCATGGATGATACCGGGTTTTTCCAGGTGATGGCCAAGAGCGCGCAGGAGGCGGCCGACCTGAACATCATCGCCCGCAAGATCGCCGAACTCTCTCTGACCCCGGGAGCGGTGGGACAGGACGGATTCCTCACCACTCACCTGATTGAAACGCTCAATGTGCCGGAGCGCGAGCTGATCCTGGAATTCCTGGGCCATCCGGAGGACATGATCGAGTGTCCGACTCCGGCCCAGAAGATGATGTACGGCCCCCATCGCCGCCGGGTGCCGGAGCTCTGGGATGTGGACAATCCGGTGGTGGCCGGCTGTGTGCAGAATCAGGATGCGTATATGCAGTCGGTGGCAGCCCAGCGGCCGTTCTTCTTTGAGCACATCCGTGCGTTTACGGATCAATGCATGAAAGAATTCGGAGAACTGACCGGCCGGACCTATTCCCGGGTCAGCTCTTATAAAATCGACGACGCGGACTATCTGATCTTCGGTCAGGGGTCGGTGATCGGTACGGCGGAAGCGGTGGCGGATTACCTGCGCGAGACCCGCGGCGTCAAGGTGGGGGTGGTCAACCTCACCATGTGGCGTCCGTTCCCCAGCGATCTGGTGGGCGAAATGATCCGCGGACGTAAAGGGGTAACGGTGCTGGAGCGGACGGATCAGCCCCTGGCGGAGGATCTTCCAATGATCCGTGAAGTCCGTGCCGCCATTACCAAGTGTCTGGAAAACGGCATGACCAAGGAACCCGCGTACCCGGGCATTCCCACCTATAAAAAACTCTCCGAGGCTCCGGTGCTCTACTCCGGCTGTTTCGGCATGGGCAGCCGTGACCTGCAGCCGGAAGGTATCATCGGCGCGGTGGAGAACATGCTGCCGGACGGCGATCATAAGAAATTCTTCTATCTCTCGATCGATTTTCTGCGCGAGAAAGGCGCCACCCCGAAGCAGGACCTGCACATGCAGCAGATCCGCGAGGGGTATCCCGACGTGGGGAAACTGGCCGTCAAAGGAAGTGAGAATCCCGACCTGCTCCCCAAAGGCGCCATCACCGTGCGTATGCATTCCGTGGGCGGTTGGGGAGCCATCACCACCGGCAAAAACCTGGCCATCACCCTGAGTCAGCTGCTGGGCTACGACATCAAAGCGAATCCCAAGTATGGTTCAGAGAAGAAAGGGCAGCCGACCACCTACTATCTGTCCGCCGCGCCGGAGCCGATCCGCATTAATTGTGAATACAACTACGTGGACGTGGTGCTCAGCCCGGATCCGAATGTGTTCGGTCACTCCAATCCTCTCTTCGGACTGAAAGAGGGCGGGGTGTTTATCATTCAGAGTGAGGCCGACAATCCGGAGGACATGTGGGCGCAGATCCCGGTGCAGTATCAGCGGTTTATCAAAGAGAAGAAGATCCGTGTCTTCTACCTCGACGCGTTCAAAGTGGCGCGTGAAGAGGCCAATGATCCGGAGTTGCAGCTGCGCATGCAGGGCAATGTGTTCCAGGGCGCCTTCTTCAAGGCCAGTCCGGTCATGGCCTCGGCCCAGCTGGATGAAATAAAGCTGTTCGAAGCGATCCGTGAGCAGCTGACCAAGAAATTCGGCAGCAAGGGAGCCCGGGTGGTTGAGAACAACATGACCGTGGTGCGCCGCGGGTTTGATGAACTGCGGGAACTGCCCGAGATGGAGATCAGCCAGCCCGTGGCCGCCGATCTGCGCAAAGAAGTCAACATGCCGGTCACCCTGAAACGGATGAAGGCCAGCTCAGATGCCAAAACCGATATTCACCGCTTCTGGGAACAGACCGGATCTTTCTATGCCGGCGGAAAACCCAATGACAATCTGGCCGATCCGTTCAATGCCATGAGTCTGATTCCGGCCGCCTCCGGGGTGTTCCGGGACATGACCAGCATCCGGTTTAATCATCCCGTCTGGGTGCCGGAGAACTGCACGGCCTGCAGCGACTGCTTCACGGTGTGTCCCGACTCCGCCATTCCCGGTATGGCCTGCACCGTTCAGGATGCCTTCCAGACTGCGGTGAAGAGCATGGAGAAAGCCGGGGAGACCACCTCGCAGCTTCCCAAAGCCCTGCGGGTGGTGGAGAAGAAAATGCGGGCCGCCACGCCCGGCGCCAACGGCAGTTCCGTGAATGTGGAGCCATTGATGGAGGACGCAATCACCGCGGTGCTGGCCGAGACGCCCTCCTCCGAACGGGAGGAGCTGCGCGAGCAGTTCGACGGATTCCGGGCACGCATGGGCGGCTTCAAATTCTCGCTCACCAAGCCCTATTGGAATCAGAAAGAAAAGAAAGAGGCAGGTTCCGGCGGACTCTTTGCCATCACGGTGAATCCTTATACCTGCAAAGGCTGTATGCTCTGCGTGGATGCCTGCAGTGACGATGCATTGCGGGTGGTAACCCAGACCACGGACTCCGTGGTCAAGCTGCGTCAGGACTGGGAATTCTGGAATGATCTGCCCAACACCTCGCCCGACTTTATCCGGGTGGACGATGTGGACGAAAAAATTGGAGCACTGGAGACCATGCTGCTCGATAAATCCATTTATCAGTCCATGGAATGCGGCGACGGCGCCTGCACCGGTTGTGGAGAAAAAACGGTACTCCATCTGTTCACCAGCAGCATCACCGCGCTGATGCAGCCGCGGGTGAAAAAGCAGATCGCGAAACTGGAGGAATTGATTGCCGGACTGGAAGCCAAAATTAGGGACGAGCTCGCCTCCTCACTGGATGTGAGCGACCTCTCCGGGATCGAACAGTCCCTTGAGCAGCACGCCAAGGGCGATCTGAAGCTCTCCGATCTGGCCAAAGAGCTGGACCAGGGCAAGGCCGGCAGTCCGATCGATCAGGACTGGCTGAAATCGGTCACCCGCCTGCTCACCCGTCTCAAAGACCTGAAATGGCGTTACCAGGAGGGGCCCGGATCCAACGGCCGGTCCAACCTCGGGTTCATCAACTCCACCGGCTGCTCGTCCGTCTATGGCTCCAGCTGGCCCTACAATCCCTATCCCTTCCCCTGGGCCAACCATCTGTTCCAGGACGCCCCCTCGGTCGCCATGGGCGTGTTCGAGGGCCACATGTGTAAGATGGCGGAGGGGTTCAAAGCCATCCGCATGGCGGAGGGAGCGCTGGAAGGCAAAGACCTCTCGGCCATGGAGCAGGAACTGCAGTACTTCAACTGGGAGACCTTCTCGGATGACGAGTACCATCTCTGTCCGCCGGTCTGTTCGGTGGGAGGAGACGGGGCCATGTATGACATCGGCTTCCAGAATCTCTCCCGTCTGCTCATGACCGGCCGCCCGATCAAGGTGCTTGTGCTGGACACCCAGGTGTATTCCAATACCGGCGGACAGGCCTGTACCTCCGGATTTGTCGGACAGGTGTCGGACATGGCGCCCTACGGAAAATCCTGGAAGGGCAAGAGCGAGATTCGCAAAGAGATGAGTCTGATCGCCTCCGCCCACCGGACCGCATTTGTGTTCCAGGGCAACACCTCAAACTACACCCACTTGCTGGAGGGCTTTATCGACGGACTCAACAGCCGGCGTCCCGCTTTGTTCAACGTCTATGCCGTCTGTCAGCCTGAACACGGGGTGCCGGACGACAGTTCGGTGTTCCGCAGCCGCATGGCGCTGGAATCCCGGGCCTATCCGCTGTACCGCTTCGATCCGGATGAGGGAACCGACTGGACCGACTGCATCAGTCTCGAAGGCAATCCCGCGCTGGACCAGGACTGGCCGACCTACAGCCTGACGTATCAGGAGGAGGACGGCACCGAGCAGAAACTCGAACTGCCCATGACCTTTGCCGACTTCGCGGTGGCCGAGGCCCGCTTCCGGAAACATTTCCGGGTGGCGCCCCAGGACACCTGGAACGACGACATGGTGCCGCTGGCCGAGTTTATCGAGCTGTCGGAAGAGGACCGGGAAAACAAATACCCGTACGTCTGGACGGTGGATAAACAGAATCACCTCATGCGGGTGCTGGTGGCCGAGCCGCTGGTCCGCTCCACTGAGGAACGTCTGGACTTCTGGAAAACCCTCAAGGCCATGGCCGGACTGACCCGCAAGGTTGATCCGGAACAGATCGCCAGCCAGGTCAGAGCGGAAACCGCCCAGAAACTCGCCTCCGGCCTCATGGCCATGCTGGGGGGAGATCTCTCAGAGATCGCGGAGACATCCGCTCCGACCTCTGCCCTCTCCCCTCTGACCTCCGGTGACGAAGGCGGTACCGCCGCCTTCGAGCCCGCCTGGATCGATCAGTCCGAATGCACCTCCTGCGATGAGTGTGTGACCATCAACCCGAAGATCTTTGAGTACGATGCCAACAAAAAGGCCTTCGTGAAAGATCCCAAAGGAGGTCCCTTCAAAGACATCGTCCGGGCGGCCGAGAAATGCACCGGACAGTGTATCCATCCCGGAACCCCGGCGGATCCCAGTGAAAAGGACGCGGAGAAACTGATGAAGAGGGCGGAGAAATTCAATTAAGAGGTCAGAGCACAGAATTCAGAAGTCAGGGGTTCTGACCTCTTCCCTCTGAACTCTGTCCCCATTCCCATGAGTCACACCATCTCCATCGCCGGTTTGTTTCGCGGATCCTTCCGTCACGGAATTCATCCGGAAGAGAACAAGCATTTCACGGAAGACAGGCCGATTGCGCGTTTGCCGTTTCCGCCGCAGTTGGTGCTGCCGCTGTCTCAACATGCGGGCAAGCCGTCGAAACCGCTGGTGCGGAAGGGGCAGGAGGTAGTGCGGGGTGAGCCGGTCGCTGAGGCGGACGGATTCATGTCTGTGCCGCTGCATGCACCGGCCAGCGGGGTGGTGAAGGACATCAAACTCATGCCGTCGGCCCGGGGTCCAATGGTGGAGAGTATTCTGCTGGACGTGTACCCGGGAGATCCGGGCGAGGTCCGCTACGGGGGAGAGATCGATGTGGAGGCTCTTACGCCGGAGGAGATTCCCAAACGGATTCAGGACACCGGACTGGTGGGACTGGGCGGCGCGGCTTTTCCCACTCACGTAAAACTTCTGGTGCCGGAGGGGCACAGCATCCACACCGTTCTGATCAATGGATGTGAGTGTGAACCCTTCCTCACCACGGATCACCGGCTGATGCTGGAGCAGGCGGAGGATCTGGTGAAGGGAACCCGGATTCTGATGAAGGCCGTGGGGGCCTCCCGCGGAATCATTGGAACCGAGGACAATAAATTAAACGCAGTGGAGGCGATCCGTGCAGTGCTGGAGCCGGACGATCCGGTATCGGTGAAAGCGGTGCAGACCAAATATCCGCAGGGGGCGGAGAAAATGCTGGCCAAGTCCCTGATCGGCATTGAGATCCCGGCCGGCGGGTTGCCCTATGTGGTGGGGCTTGGGGTGTTCAATGTGGCCACCGCCACCCAGATTGGTCAACTGCTGCCGAAACAGCAGGGGGTGATCGAACGGGTGGTGACGGTGACCGGACCGGGCATCGGCAAGCCCGGAAATTACATCGTGCCGATTGGCACCCCGATCCGCTTTATTCTGGAATCGCTTGGGTTTGAGGGAAGCGCGCGTCATTTGATTATGGGCGGTCCCATGATGGGCGGGACGGTGTCCTCGCTGGATACCCCCATCACCAAAGGGTGCGGGGGATTGCTGGTGCTGAATGAACATCAGTTGACCACCGAAGAGCAGATGCAGCGGTATCCCTGCATCAACTGTGCCGCCTGTGTGCAGGCCTGTCCGATTCATCTGAATCCCTGCGAACTGGGCCGGCTGGCCAGCAAGGCGCGGTATGAGGACATGGCGGATCGTTATCATCTTAACAACTGTTTTGAGTGCGGTTGCTGCAGCTATGTCTGTCCGGCGGCCATTCCCCTGGTGCAGATGTTCCGGGTGGCGAAATCGGTGAATCGTGAAAAGGCGGCCGCATCATGAGTGGAGCTGTGCAACTCAAGACCTCCCCCCATCTACGGGGCATGCATTCGGTGGACAAGATTATGCGCCATGTGGTGTGGGCGCTGCTGCCGGTCTGTGCGTTTTCGGTTCTTCAGTTCGGACTGAGCGCGCTGGCGCTGATTGTGGTCTGTACCACGGTGTGCCTGGGCACCGAGCATATGTTCTGCCGGCTGTCCGGAAAAGCGACCACCCTCCATGACTGGAGTGCGGCCATCACCGGGATTCTGATGGCCCTTATTCTGCCGCCGGGCTTTCCGCTGTGGATGGCGGCGGTGGCATCCTTTGTGTCCATCGCGGTGGGGAAAGCCTTTTTCGGGGGGCTGGGTTACAACGTCTTCAATCCCGCTCTGGTGGGGCGCGCCTTCGCCCAGGCTGCGTTTACGGTACCCATCACCACCTGGACGCCCGGAATGGCCCACCGACGGTTTGTGGAGTTTATCCCCACCACCCTGACGGCCCCGCTGCTGAGTCCGGATATGGAGAAATTCTCTGCCTGGGTGGAGCAGTTGAAAATTGACGGCTATACCGGAGCGACCCCGTTGGCCATGATGAAATTTGAGAACCTGGAATCCGACCGGATTGAACTGTTTCTCGGCACCCTGGCCAGTTCCGCCGGGGAGAGTTCCGCCCTGCTGATTCTGATTGGAGGGCTGTATCTGGCCTACCGCCGGATGCTCGACTGGCGGATTCCGGCCGGGGTATTGGGCAGCGCCTTTGTGCTGTCCGGCATTTTCTATCTGCAGGACGCCACCATCTATCCCAGTCCCTTCTTTACAGTGGTGTCCGGGGGACTGATGCTGGGCGCGGTGTTTATGGCCACCGACATGGTGTCCTCACCCGTGACCCCCGCCGGAATCTGGCTGTACGGGATTCTGATCGGAACCGTAACGGTGGTGATCCGGCTGTTCGGGGGACTGAACGAAGGGGTGATGTACGCCATTCTTCTAGGCAATGCGGCCGCGCCGCTGCTGAACAACCTGACCCAGCCACGGATTTTCGGTGGGCCGTCCAGATGGAAGCGGAAGGAGAAGGCGGTATGAGTGAGCGTAGTTCGACGGTCCCCGTCGTAAACCAAAACGATAAGAGTTTTACCACGGAGGGCCGTGGAACTACGTCTTTCCGCCTCCTGGCAACTCTCGGAGGAATTGCGCTGTTTTCCGGCGTACTGCTGGCGCTCACCTATGAGGTGACCAAGCCGATGATTGCCGAGAATGAGCGGTCCGCTCTGGAGGGGGCGGTGATGGAGGTGATCCCGGGAGCGGTGGCTGGAGAGAATTTGAAGTTTGAGAACGGTGCGCTGAAAGAAGTGCCGCTGGCGGAGGCGGAAATCTATGCCGGACTGAATTCGGAAGGGCGACGGATCGGATATGCGCTGACCGGAGAGGCGAGGGGATATGCGGATGTTATCCGGGTGTTGTTCGGGTACGATCCGGAACGGGAGGAGATCGTCGGAATGCAGGTGCTGGCCAGCAATGAAACGCCCGGTCTGGGAGATAAAATCGCCAAAGATCCTGAATTTCAGGCCAATTTTCAGGGGCTGGATGCCTCGCTTGACCATGAGATCGTCACCGTGAAGAGCGGAGAAAAGACGGAGCCCTGGCAGATCGACGGCATCTCCGGGGCCACGGTGAGTTCGATGGCGGTGGGGAAAGCGGTCAATGACAGCACACAGTACTGGATTCCGCAACTTACTGAAGCCCTGGAGGGAGGGGAATGAAGAGATGTTCTTTAAGCTTACCTGACAGGCTGGACACCGGAGGTGTCCCAGATCGTAGCCGGATGTCACGCGCAGCGAGACACCGGGCCATCAGATATTCCAAAAATCAAGGCCGACCCTGGAGGGGTCGCACACCCAACATGCCAGGCCCAACAACGGGTTGTGCGATCCCGCAAGGATCGGTGAGATGTAAACGTTCGATTAACCCGGTCTCCCACTTCGTGGGAAAACCGGCTACGATCTATGATCCCTCCGGGATCTGTCCGAACCGGAGGCCCAATCATGTCGGATAAGCCAGAACCCATCACCTGGGAGACCTTCTCGCAGGGGCTGTGGAAGGACAATCCTGTGTTTGTGATGATGCTGGGTCTTTGTCCCGCTCTGGCGGTCACCAACAGCGCCGCATTGACGATCACGTCCGCCGTCTCGTTGTCGTCGGGCCCCTGGGCAGT
>CAZVCO010000066.1:10201-14122 GCA_964625795.1 uncultured Verrucomicrobiota bacterium | reverse complement strand
CGCTGTGGACGGTAACCCGAAGACAGCTCACGCCGGCTTCTTTAAGCAATTCCTCCAATTCCGCCTGTTCGCCCGGATAGAAGCAGACGTCGGTATCGATACTGAAAATCATATAACGCTGGTGGCTGCACCGCTGAAACACGTCATGCAGGGAGGAGGCATTCAGCATTTTTTTCAGGTTGAACCGCTGCCACATCGCCATGATGCGCAGATAGGAATTGGCATCAAACCGCTGCACAAATTTCTGACCATGATGAAACATGTAGGATTCGATCTGGTGCCCGAGTTTATAAAAATTAAATCCCTCTTTGGGCTGAATGAGTTCGCCCCGGGCACGGGACTCCATGGTTTCCAGTGACACATAGGTCTTGTGGGCGATCATCCGGGCCAGCATCAGCCCGGTATCCGGTTGCGGTCCCGCATAATAGTCCCCTCCGTTGAAGTGCGGGTCGTTTTCAATTGCGGTGATCTGTTCGAAGTTATGCAGACGGGTCAGACTTGTAAGACGGGGGCCGGTACCGAGGGGGAGCACGATATCGACCCTCTCCGGATACAGAGTGGCGAAAGTGAGACAGAGCAGTCCGCCCACCGAAGGTCCAGTGACAGCATGCAGCTTCTCAATGCCCAGATGATCCAGCAGAAGAGCCTGACTGCGCACCACATCCTCCGCTTTCAAAAACGGGAAGCGGCTTCCGTAGGGCTTTCCGTCTTCCGGATGGAGAGAGGAGGGGCCGGTGCTGCCGTAGCATCCTCCTAAATAATTGATGCAGATGGCGAAAAATTTTTCGGTGTTAATGGCCTTCCCTGGACCCACAAACAGATCCCACCAGCCCTCTTTGCATTCGTCCGTCCAGTACGGACATCCGGGAACCTCCGGGCAATAGCCGGCGGCATGTTGACTCCCACTCAGAGCATGAAAGATAAGAATGGCATTGTCTTTGGCCTCATTGAGCTCTCCGTAGGTTTCATACGCCAGGGTGATTTCAGGAATGACCCCGCCTGCACGGCAGGAAAAAGGTTCCGGTGATGTGTAAAAAAGTGGGGTTGTCTGCATAACCTCTCCTTAATCCTCCGGGGCGCGGGGGGCAAGACTATTGCTTTTTTCCCGAAAACTGTCTTGAAAGAGGAGCTTCATCATTTAGTCTATACTCTACTAACCCGATAGATTTTGTAGAATAACCTGAAACCCCATGGGAGATTATCATGCCTGTATATGAAAATATTGTAGAGACCGTAGGGAATACCCCGTTGGTCAAACTCAACCGCGTTACCGAAGGCTGTGTGGGAGAGGTCTATGTAAAACTGGAATCCCGTAACCCGCTGTACAGTGTCAAGGACCGGATCGGCAAAGCCATGATCGAGGCGGCAGAGAAGTCCGGTGATCTGAAACCCGGCGGCACTATCATCGAGCCCACTTCCGGGAACACCGGAATTGCTCTGGCCTTTGTGGCCGCGGCTAAAGGCTACCGCTGCATTCTGTGCATGCCCGAAAGTATGAGTCTGGAGCGGCGGCATCTGCTGAAAATTCTGGGAGCTGAACTGGTACTTACCCCGGCGGAAAAAGGAATGCCGGGTGCGATCGCCAAGGCGGAGGAGATGCACAAGGAGACCGAAGGTTCCTTTATGCCCCAGCAGTTCAACAACGATGCCAACCCGACGGTTCACTATGAAACCACGGGTCCCGAAATCTGGGAAGCGACCGGTGGGGATGTCGATGCTCTGGTCGCGGGCGTCGGCACCGGCGGAACCATCAGCGGGGCTGGTAAATTCCTGAAAGAAAAGAACGCTGAGTTCAAAGCCGTGGCCGTCGAGCCCAAAGGATCACCGGTTCTTTCCGGTGGCAGCCCCGGTCCCCACAAAATTCAGGGAATCGGCGCCGGCTTTGTTCCGAAAAACTACCATGGTGATGTGGTCGACGAAGTCCTGCACATCACGGAGGAGGAATCCGGTGAAATGGCCCGCCGCTGTGCCCGGGAAGAGGGAATCCTCATCGGTATTTCCGCCGGCGGGAATGTACATGCCGCAGTGGAATATGCGAAACGTCCGGAAAATGCCGGTAAGAAAATCGTCTGTATCGGATGTGACACCGGCGAACGGTATCTCTCCACCTGGCTGTTCCAGCAGTATCTGGGATAACGTTTCCGGTAACCGGAACTTTAAAGGCCCCGTCTTCCGGCGGGGCGTTTTTCGTAGTCCGCGCAGTTCCCTGCAGGGATATAAATCCTCTTTGCGATCAGTGAAGCTCGCCATCCAGGCAACGGACTGCCTGGACCACGATTTTCAGGAGCGGGGTGCGCGGATCATGGTTTCAGGCTATTCCGCATCATTTTTCCTGAACAATGAGTTCAGGCCTTTGTCGATCAGTCTTCCGGCCTCTCTCTCGACTTCCCCGCGCAGCGCCTGCTTCAGCCCCTCACGGGTAATGGCCTCCACCACTACCAGACTGACTTCCGGTCCGGTGACCCCTTCGGTTCCTCCGACATTATGCAGATCGATATCGGGCAGGGTGAGCTCGCGGACTCCTCCGTCCAGCTTCCGGTGCCGCACAGTCAATTGAACGCCCGTGATGCGGAGATGGTCGATGGCCAGCAAAGTGGCGGCGGCCTCCTCCTCCGTGGCCGGTTCTTCAGCCGTCGGTTCAGGTGGCGGCATCTCGTTGATTTTGGCCTGAAGATGTGCGGCGAGTTCCTCCAGGTTCACCCGATCATCCTCCAGAACCTCAAGAAATACTTTTGGCGACTGCAGCACAAATTCGTTCAGACGTTTGGGCGATCCGGCTACCGACTTCAGGTCGATATCCAGCAGGATCCGGTCCATGGAAAACGCATAGGGATCGGTATATCCGTCCGGGTTTGCGATCCGAAGACCGGTGATTTCACCCGACCCGCTGGTCAGGGAGAGAGAAACCCCGTCCACCGTAACCGGCTCTCCCAGCATCTCCGTGCCGGCTTCTTCCATGGTGGTATGGATCATCCCATCCAGATTGCCGGCCAGAAAGAGAAACGCCCCGCCAACCAGCAGGAGTACGACGACGATAAGAAACAAGAGGAATTTTTTCATGCACCTTTATTACCTCTTGGCCGCAGAAAAAACCAGCATATTGATGACCAGGCACAGCAACCACAGGATTGTCCGGAGATTCATAAAAGGTGCCTGACTCAAAGCTCTATACGAACTGTTCAAATCATCTATATCGGTATCGATATCGGAATCACTATCGCGATCGAACCTGAATTTCCGCGTTTCCCAAAGGCTGAAGTTTGGCTGAATCCAATTTTCACCGAGATTTAAGGGTCGATACCGATGACGACCCCGATATCGATAGCGTGAACTCCTTTTGGAAACTTTGGCTACACCAGTCTCTTGGAGTAAAATAGTTTCAATAACCTTTCAGTCCTGTCATCGATCAGGCCCGGTTCGGTTCAGTCTTGCCAATCTTCCCGGTCAGGGGTAGAGGTGTGCCTCCATTCGGAATCCGGATTCCGGTGGCGCGGTGTTGACGGCTGGGCCCCATGCGACGGGTGCGGACGAACCGTGTCAGGACCGGAAGGTAGCAGCACTAAGACCGATGTCCCGGGCGCCGTGGACCGCCTGGTCCGAGCCGCGCCGCTGGAACCCGGGTTCCGAATGTACGGAAGATTATGGCCTACGAAGTTTTAGCGAGAAAATACCGTCCCCAGACCTTTTCGGAGGTGGTGGGGCAGTCCCATATCACCGACACGCTTGCCCGTGCGATCGATCAGGACCGGGTGGGGCATGCCTATCTTTTTGTGGGCTCCCGGGGGACCGGCAAAACCACCATGGCCCGGATTTTCGCCAAATGCCTGAACTGCGAAAAAGGTCCGACCGCCACTCCCTGCAATGGGTGCGACAACTGCCGGGAGATCACCTCCGGCCGCTCCATTGATATGCTGGAGATTG
>CAZVCO010000066.1:4634-10191 GCA_964625795.1 uncultured Verrucomicrobiota bacterium | reverse complement strand
CGGGAGGACGCCAAATTCGGAGCCTCCAAATCCCGCTACAAGATTTTCCTCATCGATGAGGTGCACATGCTCACCCTCCAGGCCTTCAATGCCCTGCTCAAGACCCTGGAGGAGCCCCCGGCGCACGTCAAATTTCTTTTTGCCACCACCGAACCCCAGAAAATGCCGGACACCATTCTGTCCCGGTGTCAGCGGTTCGACCTCCGCCGTATTCTTTCGGTTGATATCCGGGACCGCCTCCGTTTCGTGTGTGAGCAGGAGGCGGTGGAGGCGGAGGACGAGGCCCTGCTGGCGGTGGCCCGGGGAGCCAAGGGCGGAATGCGCGATGCTCTGTCCGCCCTGGATCAGTTGCTCGCTTTCCGGGGAAAACAGCTGACGGAGGGGGATGTGCTGTCGGTGTTCGGCCTGGTGTCTCAGCGCAGGCTGGAGGATCTGTCTGCGGCGGTGCTGGATCATGATGTGCCCGCGCTGCTGGATGCGATTGCCGAGTTTGATGAAACCGGCAAGGATTTAGACCGGGTGCTGACCGATCTGGTCATTCATATGCGCAATGTCCTGGTGGAGGCCTACAGCCCCGGCAGTGATCTGCTGAACGAACTGCCGGAAACTGAGGCTGCCGCAGTGCGGGATCAGGCCAAACGGGTGGATCCCTCCCGCGTCTCCGGTCTGGTGGAGAACCTGATCACGGCCACCGACCGCATGCGGCATTCCCTCTCCAAACGGACCCTGCTGGAAACCAGCCTGATCGCGGCTTCGCGTGCCGCCCGCTATGCCACCCTGGATGAGGTGTGGAGGGAAATGGAGAAACTTTCCGGCAGTTCCGAAGGGCAAAAAAAAAAGTAGCCAAGACGGAACCGGCGCCTCAGGTGTCACCCCCACCCCCACCGCCGCCGCTGCCCAGGCCGGACACCCTTGAAGTCAAGCCTCCCTCCAGGGAGGAGCTCAAGCGGCTTCAGCAGCAATGGCCGCTGGTGGTGAAGCGCATTGGCGAGAGCCATCCGGCCCTCCGCACCGATATGCTGGACAGCTGGCCGCAGGCGTTGACGGAGACCACCTGTGAGATCGGGTTTGATCCCGAATTTGCGGGAGAGATCAACGAAGTGAAACGTCTTGGAGCCACAACGGTGCAGCGGGCGGTGGCGGCGGAGCTGGACCGGCAGATCCGGGTGGAGTTTGTCGAGGCCTCCGGGCCGGTGCGCTGGTCGCATGAACGGAAAAGCGACGAAGTGTCCGAATCCGCTCCCACGTCCAACCTGCGAAGCTGGGAGCAGAATCCCGCAGTACGCCAGGTCTTGGAAATTTTTCATGGGGATGTACGGGATGTTCAGTCATAATCCAACGCAAAGACACATGGATCAATAAAGGAGAACACCATGGCAAATATGATGAAAATGTTGAAACAGGCCCAGGAGATGCAGGGCAAAATGCAGAGCCTTCAGGAGGAACTGGCACAGCGGGAGGTGTCGTTCTCCTCCGGCGGCGGCATGGTGACCGTGGTCGCCACCTGTGATGGAACCGTCACCTCGGTAAAGATCGATCCGAAAGCGGTCGACCCGGACGATGTCGAGATGCTGGAGGATCTGGTGCTGGCCGCTGTGCAGGGCGCGGTGAACCAGGGCAAAGCCACCATGGCGGAAGAGATGGGCACGCTTACTCAGGGAATGAACATCCCCGGGCTGTAGCGCCTGCGGCGGGTCATTTTTCCGCTGCGCGGAAGTCATTTGTCACTGGTCATGAGGGAAGAGAAAGGTACGTTTCACAGCCCACAGCCCACAGCCCACAGCCCACAGCCCACAGCCCACAGCCCACAGCCCACAAACATGCGCCTGAGTCCACTGGCCTATGCCTGTTTTGTCGTTCCGGTGGCGACCATTACCGCCTGTTGGCTGATGACCACCCGGATGCTTCCGGACTTCCCGGTCTGTTTTCCCTTTGTCTCCGGATGCACCTCCATCAGCGCGGCTGCCCGGCAGGATCCCTCGATCCATCTCTTCCGGCTCATGATGATCCCGATGTCGGTGGTCTTGGCCGGATATTGGCTGTCGGCAGGGGCGTGGGTGAGACAGCTGGACGGGCGTTCGTCTGCCTGCCTTCGGAATCTGGGAATCCTCTCCGCCGCTTTTCTGGCCCTGTACGCGGTATTTCTGGGCACCGACGGAGACGTGTACGCGCTGTTGCGCCGTTTCGGGACCACGACCTATTTTGGGGGAACCGGAGTGGCCTGTCTGATGCTCACCGCCCGCATCTGGCCGCACCGCAGGTCTGATGCGCAGCAGTTCCCGGCCGTGGTGTGTCACGCTCTGCTGATCGACTGCATGTTCATGCTGGCCATCGGCATCGCCTACCTGCCGGTATCAGAACTGCTGGACGCCTCTTGGCTGGAGAACGTGTTCGAATGGAACTACGCTCTCCTGTTGCACATCCACTTCGGCCTGGTCTCGATCCTGTGGAGGAGAGCGGGGCTTCGGGCCGGGTTACTCTAAGGTTGCCGGGGAATCTGTCGGAAAGGGGTTCTCCTCAAACCAGGCCATGGCGAGTTGCTCGAAGTCAGCCTGGCGTTGTTCCACGTTCAGCCACCAGGCGTCGACGTCATCGCTGCCCGTGACCTTGCCAGCGGTGTCGGCGATGCCGGATCCGGCGGTGCCGGCGGTGTCCGTGACCGTGCCGGCGGCATTTTTCACCGTGCCGACTGTGGCGTCACTCATACCGCCGAGCGCTTCGTCCTTGTTCAGGGTGGCCACCCCTTTGGCGGTGCGGAAGACGCCGCCAGCAAATCCGCCGACGGTTTTGCCGACGCCCTTGGCGGCCTCCACTCCGGTTTTACCCACTGCTTTGCCAGCCTCGAGACCGCCCTGGGCCACATTGCCGCCCATGCTGATGGCCCGGCCGAACTGGTTGCCCAGAATGTCGGCAAACAAGGTGGTGAAGGGCAGGACAGGTTCAGCCACCGTTCCGCCGAGCTTGTCGCTGATGGTGTGGTTGCGGTCGGTTTTCAGTTCAAACCGGCCGGAAATTTCCTGTGAAGCCTCTTCTGCCGGAGGGGCAATCTGCATGAAGAGGTGGAAGTCAAAGCCACTTCCGCCGAATGCGGTTTTCGCCACGGAGGGGGAGGGGGCGAGGAAAGGTTCGACCAGGTCGAGATCGAAACCGATAAGACCAAGCGCGATCTGAACAGTGGGCACTTCTTCCGGACGGTCCGGTGAGATGACGCCGATTTTGCCCAGCAGTTGAAGCCGTCCGCTGGCTTTTTCGCTGTGGAAATGGATATGTCCTTTCAGATCGGCGGGACCATCGGTCTGGGCCTCTGAAATCTGCAGGTTGTCCAGTTCAAACGTAATATCGGCCAGCTCGAGGTTCCAGTCCCTGGCCTCATCCCGGAAGGCGACATGGAGGTTTTCCAGCAGGACGTTCTTGAGCCAGACGGGAGGGACAGGTGCGGGTTCGGCATCGTCCTCGGTCAGCTCCTCCGGCTCTTCCACCGGTGCGGCCGGTCCCAGGGTGGAGACGTTGAGCACCTGGTTGGTGTCCTGAATGAGGTGGAGGTCCAGTCCGGAGAGGTGGAGGCTCTCAATCGTCACCGGATCCTGACCAACGGCGCCCCCAAGGGGAAGCACCACCTTCAGTTCCTCCAGAGAGAGCAGGGGACCTTCCATAAGGTCGGCGAAACCTTCGGGCTGCTGGATAGTGAGATCGTTGAGGCCAAAGCGGCCGCGGAAGAGATTGATCCCGGCGGAGCCGAGGGTGGCCTCTGTCCCGAGTTGAGCCGGGAGTTGCTTGTTGGCCACGTTGTTGACCACCGTGGGCAGGCCGGCTATGAGAAAGCCGACCAGCAGCAGCACGAGGACGAGCAGTCCCAGGAAAAAGGTTTTCAGGCAGCCGCGGGGTTTTCTGTCCGTCATAAGAATTCTCCGATTACGTTAAGAGACAATGAACCGCAGGTGGCGGTCTGAGCGTCTGAAAATTCGTTATGTAGGGATTTCTGCCGTGGCAATAATCTTTTCAGCCAGTTCTGCCCGTTCTTTACGTTCACGGGTGTTGGTTTTGGCATCGTCTTCGATTTCCAGCAGACCGATGTAATCGAGATCCTCGCGCTCCTGTACTTCACGGGCACAGTCAGGCGGTTCTCCCAGATCGATGACCAGTTTGCGGACGCCGGGGCGGGAAAGAAGATGACGGTTGTAAATGAGCGGGTGAGGGGCGGCAGTGGCGCTGACCACCACATCCACTTTGGACAGCACCGGCACCAGTTCATCCAGTCCACTGGCAAAGCCTCCCACCTCCATGGCCAGTTTCATGGCATTTTCGGGACAGCGGGAGCTGACATGCACGGGCAGGTTACTTCGTTTGCCGAGGTAACGGGCCACAGATTTGGCCAGCGACCCAGATCCCACCACAGCCACCGGGGTATCATCCGGAACGGAGTCCATCACCTTGCGGGCGGTGAGGGCGGCCAGGCCGGTCAGGTTGGCGTCGATGCCGCTTTCGCGCCGGGCTTTGCGGGCGAGGGCAATGGACTGCTGAAACAGCCGGTCCAGTCTGGTCTCGTCCTGACCGAATTGTTTGTGAAAAGTTTTATAGGCCTGACGTACCTGTCCCAAGACCTCAAGTTCGCCCAGAACCCGGCTTTCCAGTCCGGCGGCAATGCGGGCCAGGCGGCGGACGGCCTCCCCCTCTTCGATCGGGGTGACCTTAATATCAACAGGCAGGGGAGAGGCCGGCTCCCATCCGTAGGTCTCCAGGCGCTGGCAGGTATTGAGCACCAGGAGGGGAGACAGACGCTGGCTGCGCAGGGTGTTGGCGATCCGTTCTCTCCAGATAGGATCGGGAATTTCCAGGGCGCAGGCTTTTAATGTCTCACTCATTCAAGCGTTAAAATAATCACGAATCCGCCGGATTCAAGCTCGAAATATAATCCAGAGCCCAGGCACACTCATCCGTCATGTTTTCGGCCACGCTTTTTTGACGGGACAGGGAGGGCGGCAGCACCCCGAAGGTATAGGTTTCCACCTCAAGGTGCGGGCTGTCCAGCTGTCGAACCTGTTCGCAGAACTCCGGACCCAGGGTATGACGGGTGGAGCGGAGTGATGAGCTGCCTGGCCAGTCCAGGGGGACGTGACAGTGGATCCGCAGCAGACCGGCCTCAGGGTCGGGGGCCGAGCGCCATTGAGGAAGATCCCGCCAGCGTGATCCGGACGAGGAGGTCACCTGATGAAAGTAGACCCCGTCATCAAAGGGATTCAGGTCGTCAGGACATACCTGATCGGCCGGAACCTCCAGTGCGGCACTCAATTGAATCTTGGAGATGCGGATGTTCTCCGACTGATAGCGGCGCAGGGCCCATGCCGGGTCCTCAAACTGCAGTGCCACGTGGCAGGTATCCAGACAGACTCCGATATACGTACAGATCATGGCTCCCTGGGGATGCTGAAAAAGGTCCCGGAAAAACGACATCGTCTCCTCGGTCGTCTCCAGAATGCAGTCCGGCTCCGGTTCCAGCCCCAGATGAATCAGTTTTCCGGTCTGCTGGTGAATGTTCTCCAGTCCCGTGGCGGTCTCA
>CAZVCO010000066.1:4267-4624 GCA_964625795.1 uncultured Verrucomicrobiota bacterium | reverse complement strand
CGCGGCCGAGGCGACCGAAGAGGCTCACGCCGGACTGCAGTTCGTAGTTCAGTTCGCCCGAGATATCGAGCAGGTCGGTCGGCACGATCCGCGTGACCTGGTTCCCGCCCGAACTGATAGTGGTGGGGCTGGAGCCGGTCTGCTGGTGAATGTTCTCCAGTCCCGTGGCGGTCTCAAGCAGATGTTCTTTGAACTTCGCCCTTTGATGCCTGCCACGCGGAAGGCGTGGTTCGTATTTATACCCCAACGGTACTGTACTCACCGATCCCTCCATGCCCTCAGGCAGCACCGCCGCCAGAATGTTCGCGGCGTTCAGCGTATACTCTACCCGTTCCGGATCCGACCAATCCGGAAGAT
>CAZVCO010000066.1:685-4178 GCA_964625795.1 uncultured Verrucomicrobiota bacterium | reverse complement strand
GCCTGAACTCAGACGCATGACGGCGGGGTGAGATGGGAGACCGCTTTCTCGACCAGGCCGGCCTCCAGTTCGTGCAGTTCCGTGATGCGGCCCACCGGACAGGGGAGGGACAGCGTGAGAGAGCCCCCCAGGTGTTCGCGGAACATTTCAAGGCCCTGCAGGAGCTGGAGTGATCCGTCTCCCAGGCGCTGGTGAAGTTCGGGCGGGTTCAGGTCAAAGCCACAGGTGCGCAGTGCAGTGGACAGTTCTTCAGCGGTGCCGGGAGGTACGAACTCCAGAAGTTCGGCGATCCGGGTATCCAGCGCAATGCCCACTGCCACCGCCTGGCCGTGACGGAGCCGGTAGTTGCTCTGGGACTCCAGTTTATGTGCGGACCAGTGACCGAAATCCAGAGGCCGGGCCGACCCGTTTTCAAAGGGGTCGCCGCTGGTGGAGATGTGATCGAGGTGCAGGGCGGCGCAGCGCTGAATGAGATCCTCCATGGCCGACGCATCGCGGCGACCGAGGGCGGGAGCCATGGCGCAGAGGTCCCGGTAGAAGCCGGCGTCTTTGATCAGCGCGACCTTGAAGGCCTCGGCGATGCCGTCTCTCCACTGATCGTCTGACAGGCCGTCCAGCAAGGAGAAATCATTGATGACGGCTACCGGGGGGGCGAAGGTGCCGATCCCGTTTTTCACCCCGTGAAGATTCATGCCGTTTTTCACCCCGATCCCCGCATCATTCTGGGAGAGGGTGGTGCTGGGCATGCGGAGGAGACGCACTCCGCGGTGGAGCAGGCTGCAGGCCAGGCCCACGGCATCCAGAAAAGAGCCGCCGCCAATGGCGATGACCACACTGTGCCGGCAGAGATGGCTTTCCAGCATCTGATCCATTAGTCCCATCAGCTGACGATAGTCGTTTTTCAGGGCCTCGCCCCCCGGCAGGCATACCGGCGGCCCCATCAGATGGGCGTGCACCTGCGCCCAGTCTGCACAGGCCTGTTCCAGAGAGGGAAACGCATCCGCCACGCCGCGGTCCAGGGCGAAAAAGACCCTGGGGCGCGGGCCCAGGGGGGACAGCACCGAGGCCAGCAGGGAATTCTCCGGTGAGAACACCCCGCGGGTGAAATATACGGAATAGTCGGTTTTGACCGAAAAAGAGGCGTTTATGGCACGGTGCATGATAAGGGATGTAACTCAGAAAACGGATGGTGAAAAGCTTCTGAACGGGTAAACGTGCCTTGAGGCGGCGGGGTTCAATCCGTAAAGCCGTTGACAGCTTCCGCAATTCTGCGAAGGGGATGCCCCTTCAAATGAACTTTTCGCCAAAAAATGAGGAAATAATACTCGACGCGACCCTCGAGTTTGCTGTAGAGTGCGCGACCTTTCAAGCCCGGCTTGGAAATGGTCATTGTTTGGTGGCGTTTACCACACCTAAAAAAACCCTGGAGGAGCTTGGACTTCAGCCAGGGGACACGGTGCGGGTGAGATGTTCACCTTATGATATGAGTAAGGCCGTTATTCTGGAAGACACACTTTAAGGAAATTATCATGAAAGTCCGCAGTTCCGTTAAAAGAATGTGCATCAATTGCCGCGTCATTAAACGCAAGGGAGTTGTGCGTGTTATATGCACCAACCCCCGTCACAAACAACGTCAAGGTTAAGGTAGGAGTTCCACATGCCACGCATTATGGGTATTGATATCCCTGGTCGCAAACGGTTGCCGTTTGCGCTTCGTTACATTTATGGAATCGGTCCGGCCCGGGCGGATGAAATCATTGAGAAAACCGGTCTCGATGCCTCTCTCAAAGCGGATGACCTTTCTTCGGAACAGGTCAATGCCATTGCGAAGGTGCTGCAGTCGGACTACACGCTGGAGGGAGATCTTCGCCGTGAAACCCAGGCCAACGTGCGCCGCCTGATCAGTATTGGAAGCTATCGCGGGATCCGTCACCGCCGTGGACTGCCGGTGCGGGGACAGCGTACCAAGACCAATGCACGTACCCGTAAGGGCAGCAACCGTCGTGCCGTTGGTGCGATTCGTGGAAAAGAAGCACGTTCGGCCGCGAAAGCCGCCATGCGCTAACCGTTTAAGATTGTAGGAAATTCATATGACAGACGAATCATCATCCTCCGCATCTCCGGAAGAAGAAGTAAAACCCGCCGCGGCCGAAGCTGCGCCTGAAAAAACTGCAGTGGACACCTCTGCAGCAACCGCTTCGGCGGAAGAGGCGCCTGCGGAAGACGGTAAAAAGCGGCCTACGGCTGCGGAGCTGCTGGGTGAAGACCTGGCTCCGGTCAAAGCGCGCAAGGCGAAAGGCTCCAAAAACGTCACTCAGGGTGTGGTGCACGTCAAAGCCACCTTCAATAATACCATTGTGAGCGTTTCGGATCTTTCCGGAAACGTGATCTCCTGGGGATCCGCCGGCGGAGCCGGTTTCAAAGGTTCCCGGAAAAGCACCGCCTATGCCGGAACCGTGGTGGCTCAGGATGCGGTACGTAAAGCGATGTCTCACGGACTGAAAGAGGCCGAAGTGCTCATTCAGGGACCGGGTGCCGGACGTGAATCCGCAGTGCGGGCGGTTCAGTCCTGCGGCGTGAATGTGTCTTCGATCAAGGATGTCACCCCCGTTCCTCATAACGGCTGCCGTCCGCGTAAACGCCGTCGCGTTTAATCCCCCCATTTTATAACCCCCCAAGTACTGGAGAAAAATTTATGGCCATTCGATTAGGTCGTTTTGAAATGCCGAAACGCGTCGTGAAAGATGATGCGGAAAGTTCGGAAAATTTTGGTCGTTACTATGCCGAGCCTTTTGAGGCCGGTTATGGACGCACCATTGGCAATTCCCTTCGCCGGGTTCTTCTCTCTTCTCTGGAAGGGTGCGCGATCTCCGCCATTAAACTGGAAGGGGCTCCCCACGAATTCTGCACCCTGGATGGAATGGTCGAGGACGTTACCGATGTGATCCTCAACCTGAAGAAGGTGCTGCTGAAATCCTATTCCCGCGACACCAAGATGGTGCAGATCAAAGTGGAGGGACCCGGAGAGGTCACCGCCGGTGATATTGTCACCGACGGATCCATCGAGGTTCTGAACCCGGATCATCATATCGCCACTCTGGATGAGGGCGGAAAATTTGAGGCCATGCTGGAAGTGAAAGTCGGACGTGGATACTGTCCTGCTGATCTCAACAAAAAAGAGAATCAGCCGATTGGCATCATTCCGATCGACAGCCTGTTCTCGCCGGTGTCACGGGTCAACTACTGGGTCGACAACACCCGGGTGGGCCGCCGTACCGACTACGACAAGCTTGGTCTGGATATTTACACCGATGGCCGTATCACGCCCGATGAGGCGCTCACCATCTCCGCCGCGATTCTGCGTCACCACCTCGATGTCTTCGTCAACTTCGACAAGGATCTGGTGGAATTCGAACAGAGCGAGAAGCAGATCGACCAGGAACGCGAAGAGCTGCGTAAGAAGCTTGGCGTGTCGGTCAACGAAATTGAACTC
>CAZVCO010000066.1:0-540 GCA_964625795.1 uncultured Verrucomicrobiota bacterium | reverse complement strand
CAAAGCCAAGCTTGTTGAATACGGTCTTTCACTGGGAATGACCTTCGATCCCGATCTGGTGACTCCCCGGGACGCCGAGTAACGTTTAACCAACAGAGGTATTTGTCATGCGTCATCGCAAAAAGACTGTAAAATTAGGCCGTGATTCTTCCCATCGGGAAGCGATGATGGCGAATCTGGTCTGCTCGCTCATCAAAGAGAAGCGGATCAAAACCACCCTGCCCAAAGCACGGGCTATCCGTCCGCTGGCGGAAAAAATGGTCACGCTTGGTAAACGGGGCGACCTGCATGCCCGCCGTCTGGCCATTTCCCGTCTGCGCAGCAAAGACGCGGTGCATGAACTGTTCAGTTCTATCGCTCCGGCCTGTGCCGAGCGTGAAGGCGGATACACCCGCATCATGAAACTGGGCACCCGCCCCAGTGACGCCTCTGAAATGGCGATCATTGAATGGGTGGATGTGGCGCTGGAGCCGGAAGAAGTGGCTACCGACTGAACGGCCGCTCTTTCCTGACCCACAAACCCCGCGTTCTGCGGGGTTT
>CAZVCO010000065.1:13005-14169 GCA_964625795.1 uncultured Verrucomicrobiota bacterium | reverse complement strand
GCACTCTGCTCATTCCCCTGAAAGAGCCGCTTAAAAAACGTTGGAAACTGGCGGTGGCCACCATTCTGGCCGGCTGGGGGAAATTCGCGCTTCCCATGGCGGTACCCCTGATCACGGGGTACCTGATCGATGAGGTGCTGCTGCAGCCCGCCGATGCCGCAACCCGGATGGATTTGCTGAGACTGGGGGGGATTTCTCTGGTGTTTATCCTGCTGCTGGGGGTGGCCACGTATTACCGCTCGGCTCTGGCCATGGAATTGGCCAGCGATCTGCAGCACAGCCTCCGGCGGCGGCTTTTTTATCATATTCAGCGGCTGAGTATGCGGTTCTTCAACCGGCATCACGCCGGCAGCCTCGGCTCACGGGTCAGCTCGGACATTACCTATGCCGGGGTGGTGGTGGATAAAGGACTGATCCAGCTCTCACTGGATGGGCTGAGCCTGCTGACACTGGGAACCGTCATGGTGGTGATCAATCCCTGGCTGGCTCTCCTCTGCCTGATCTTCCTCAGCGGGAACGCCATGGTGGTTCGCCACTACAGCCCCAACATCCGGCAGGGACGCAAAGCCATTCAGGAGCAGCAATCCTCCGTCACCGGCCGGGCTGCGGAATACTTTTCCGCTATTTCCGTGGTCAAAGCCTTCGCGGGCGAACAACAGAGTGGCCGTGCATTCAGTCAATCTTCTGAACACGTCATGGATCTGCAGGTGGCCAACTCCAAACTGCAGGGCGCCTTTCAAAGCCTCAGTCATTCTCTGGTCATCGCCTGCCAGATCTCAGTGGCTCTGGTGGGGAGCTGGATGATCCTCTACCATCCCGGCTCGCTGACCCGCGGGGAACTGGTGGGCTTTCTCCTGTTTGTCTCGATGATCAACGGATCGGTTCAGCGCCTCTCTGATTCTCTGATCCAGATCCAGGACGGGTTTGCCGCCCTGGAGCGCATTCATGACATTCTCCAGGTCCATCCCTCCCCTGCCGATGACCCCCGGGCCGTCACCCCGGACCTCACCGGCAGCCTGAGTTTTCATCACGTGGATTTCGGCTACCAGAAAAAACAGGTTCTCTTTGATCTGAGCTGTGACCTGCATGCGGGGAAATCCTATGCTCTGGTCGGGCCCTCCGGCGGTGGCGGCGAGGTACGGGTTCCCTGGCCATTCGGAAGGA
>CAZVCO010000065.1:6320-12995 GCA_964625795.1 uncultured Verrucomicrobiota bacterium | reverse complement strand
ACGCTCACTCAATTGATGCTCCGCTTTTATGATCCCTGGAACGGAGAAATCACCTGCGATGGCATTCCGCTCCGGCAGATCTCCCAGAGCTATTACCGGCGTCAGGTGGCCGTGGTGTTGCAGGATCCGATCATTTTCTCCACCTCCGTGCGTGAGAATATCGGCTTTGCGGTGGATGACCCCACCGACGAAGCCATCGAAGCCGCTGCCCGGGCCGCGCAGGCCCACGAATTCATTATGGAGATGCCGCACGGATACGACAGCCGGCTGGGGGAACGCGGAGTGGCCCTCTCCGGCGGACAGCGTCAGCGCATCGCGATTGCCCGTGCGCTGATGCGGGATCCGAGAATCCTCATTCTGGATGAAGCCACCTCCGCTCTGGACTCCGTCACCGAACGCAGCATTCAGGATGTGGTGGACCGACTGCAGGGCACCCGCACCGTGGTCATCATTGCCCACCGGCTCTCCACCGTCCGCAATGTGGATGAGATCCTGGTCATCGACAAAGGCCACCTGGCGGAAAAAGGCACCTATGAGGAGCTGAAGCAACTGAACGGTGTCTTCACCAGCCTGCTGCAGGAACAGAAACTGAGCCAGGACATCGACTGACGCCCGACACCGCAGAGGCTTATCCCTGCGGCAGCGGTTCTCCGGGCCCCGACCGCGAGACCTCCCGGTCCAGAAGTGACCGCACCTCTGTCATTCCCTCTCCCAGCTCGGCAATTACCGGAACCGGATCCAATCCGGTCTTCTTACGGAACAGCTCCAGCCGGGCATCGGCTTCCGGATCGTCCATCTTGTTGGCAATCACCGAAAATCGACGCTCGTCCAGTTCCGGATTAAATTGCCGCAGCTCCTCACGCAAATTCTCAAAATCCTCCACCGGGTCGCGTCCGTCCACTGCCCCCATATCCAGCACGAATAGCAGATAGCCGCAGCGTTCGATGTGACGGAGAAATTCGTGCCCCAGCCCCACTCCATCGTGAGCCCCGTCAATCAGCCCCGGAATATCCGCAATACGGATGCGGGAGAAATCCTCAAACTCCAGGGTGCCGAGAATCGGATTGATCGTGGTGAACGGATAAGGTGCCACCTTGGGGTGGGCATGGGTGAGATGTGTCAGCAGCGTGGACTTCCCGGCATTCGGATAGCCGACCAGGCCGACATCCGCGATCAGCTTCAGCTCCAGCCACAGCTCCTTTTTCTCTCCCTCTGTCCCCGGCGTGCACTCCTTGGGGGCCTGATTGGAGGAGGTTTTGAAATGGATGTTTCCTTTTCCGCCCCGGCCTCCCTGCGCAATCAGCAGTTCCTGACCATGGCGCAGCACCTCACCCAGAACCGGGCCGTCTTTCGCTTCCAGCCGGACCAGCGTGCCGAGCGGCACTTTCACCGTGAGATCCTTCCCGGTTTTACCGGTGGACTGGTTTGTCCCTCCTTTGTCCCCGTGCTCAGCACGCTGGTGAGGGTGATCATACAGATCCAGAAGCGAATCGACGTTCTCATCCCCCACCAGAATGACACTGCCGCCGTTCCCCCCGTCCCCGCCGCTGGGACCTCCAAACGGCACAAATTTCTCGCGCCGGAAATACGCCGAACCGTCTCCGCCATTTCCGGCGGCCACGTACAGTTTTACCTGATCTCGGAATACAATGGGTTTCATGGGGTCTTAGAGTGCGGAGGGAAGAGGCAAGAGGCTTGTGCGCCGGAGGCGCATCAGAGTGCAGAGGTCAGAGTCGGGGGAGCGATGAACCGTCTCACTCTGTCCCACCTTGTCCAACCTTGTCAAACCCTGTCCCACCTTCCCCAACCACAAAAAAACGGGCAGACCCGCAGGGTGCCCGTTTGTTTTTCAGAACGCGGGTGGCTCAGTTCTGTGCTGCTTCCAGCTCGCGGATGTTCATCCGCTTGCCGTTACGGTCGAAGAATACCTCTCCGTCCTTGAGGGCAAACAGAGTGTAATCGCGACCGACGCCGACATTCCGTCCGGCATGGAAGCGGGTGCCGAGCTGACGGACCAGAATCGATCCGGCCGTGACTTTCTGTCCACCGAATTTTTTCACGCCACGGCGCTGCGCATTACTGTCGCGGCCGTTCTTTGAAGTACCTTGTCCTTTTTTATGTGCCATGAGAAGTTCTCCAGATAACAGACTCAGGAAAGTCCGGTAATTTTCACTTTGGTTAATGACTGCCGGTGCCCCACCCGACGGGTGTACCCTTTCCGGCGCTTTTTCTTGAAAGAAAGCAGTTTTGGACCGCGGAACTGGGACACCACCTCTCCGGTCACAGTACCCGCATCCAGGCTCAGGCTGTCACCGGTCGAGGCCGCCAGCACGTTATCGAAGGTCACAACCGCGCCTTCTTCAGCATCTATTTTTTCCAGATCCACAATATCACCTTCGGATACGCGATATTGTTTTCCGCCGGATTCGATCACAGCATATGCACTCATAGGGAAACTTCCTTGTTCTTCCACCGCCCTCCAGGACGATGGGATGGGTAAATTGGTCCGGCGTTATACACGCCTTTACGTCGTTTCGTCAAGTCCGGGGGCGTAAAAAAGAACGCTCCACCTGCAGGCTCCGGGCAATGGGAATCCGCCCGTTCCGCACCCGCGCCAATGGGGTCACCAAATCCTCCCTGAACCATGCGCCGGTATCGAGTCCTGCAGCGGCCCCGCCCGCCGCGAGCCGGGCCAGATGCCAAAGACCAACTCCGCTTTCAAAACAGCTGCTCCACACCAGCGTCTTTCCTCCAGATTCCGCCGCATTCATCCAGGGCCTCCAGTCGTTTTTCCCTCCCAACAGGGTGGGTTTCAGCACCAGCGCGACCACCTCCGGCCGGGTTGCAAGCTCTTCTCCACCGGACTTCAGCAGTGACTCATCCAATGCCACCGGAACCGGAGACCGACTCCAAAGAGCCCCGTAGTCCCCCGGATCCTGCAGCGGCTCCTCCATGTATTCCAAGGTCTCCTGCGGCAAGGCCTCCGCCACTTCCAGGGACTGAGGAACCGTCCATTGACGGTTTCCGTCGATGCGGAAGCGCACATCAGGACGCAACGCCGTCAACTGCCGCAGAGCCTCGAGATCCGGGCGGGCACCGGGTTTCACCTTCAGCACCGGCTCCCTCCAGTCGCGCAGACGGCGGACCACCTCAGAAACCGGCTCCGCCGCCGGGATCCACAGACCATTGCATCTCACCTCTTCCCGGGGCGGACTCCAGTCTGACCGCACACACTGAAGAGCAAACCGAAGACTGGGACAGTCCGGATGCTCCCACTCCTCACCCCGGACCGCCTCCCGGACGCTCTGAAGGGATTCCCGGGAAAACCCGGGAAGCGGAGCGGCCTCCCCCCACCCTCCGGTCTCCGGATCATGCAGCAGAATCCCGCACCGTTCGGTCAGCGCTTCTCTGCCCGCCAGCGCCAGAGGGCGTGCCAGCGGCAGCGCATACTCAAAAACCTGCATATTCTCCCCCGAGAGGCCAGGTGAGGGCAAAAAGCAAAGCGTAGACCAGCAGAAGCTTTCCGGTCATTCCCAGCGCCGGATTCAGCTCCGCCCCGGTGGTCCCCGTCATCACCCGTTTCCGGGCCTTCACTGCCAGAGGCAGCCCCAGGAGAGTCAGGATCGAACCCCATCCCCGTCCGGCAGTCCAGGCCGCCACAGCCGGCAACAAGAACGCAGCGAAAATACAGACCGTGTATTCCCAGCGTGAAAAGCTGCGGCCGAACCGCACGGCCAGTGTCAGTTTCCGGCTCTTTCTATCCTCCTCCACATCCCTTAGATTATTCACCGCCAGCAGTCCGGTTGCGATCAGGCCGGGCCCCAGCCCCGCAACCCACACCTCAGCCGGCGGCCATCCCTGCCGGGGAAACTGCAGATAATACGTTCCGGCCATGGCGATGGGACCGAAAAAGGCCAGCACAAACAGATCGGCCAGACCGGTGTAAGCCAGCGAAAAACGGCCGGCGGTATAAAACACGCCACAGAAAATCGAGGCGGCGGCCAGTCCGACAATGGGCCAGCCGCCACGGGCCACCAGGAAAGCGCTGAGGAGGGCAACACCGCCGAAGCTGAGGACCGTGGCCCAGGTCATCGCCCGGAGGGAAATCCGACCGGAATGCAGCCCGCGCCTGGGGCCCTCACGGAGCTCCGTGTCCGCACCCTGTCCGTGATCAAACACATCGTTGGCAAAATTCGTGCCGATCTGAACCAGCACCGCAATCAGCAGCGTCGCGGCAAGAACCGGGAGATGAAGCGGTCCTGCGGCCAAAGCCATGGAAGCCGCCATCAACACCGGGGCCAGAGCGGCAAAGAGCGTCTTTGGCCGGGTGGTCTCCAGCCAGACGCTGATCAGTGAACCGGTTTCGCGCGCCTCTTCAGCCATGCTGCGCAGTCAGGATCGCTTTTATTTTTTCGGAAAGCGTCTGAATGGAGAAGGGTTTTGCAATGAAATGCTGATCGATGTCCAGATCAGTGGAAGCAAAAAGAGACTCCGGCACCATACCGCTCATCACCAGAGTGGGAGGCAGCAGACCGGCTTCTTTAAGAGTTTGATACACCTCGGCCCCATCCACCTCCGGCATCATCATGTCCAGCAGCAGCAGATCCCCCTTATCCGGATTTTCCTTAACCCATTCCACCGCTTCCTGCCCATCACCGAGACTCTGCACCTGATACCCCAAAACCGTAAGAGTGCTGTTCAACATGTAGCGAATGGATTCCTCATCATCCACCACCAGGATCAGCTCCTGGTTTCCAGTTTCTGCAAAAGAGGGGACCTCGGGTCTTGAAACACGTTCACTTGGTGCGGCGGCCGGCAAAAACATATCGATCACGGTACCTTCACCCGGCGAGGACTCCAGCAGCAGAAAACCACCATGCTCTTTGATAATGGACAGGGTGGTCGGAAGTCCAAGCCCTGTTCCTTTGCCTTTTTCTTTAGTGGTGAAAAAAGACTCGAAAATCTTCTCTTTCACCTCCGGCGTCATTCCTGTCCCCTCATCCTGGATGCGAACCCGCAGGAATTCGCCCGTGTGGGCTTCGGGGTTCTGCGCCACAAAGTGTTCGTCCAAGGTCTGATTGACCGCCTCCACCAGCAGCGTTCCTCCTTCCGGCATGGCATCCCGGGCATTGATCATCACGTTGGTGAAGGCCTGATTCAGCCTGGTGGCATTGCCCCTCGCTGGATGCAAATCTCTGCACAACTGGGAGTTGATCGTGATGTTTTTCGGGAACGTGGACCGGAAAATATGGATCAGATCCTTCAGCAGATGACGCACCTGCAGAATCCCGAACTCCGACCCGTCTCCCCGGGCAAATCCCAGCAGCTGTTTGACGATGTTCCCACCATCCTTCGCCCCGTCTTTGATCATCCGGTAGAGCTCCAGCAGTTCAGGATCCTCACACTTCGCTATCAGCAGGTCCGCCGACATAATAATCGGAGAAAGCACATTGTTCAGGTCATGGGCCACTCCGCTGGCGATCGCTCCGATCGATTCCATCCGCTGCGACCGCAGATACATATCCTCCAGCTTTTTCCGCTCGGTGATATCCTGCTTGATGGCGATGTAGTATTCTACCTTGCCCTCTTCTGAAAACACCGGGGTAATGGTCATGTCCTCCGTGTACAACGACCCGTCCTTCCGTTTGTTCACAATCTCGCCCTGCCACACCTCTCCCCGCAGCACCGTCTGCCATAGATTTGTGTAAAACGAATCATCATGCTCACCTGATCTGAGCAGGGAGGTGGATTGTCCCACCGCTTCATTAGCCGAATAGCCTGTGAACTTACTGAAAGCGGGATTCACTTTCAAAATCCGTGCATCGGCATCGCAAATGACAATGGCATTGGCCGCAGCCATAAACGCATCGGAGATCAGGCGCAGGTCAAGACGCTCTTTACTGGTGGCTTTATCATTCAGAAAGAGCGTGGCCACCGCATCTTTTCCGGCAGCATTCCTCACCAGATGCCCCACAGTCTTCACCTGTTGCCCCTCAGCGTTTATCAGCCAGATCTGGACGTTGCAGGGAACATTCGGAACCGCCGTCTCCAGTGTGCTACGGACCTGCTCCCCTGACTCCTTTTTCAGAAAATCATACAGATTTTTCCCTTTCAGCTCGTGATTCTCCACCTCCAGCAGAGTGGCAAAGCTTTCACTGGTGCGGAGAAGATCACCAGAGGTCGAAAACAGCACCACGCACTCCGACACCGCCGCCAACAAGGTGTCCAACAGCGCGCAGGTTTCCGGAGAAGGACAAATTGGTGACATAAAGGCGAGAGTAAGATCTCCCTCGCCGTTAAAAAGAAAAATGCGAAAGAAAGATGCAGCACCCTCAGGAGATCAGGGTACTGGGAATTCCCGGGTCAGCGCCACCACTTCTTCTTTCACCTGCTTCACGGTTGCGGCATTCTCCGGATCCTTGAGCACCTGACCGATCCAGCCGGCGATCCGGGTCATGTGCTCTTCCTTCATCCCGCGGGTGGTCATCGCCGGCGTTCCCAGACGGATACCGGAGGTGACGAAAGGACTTTCCTGATCAAAAGGAATGCCGTTTTTATTCACAGTGATTCCGGCCTGATCCAGAACGGTCGCCGCATCTTTTCCGGTAACGCCGATAGGCGTCAGGTCCACCAGCATCACATGGTTGTCGGTTCCTCCGGAACACACCCGGAGTC
>CAZVCO010000065.1:3560-6310 GCA_964625795.1 uncultured Verrucomicrobiota bacterium | reverse complement strand
AGAGTAGAGGCATTGCGGATCACCTGTTCGGCATAAGTTTTGAAGGAGGGCTGCAGGGCCTCGTGATAACAAACCGCCTTGGCCGCAATGGTGTGCATCAACGGTCCACCCTGTACGCCGGGGAAGACCTGACGGTCGATGTCCTTGGCGTAGTCCTCTTTACACATGATCATACCGCCCCGGGGACCCCGCAGAGTTTTGTGCGTAGTGGTGGTGACATAGTCACAGTGCGGAAAGGGAGAGGGATGGCAGCCGGCCGCCACCAGCCCGGCGATATGGGCAATGTCGGCAAACAGGTAGGCTCCCACCCCGTCCGCAATTTCCCGCAGCCGTTTGAAATCAATAATACGGCTGTACGCACTGGCACCGCATACCAGCATGCGGGGCTTCTGCTCCCGGGCCAGCTTCTCAATTTCATCGTAATTCAGACGCTCGGTTTTGCGGTCGACCCCGTAGTGCACGGCATTGAAAAAACGTCCGGAGAAATTCAGTTTCATTCCGTGGGTCAAATGTCCACCGTGAGCCAGGTCCATAGCAAGAATGGTGTCGCCCGGCTCCAGCGCACTGAAATAGACCGCCTGATTGGCGGTGGAACCGGAGTGCGGCTGCACATTGACGTGCTCCGCTCCGAAAAGCTCTTTGGCCCGGTCGATGGCCAGCTGCTCCGCCCGGTCCACATGCTCACAGCCGTTGTACCACCGTTTACCCGGATACCCCTCCGCGTATTTATTGGTCAGCAGACTTCCTCCGCATTCCCGCACCGCGCGGCTGGTGTAATTCTCCGAGGCAATCAGTTCGATGTTTTCGAGCTGACGGCGGCCCTCCGCTTTCACCACATCATAAACCTCCGGATCGGTCGCTTTCAACGCCAGCGGTTCCCCGGTGGCATGCATGGCCAGCCCGTCAATTTTGTTCAGCCGGCGCTCATGCCGGGTGCCGGATTCAAACGACGCCTTGTGCCATTCCTCCAGAATGCCGCTGATCACGTGCGGCTCAAGCTCGCCCGGCAGCACCAATACATTGGCATTATTGTGAGTGCGGGCCATCATGGCCAGCTTCGGAGTGGTGCACAACGCCGCACGGATGAGAGGGTAACGGTTGGCCGCAATCGACATTCCCAGCCCGGTGGTGCAGATCAGAATCCCGTAATCCGCCTCCCCTGCCCCCACGGTGGTGCAGACCTCATCGACAAAGTCGGGGTAATCAACAGAATCACTGGATTCAGGCCCCACATCGACCGTCTCCACGCCTTGTTCGCCGAGGAGTTGAATGATGTTTTGGCGAAGATCGTATCCGCCATGATCAGAACCGAGCAATACCTTCATAAAATTTGGGGAGTGGGGGGTTGGAATGAAAAGGCGTCCTCTATCCTGAGGGGTGAATCACTGCAAGAATAAGGTCGGACAAAGCACTCTCGATCTGATCACGGACCAGCCGGTAGGTCTCGGTCACACCACCGAAAGGGTCAGCCACATCCGCCGGGCCGGAGGAGGCGAAACTCATCAACGTCCGCACCCGATCGGGCGGAAAGGAATAGGTCTCAAGCAGCAGTTGTTCATGCCCCCGGGTCATCGGAATCACCCAGTCTATATCCGCCAACATCGCATCATCCACCAGCCGCGCGCGGTGTCCGCTCAGATCCAGCCCCCGCTCCCGCATCACCTCCACTGCCCCGCTGCTGGCCGGGGCCCCCGGGCTGGCAAACAACCCGGCCGAAGAAAAGGCCCAACCCTCCAATTTGCGGGTCAGGTGGGCGGCCAGATGCTCCGCCATCGGTGACCGACAGGTGTTGCCGGTACAGACAAACAAGAGGTTGGAGATGCGGTTATCAGACATACCCTGTATCTACGGGGAGACCGATCCCGGGTCAAGTGACAGGTTGCAGCGATCCCATCATCGGGCGTATCCCTTAATGAGTAAACCTGCGCAGATCCTGCCACAGATCACTAAACAATTTATTTCCCGGGCAATACATTGAAGAACACAACCACGGACCGTCGCGGACAGGCGCGGACCCATGCAGGAAAAAATTCCAGTCAGAATGTATTCATGGAACAACTCCAGAGTGCCTTTCGCCACAGCCAATTCTGCTCACGATCCTGCATGGGTCCGCGCCTGTCCGCGTTGGTCCGCGGTTGTAACCATATGAAGATACAGGGAAAAACGTCTGTTATGCCCATGGTCACGTATTCCGGGATGTTCCCGAAACACCACTCTCCGGCACTTTACAGTTGCTCCTCCCGGACTGTCACGGTACCCCCGCGCCCATGAAATCCCTCATTAGCTTCATCGCCTGCCTTTTTCTCGTTCTTTCACTTCCCGCTCAGGAAACTGACGGATTTTCCTTCAATGCCCATACCGGACTCACTTTTACCAGTGGCAACAGCAATACCGACCAGATCAACGTGGGATTTAACGCGGAGAAGGTGACAGACACCGTGGATTTCTCTCTCAAATCCTTTTACGACTACGGCCGCAGCGAAGAAACAAAAGACGGCGAAAACGTGGAGATCACCAATCTCGACAAAGGCAAAATCGAGGCGAACGGGAAATACATTTTCACCAAAAAAACCTTCGCCTACGTCGCCCTCTCTCTGGAACGGGATAAAATCGCTGGCATCGACCGTCGTCTGGCAGCCGGTCCTGGTCTCGGACATTTTTTCCGCCGCGATGATGTCATGACCTTCTCAGTTGAAGGTGGCGGGGTTTGGGTCTTTGAGGAAATCGACGACGAATCAGACGACTATCTG
>CAZVCO010000065.1:0-3538 GCA_964625795.1 uncultured Verrucomicrobiota bacterium | reverse complement strand
TACGGGAGGGCGCTCGTCTGCGTCAGGAAATAGAATTGATCACCGATGTGGAGGATGAAGAAAACTATTTCATCAACGCAAGTGTGATCGCCGAAGCCGCCCTCACCGCCAGCCTGGGTCTGCGGGCCGAGGCCCGCAGCAGCTATAACAATCAGCCGGGGCGCGGAAAAGAACAGCACGACGTCACTCTCCGCTACGGCATCTCCGTCAATTGGTAACGCCCGCAGCCGTTTACTTCCCGGATCGGACCGCCCGCGGATGCGCCCGGTTGTACACCTCTTTCATCCGCTCAATCGAGACGTGGGTGTAAATCTGGGTGGTGGACAGGCTGCTGTGCCCCAGCAGTTCCTGCACACTGCGTAAATCCGCTCCGGCATCCAGCAGATGGGTGGCAAAGGAATGCCGCAACGCATGGGGATACAGATCCTCCGGCAGACCCGCCGCCCGCAGCGTGGTTTTCAGCATGCGCTGGATCGACCGGTTGGACAGGCCCGTCCCCAGTTTATTCAGAAACAACGCCGGTGGCCGCCCCTGTTTTCCCAGTCCGGCTAAAAAGGGCTCCCTCGCCTCCAACGCCTCGTTCAGCGCCCGGGCCGCCGGACCCCCCAGCGGACACAGCCGCTCCTTTTTCCCCTTCCCCAACACCCGGATCACCCCGCCAATCAGATCGATCCGGTCCTCCCGCAATCCCGTCAGCTCGCTCAGTCGCACTCCGGTGCTGTACAACACCTCCAGTACCGCGGTGTCCCGGCTTGCCCGGTAGCGGTCAAATTCCGAAGGCTCCTGCTGTTCCGCCAGCACACGGCCGGGGGTCTCCAGCAGCCGTGTCATCTCATCCGGACTCAGGATGTGTGGCAGATTCCGCTGACGTTTCGGTCGCGGGAGTCCGGCAAAGGGGTTCTCCTCCACCCGGCCCTCCCGCAATAAGAACCGGTAAAAACTGCGCAGGCTGGAAAGTTTACGGCCGGTGGTGGCCGGCTGACATCCCGTGGACTGCAGATCCACCAGAAAGGCCCGGGCCTGAGGCCGTTTGACCGAGGGCCAGTCAAAAGGCGCGGTCTGATCCGGCCAGGTGAACGCGGCAAACTGAAGAAGGTCGCGGGAATACGCCTCAAGGGTATGACCCGAGGCATCCTTTTCCCCCTCTAAATAACGTGCAAAATCCCGCAGATCGGGATCTGTCTTCATTTGCGTTTCAGCATCGCCTTCAAATCAGGCGTGAGATACTTCGAATCGGTCCAGTTCCGTCCGTCCGGGTGTTTCCACATTTCCACACTGGCCCGCAGCACATCCGTCCGCGACACCACGCCCTTGAGGATCGGTCCATCCACCACCGGCAGACGGCGGTAAGGGCGGTGCATAAAAATACCGGCCACCGTAAACAGGTCGGAATGCACGCCAATCGTCTCGGGATGCATCACCATATACTCCGCCACCGTGCCGCCGGGCAGATTGCTGTAAGCGGCAGAGGCAAAAATGCTCATGCAGTCTTTCTCCGAAAGCATGCCCACCAGCGAGCCGTCCTCCTCCACCACCGGTGCCCCGGAGACGTCGTATTTCATCATTTTGAGAATTCCCTCATAAATGTCCATGGTCGGACGGAGGGTGACCACTTTCCCGGTCATGAAAGACTCAACCAAAGGTACGTCGCTCATAAGATCCCCTTGCGGATTAGACGGACACGATTTCGCGGTCCAGATAGGAGGAGAGGTCAATCTCAGGCAGCGTGTCCAGCACGGCCATGGCCCCACCGAAGTCCTGGAAGGTGGTGAATCTGTCCGGAACCGAAATGGTGGGAATATCCGCGGTAATGGAGGACTTACAGGCCTGCGCACTGGTGGTCAGAGAAATAGACCGTGAGGCAGGAATATTCAGTTCTTTGGTCAGCCGCAGCCAGGCATCCGCCTTGGGATAGGGCTCCAGATCGCGGCTGAATTCCACCAGATCGATTCCCAGTCCGGAAAGGTCCAGACGTTCTGCCATGGCATCACGGGCCTGCGGAGGAATGGCCGTCACGCCCAGAACCCGCATTTCCCGCTCCCGGGCCTGCACCACCACGTCCCGAAGCTCATCGGAAACCTGCACTGCACCGGAGTCCAGATGCATCTTGATTCCACTGACCAGTTCCTCGGAGACTTTTTTGGGCTGACCTTTTTTCACTCCCAGTCCGGTCTGCAGCAGATCGATGGTTTTGTGAGGTCCTTCCGCCAGACAGTACTTGGAATAATGCACCTGGGTCAGATCCACATCATCAAAAATGCTCTGCAGCACTTCATAGGAAGCTTCACGGATACCGGCTACTAAATGGTCAAATTCAAAAAGGAAGGCCGGGGTCGCCGCTTCTTCCACTGGTGTTTCCTGAGTTTCGTCGCTCAAATCATACCTCCAAGGGGGGACTAAAAAAGAGGTGAATGAATAGGCGGATATGGCCGGAAGTCAAGGAAGAAGGTGTCACAGCCATTTTTCTACGGAATTCACTACACACCAAAGTTTCAGTTGAATCATACCTGCGGAGAGTGGCCGTCGCGCCTTTAGGCCACGGACCGGACGACATGCCCTCGAATCCAATACAGCGTTCCCCATGCGCTTGACCCTGGCGACGGGGGTTGATATCGACTCGGCATGGAACCATGTCTGCTTCAGGGCCCCGCACCCTTCTCCTCTTTCCGCCTTTCCGAACTTCGGAAGTCTCTGCTCTCCGCTCTTCCGAACCTCGGAACCGGGGATCTGACCCTGGAGGCCGATGAGATCTACCTGCTGGAGGCCGGCAGCCCGGATCTTCTGCCGGATCTCCTGAACTCAGGAGGCACGGAGCTGGAACACATTCTGTCTCTGCTGAACGCCTCCGCATCCGCCCCGGATGCGGAAGGGTTTTTTGTCACTCCCCGCAAGGGCACCATTTCCCCCTGGTCCACCAAGGCCACCGATATTTTTCACAACTGCGGTCTGGAACAGATCACCCGGGTGGAGCGCGGCATTCACTGGCGCCTCCGCACCGCGGAGGGCATCCTCCCGCTGTCGGAACTGGGCGATGCGGCCTTCCTGCTGCACGATAAAATGACCGAGGGGATCTACACCGATCTCTCAGATTTCTTCGCTCATCCCGACCCCGCCCC
The DNA here is from genome assembly GCA_964625795.1 of uncultured Verrucomicrobiota bacterium. GTDB lineage: Bacteria > Verrucomicrobiota > Kiritimatiellia > SS1-B-03-39 > UBA6053 > UBA6053. The sequence continues at coordinate 422 of CAZVCO010000065.1, read as the reverse complement.
TCTGCGCACCGTGCCGCTGATGGAGGAAGGGCCCGATGCGCTGCAGCAGGCCAATATCGAATGGGGCCTGGCCATGAGTCAGGAGGAGATCGAGTATCTGGTCGCGGCCTACCAGAATATGGGACGAAACCCCACCGATGCGGAACTGGTGATGTTTTCGCAGGTCAATTCCGAACACTGCCGCCATAAGATTTTCAATGCCGACTGGGTGCTGAATGGAACCGAATGCGAACAGTCCCTCTTCAGCATGATCCGCAATACCCATGCCCTGCATCCGGACGGCACTCTGGTGGCCTATTCCGATAATTCCGGCGTGCTGGAGGGCGTAAAGGCCGCCTGGTGGGAAGCCGATCCCCTGGGCAATCACGTCTACCGTAACACCGACTGCCGGCTTGAGATTCTTTGCAAGGTGGAGACCCACA
>CAZVCO010000064.1:0-14169 GCA_964625795.1 uncultured Verrucomicrobiota bacterium | reverse complement strand
GACAGAATATGCCGGGCATAGGTGAGACTGGCCGGAAGAATCAGGCCGATGATCAGCCGCTTGTTGGTAGGTGAAGGTGAGGGCATTTCCTCAGGAATCGGAATAGGTGAGGTTTCATCCTATCTAACACGAAAATCGGTTATCCAGCTTAATCTGCGCAAATATGAATAAATTTATTGCGTAATTATCCTAATTCCATTGGCGGGGATGGGGTAGGATCAGCATGCTAAGACGAATCCTGAACCCTATCCTGCGAGTACTAATTATGAATACACGTATTGTCTCCACTCTTTCTGTTATCCTTATCGCATTGTCACCCATGGGTTATGCTGCGACTCTTATAGGTGCATGGGATTTTAATGATCTTTCTTTGGCTGGCGATCAGAATGCTCTTCCTGTCTATGAAACCACCATCGGCTCTCAATCCGGAGTTGGAGGAATCTCGTTGGATATCGTGGAAGCTACTGGATCAAGTGAGCCATTTGAAATCAACAATGAAGGCACGACCACGGGTGACACCTGGAACGCTCCGGCCACAGCCGGCAATGCGGTCGGTTTTCTGCATGGTTCGAGAGTTGATGGAACACATGTCGACATCCTGTTTGACGCAAGCACCTTTTCCGATGATGTGACGATGAGCTTTGCTTTTAACCGTGCTGATCCAGATGGGGTGGACACTTGGCAGGCCAGTTATTCCACCAATGGAGGAACCGACTTCACCAATTTCGGATCCAGCACCACGTATACAGCAGCGGGTTGGAATTTGGAAAATGTTAATTTCGGGACCGTTTTCAGTGGCGCAAGTTCAGCCGTCGCGAGAATTACGTTGTCGGGCGGAGGTCCAGTATGGAATGAAGAACACCAGTCCAACATGGACAATGTCTCTTTGACCGTGGTCCCCGAACCCTCCACGTTTGCGTTGGTAGGACTGGCTCTGGGAGCCACGTTGCTGGTGTGCCGCGGTCGCCGGGGCTAAAGTTCCCCTTTGCAGATGCTGAAAACGCGGTCCTCCCGGGACGCGTTTTTGTCAGCTGGAGGTGCCGCACGTGTCCCGGCTGTTGGCGGATAGCGGTTCCGCGGGCGTAGAGGGATGGCTGGGCTGGTACGATGCCGAAGCCAATGGGAGCGGCTTACTCAGCTTTTCGCTGTCCGCCCCCGACGGCAGCGGGAATCCCCGCATCGCCCTCAACGCCATGCAGATCACCGCCATTCCCGAACCTTCGGTGGTGGGCCTGCTGGTGCTCGGTTTCGGTATTTTCCTGAAGAAAATGCGCCGCGCAAATCGGGAGTGAGCTTGCGCAATCCTGCCGTTCCCTGTTTCCATTTTGCGTGGGGGTGGAGGCTCCGGCCTGTGGCGTAAACGCCTACAGCCACTCTTCGGGATGTTTTTTTATGCCTTTTCCCGCATGCGGTCGCGGTACTCACCGGGGGTGCGGTTTTCGTGTTTGCGGAAGAAGCCGCAGAGGTGGTTGACGGTGGCGATACCGGCGGCGTCGGCGATGTCCTGCAGGGAGTCCTGGCTGTCCCGCAGGCGCTGGCGGATGAGGTCGAGGCGTACGCGGTGGATTTCGGCCAGGGGGCTGCGGCCGAGCTGGGCTTTGAAGCGGCTTTCCAGGGTGCGGCGACTGACCCCAGTGTGTTCCACCACCTGCTGCACTCCGATGCCGTCGCCGATGTGTTCGCGGATGTAGGCCAGAGCGGCGGAGAGTTCGGGGTCATCGACCGCGAACAGCACATCGGTGCTGCCGCGCTGCACCACGGGAAAAGGATCGAGGACCATGTCTTGCACGGATTCTCTGTCACAGATCATTTTCTCCAGCAGTTCCATGCCCACCTGCCCGATTTTGCGCGCACGGTCGGGCACGCTGGACAGGCTGGGGCGGGTGGACAGACAGATGTCCTCCTCGTTGTTGGCGCCGATCACCGCGACATCCTCCGGCACCCGCACATCCCGGGCGCGGCAGACAGAGATCAAGAGGCGCGCCTCATTGTCCCCTGCACAGAACACTCCGCAGGGACGGGGGAGGGTGTCCAGCCACTCTTCAATGAGCTGTGGCCAGTCCCACATTTTGTGAGGCAGGATCAGTCGCCGGTAGGTGGTGCCGGTCAGTCCCTGTTTAAATCCCTCCTCCCGTCCTTTGGAAAACCGGCGCTCAGTAAGGCCGAGATAGGCGAATTCGCGCAGCCCGCACTGGAACAGATGGAGCGCCGCCAGGCGTCCAATGGTCAGATGGTCCGTGGTCACATTGACCACCGGGGGCGCCTGGGGCAGGGAACTGACGTTGACGACGGGGACGTTCAATTTGAGATAGGGTTTGGCCGGCTGGTAGCGGTTGAACTGACCGATGATCCCGTCGACCTTCCATTCTTTCAGATGGGAGGGGGGAGGAAATTCCTGCTGAAACCAGAGCACATCATGGTGCGGGTGGGGCTGCAGGTAATCCATCGCCCCGGCCATGACCTGACGGGAATGGCCGAAGGTGGTGGGGAGCAGACCGGCGATGCGGGTGAGAGATCGTTTGCGCATATGAAGAATATACTTTCACGAATTCACCTGGTTGTAAATTCGGGAATTACGCGTTTATGGATTCACCTTTCGTAAACACGCCATGTTGTTTTCCCTTCAGGACAGATAGAATGCGCATCCAACATGAAACGACTTGAAGGAAAATGCGCGGTGGTGACCGGGGCCTCGGAGGGAATCGGCTTCCAGGTGGCCCGGGCCTTTGTTGCGGAGGGAGCGCGGGTGGCGATGCTGGCGCGGGGACGTGAAAAACTGGAGGCCGCTGCGGCGGAGCTGGGGGATGCCGCGTTGCCGCTGGTGGCGGATGTGGGGTCGACCCCGCAGATGGAGGCCGCCTTCGCCGCGATTCTGGAGCGGTTCGGCGGGGTCGATGTGTTGGTGAACAACGCGGCGGTGGCGGTTCCCGGCGATATCACCGAGGACGGCGACGAGGAATGGAACCATCTGCTGAACATCAACCTGCTTGGCGTGTTCCGGGGCATTAAGCTGGCGCTGCCCTCCATGCTGGCGCAGGGCAAAGGGAGCGTGATCAACATGGCCTCGGTGCAGGGCGACCGGTCCTGGGATCACTGGACCACCTACGCGGCGGCCAAGGGGGCGATGAAAGCGTCGACCCGTCAGCTGGCCGGACAGTACGGTCCGCAGGGAGTGCGGTTCAACTGCGTGTCGCCCGGCGCGATCGACACGCCGCTCAACCGGCGGCGTCTGGAGGAGGAGGGCCCGGACTTTTATGAACACAACGCCCGCATGCACGCGCTGGGACGGATGGGGGCGGAGCATGAGGTGAACGGGGCCTGCGTGTTTCTGGCCTCGGACGAATCGGAATTTGTCACCGGGATCGATCTCCCGGTGGATGGCGGGCTGTTGACCCTGCCCCGGAACTGATATGGAGACTCTTATGAACCCACAGGCGCTGGATGGTGTGCGTGTGCTTGATTTCACCCAGTTGCTGCAGGGTCCGTACGCGACCCAGATGCTGGGGGATCTCGGCGCAGACGTGATTAAAATCGAAAAGGCCGGGAGTGGCGATCTGTACCGGTCGATGACCTTCTTTAACACCTGGCTTCCGGGTGGAGAGAGTCCCTGTTTTCTGCCCTGGAACCGCAACAAGCGTTCGTTGGCGGTAAACCTCAAGGATCCCGAGATCCGGGAGGCGGTGCTGCGGCTGGCGGCGGAGGCGGATGTGGTGGTGGAAAACTTCCGTCCGGGGGTGATGGACAAGCTGGGACTGGGGTACGAAGACCTGTTCGGGGTCAATCCCTCCATCATCTACTGCTCCGCCACCGGCTGGGGACCCGACGGGCCCTACGTGAGCCGGCCGGGACAGGATCTGCTCATCCAGGCAGTGAGTGGTGCGACGCTGGCCAGCGGAAAGAAGTCCGACGGTCCGGTGGCGGTGGGCACCGCGCTGAGCGATCAGCTGGGCGCGATGCATATCGTGTATTCGGTGCTGGCGGCGCTGTTCCACCGCGAACGGACGGGGGAGGGACAGCGGATCGATGTGAATCTGCTGCAGAGCGTGCTGGCGTTTGAGATGCAGGATTTTTTCACGGTGCAGAATCTCGGACGCGAATTCGAGCGCCCCGAATCGGGCATTGCGCATCCGGGCAACGGAGCGCCCTTCGGGATTTACGAAACCGCGGACGGGTATATCGCGGTGGCGATGAATCCCTGGTCGAAAATCATGGAGGCGATGGACGACGATGCGCTGGCGGCCTTTGACGATCCGCAGCTCCTGTATGATCAGCGGGACGAGGTATACGCCGAACTGGCCAAACGCTTCCGTGCGCGGGGCACGGAGGCATGGCTGGACATTATGCTGGGACTGGATATCTGGTGCGCGCCGGTGCGGAGTCAGGCGGAGGTGGCCGACGATCCCCAGGTGCGGCATCTGGAGGCGTTCACCGAGGTGGATCATCCCAAAGTGGGCCGGGTGCGGGTCACCAATATTCCTTTCCGCATGAGCCGGACACCCGGAGAGATCCGCCGTCCCGCCCCGCTGGTGGGCGAGCACGGACACGAGATCCTGACGGATGCAGGCGTTGATGCGGAGACCCTGGCCGCCTGGGAGGAACGCGGGGTGCTGACGGTGGAGCGGCCGGCGTGAAACCACTGCTGGACATCCGCGAGGTGGGGGAGGTCTTTTGTGGAGGCATCCGCTCCCCGCACCGGCTGAATCATCCGGAGGGACTGTGTGTGGATCCACTCGACGGCGCGCTGTGGTGTGGAGGTGAGGCGGGAGAGCTGGTGCGGGTGTCCCCGGACGGGTCCGGAGCGGAAACGGTGGGGTCGACCGGCGGATTCGCGCTGGGACTGTGCATGGATTCGAGGCGGCATCTGTTTGTGTGTGATCTGGCGCGCCGCTGCGTGGTGGAAATGACAGAGGACGGCCGGGAAATAAGGGATCTGCCGAATTTCCCGGTGTTGTCGGCGGATGAGCGGATGTTGTATGTGTCGGACACCCGGCGGGAGGGCGGACCGGGAATCTGGCGGTTTGATTTGGCGAGCGGTGAAGGGGAGTTATGGATGCCGGAACCCTGTTTCTCTGCCAACGGGATGGCGCTGGCGCCGGACGGGTTGGCGATGTATTTGGTGGAAAGCCATTTGCCCGGCGTGTCGCGGATTCCGATTCAGGAGGATGGCCGCGCGGGGAAAAAGGAGGTTGTTCTCGAACTGCCCGGGGACGAACCGGACGGACTGGCCTTCGATGATCATGGCGATCTGTGGATTTCCATTTACCATCCCTCGAAACTCTATCGCTGCCGGGTACGGGACCGTCGACTTGAGCTGGTGGTCCAGGACGATACCACCGACCTCCTTCACCATCCCACCAACCTGGCGTTCCGGGGAGGTCGTGAACTGTTCACGGCCAATCTCGGCGCCTGGCACCTGACCCGAATCACCCTGCCGGAGGATTTGACATGGACGATGTGATCCGCATACAACAAGACAAGGGCGTGGCCACGCTCACCTTTCACCGCCCCGATCAACTCAATGCCATGAACCGGCGCATGATGGACGCTATCGTCGAGGGGCTGCGGCAGCTGGACGCGGACCGGTCGGTACGGGTAATCGTGCTCACCGGAGAGGGAAAGGCATTTATGGCCGGGGCGGATATTAAAGAATATGCCCGGCAGACACCGGAACAGTTCGAATCCTTCCAAAGCCGGGGCCGGGATATCTACGCCTCCATCGAAAACGCCTCCAAGCCGGTGGTGGCGGCGGTGAACGGTCACGCCTTTGGCGGAGGGCTGGAGATCGCGCTGGCCTGCGACCTGATCGTGGCCTCGGCCGGGACGAAAATGGGGCTGCCGGAGATTCTCCTGAATCTGATTCCGGGAGGAGGCGGCACGCAGCGGCTTCCCGCGCGGATCGGACTGCAGCGGGCCAATGAGCTGCTGATGACCGGGCGGACCACCACGGCGGAGGAACTGCGGGACTGGGGACTGATCAACCGGGTGTGGCCCCGCGGGAGTTTCCGGACAGAGGCGGCGGCCTTCGCGGCGGAGATTGCCGCACGGCCTCCCGAAGCCCTCCGGGTGCTGAAGCAGCTGACCCGCCTTGCAGTGGGTCCGGTGAACACTGCCGCACAGGCACTGGAGAACGAGGCGCTGGCGCGGTTGTATCCCTCCGAGGGAGCGCAGGAAAAAATCCAGGGGTTTTTGCGGAAGAGCCTGGAGAAAGAGAATGGCTGAACGCAGCCGTGTATGTACCCTCAATGGCATCACCTGGGACCACCCCCGCGGGTATGCGCCGCTGGAGGCGCTGGGGGTGGTGGACGGGATCGGGGTGCGCTGGGAGCGGCGGAGTCTGCGGGAATTCGGGGATACCCCGGTGGGGGAGCTGGCGGCGGCGTATGATCTGATGATCATTGATCATCCCCATATCGGCATGGCAGCGGAGGGGCTGCGTGCGCTGGACGGGGCGGAGGGAATTGAGGAGGTGCTGGCGGACAATGGGACCCTCAGCCGCCGTTCCTATGTGTGGGAGGGCCGCACGCTGGCACTGCCGCTGGACGCGGCCTGTCAGGTGGGGGCGTGGAGGCCGGATGTTCTTCCTGCCTTTGTTCCCCCGGAGAGCTGGGCGGAAGTGATCCTAATGGCGGAGACATTGCGGAAGCAGGGGCAGTGGGTGGCCATGGCGCTCTGCCCCACCGACTGTCTGTGTTCTTTTCTCACTCTGGCCGCACAGGGCGGGACACCTCCGACGGCCGGGGGCTGGATGCCGGACCGTGCGGTGGCTCAGGCGCTGGAGCGGTTATGTCAGCTCCACGCCGTCTGCCATCCGGAATCGGTGAACTGGAATCCCATTCAGGTGTATGAGCGGATGAGTACCGATGATACCCTGGCCTATGTTCCGTTCGCCTTCGGATACACGGATTATCAGCGTTCCGGCGCCCTGCAATTCGGACCCATCCCCGGCCGGTCCAACGCGCTGCTGGGCGGGGCGGGGATCTCGGTGTCGGCAAAAACCCGTCATCCTGCTGAGGCGGAACGCATTGCCTGTGTGCTGTCCGGCCGGGGGTACCAGACCAGCGGCTACACGGTGCACGGCGGTCAGCCCGCCCACGCGGCGGCCTGGGCGGATTCAGAGTGTGATCGTGTGACCGGAGGGTTTCTGGCGGGAACGCGGTCCACGCTGGAGAGGGCCTGGATGCGTCCGCGCGATCCGCGCTGGCCTCCCTTTCAGGAGGCGTTGGGGGTTCGGATTCACGCCTTTCTGGTGCAGGGAAGCGGTGTGGCGGAGACCGTGGAGAGCCTTCGTGAACTGCACGCCTCCCATTTCGGAAGCGCGGGCTAAACGCGATAGGGTACTGCGGAGACCCGGTGATGTGGGTGTCTGAAATGCCGAATTGCGCAATCAGATAGTCTGATTTCGTAATCACATCCTATCCTCCCGGGAGTGGGACGGGTAGAATTGTAGGATGAACGTTTGGAAATGGATGTTGCCCCTGGTGGCGGCGGCGGGTTTTGCGTATTGGCTTTGGAGGCCGACGGATCCCGCCGGGCCCACAATTGACCCTGAATCCCCGGAGACAACCCCGCGGGTGGAGAAGGATGTACCACAGATCGCTGACCAGCCCGATGAAACGGCACCGATCGCGACCTCCCTTCCCGTTGAGGTTCCTCAAACCCCTTCAGCCACAGAACCTGTGGAAGAATCCAGTGTTGACCGCCTGGTCCGCCTGATCCGTGAGGATCCGGAGCGGGCGATCCGTGAGTCGTTGACCCGGGCGGAATGGGAGGCGCTGTCTCCCGAAGAGAAAGCCGGCACCCCGGAACCCATCGAGGGAAAAGCCGAGCTGGCTCTGGAGATTGTGGGATGCGATGTGGATCATCCCCACCACCATGATCCGTTGGAGGTACGCAGAGCGGTGGTGGACGGACGTATGTTTACGGCGCATCCGACGCAAGGGAGCTGGAAGGACACCCGGGAGAGGGTGCGCATTCGCGGGGTGGCACTGAATGGGGAACTGGCACTGACCACACTGGAGATGAACTGATGTTGAACCGTATTATTTTCTACGCACTGTTTCTGTTTTCATGGACCGCCGTTCAGGCCGACAGCTGGACCGAGGGTCCGAAGACGCTGCTCATTCTGAACTGTTCGTATCAGGATGAAGCGGCTGCTCCCCGGGATCAGTCTGATGTAGTCGCCCTGATGTTCTCCACTGGCGGTGTGGATGACGGTCTGCGGATGAACACCTACGGCAGGGCCTGGTTTACCTCGGCGGAAGTGGTGAACGTCACCCTGCCCAATAACCGGGACTATTATGAGGATATGAACCGACATGCGTTGGCCCGTACCCATGCGCTGGAAGCGGCGGGGCTGGTTGGGGATGATTACGACCGGGTCTGCACTATTGCGGCAGGCATTATCAACAGTACGGGCCTGGCGTGGGTCAATCATCGCTATCTGTGGTTCAACGGTTGGCCTTCGAAGGCGAATATGCTGCATGAGCTGGGTCACAACTGGGGATTACGTCACGCCAACCGCTGGGACTGGCCGGGACACGGGAACAATGACCCCATGCCCGCCGACTGGCGTCCCCGGGACGTGCGGGGGGAGAATGTCGAATACGGCGATGGGAGCGACAACATGGGGGGAGGCCAGGGAATTCTGCTGTGGAACGCCTGGCAGAAACGACGCATTGATGTGCTGAAAGAGGCCAATGGCGAAATCGCGGTCGCCTCCGGCCCCTCCCTTTCCCAGGTGTACCGGATTTACGACCACAGCAATCCGGATCTGTCCGAGAGCGGAACGGAGATGCGCCTGTTGGAGGTGGAGTTTGCCGACGGGCTGAACCGCAGGATCTGGATTTCCCATACGCATGAAAATGCGCCGGTGGATAGCATGCGCCTGGGGGTGCAGGTGCATGCCAGCGGAATCAGCGGAGATATTCAGTCCCTTCGTCTGGACATGACGCCGGGAAGTTCCGTCGACGCGGTGGAGGACATCCGGGACGGGCAGCTGCTGCCGGGCCGGACCTATACGGACACCGCCTGGGACGCCAATGAGACCACGTATCATTTTGGCCGGGTCAGCGTGACCCCTCTGGGCACGGGAACCTCGCCCGGCGGGGTGTCCTACGCCGATGTGCAGGTGGTGATTGAAGGGGAGAATGACAACACCCCGCCGGACAGTGCCACCCTGACCGGGCCGACATCATTGAACGTGGGGCAAAGCGGCAGCTTCTCCGTTTCAGCCAGCGATCCGGATGGAGATTCCTTTGCCTATGTGTGGGACTTCGACGACGGGTCTGTCTCCGTCGACAATACCGATACCATCCAACACAGCTGGGGCACGGCCGGACTGTATCGTCTGGGCGTGACGGTGGGTGACCGCCGGGGCGGGGAGATTGTGGCCGAGCAATGGGTCAATGTGGGCAGTCAGCCGTACCGGAGTCCGGAAAATCCGGCCGCCACCCTGTCCGGTCTGGAATACCGCTATTTTGAAGGCGTCTTTCCGGCCATTCCCGATTTCGACACCCTGATGCCGGCCTCCAGCGGGTCCATCGACCGGGTCCGTATTCCGGACGAAGCCCGTTCCGACGGATTTGCGGTGGAATACCGGGGATACTTGACCGTGGCGGAAAGCGATGTGTACACCTTTTATTTGAATTCGGACGACGGCAGCCGTCTCTACATTGGCGACACCCTGGTGGTGGACAACGGCGGCTTGAAAACCATTGCCGGAGAGGCGTCGGGCAACATCGCGCTGTCGGCGGGCACGCACGCGGTCCGGGTGGAGTTTTTCCACAGCTCGGGATCGGAGACGGTTCAGCTGGACTGGGACCGGCCCGGACAGGCCCGGGCGGAAGTGGGCGCGGGACTGATGTCCAGGGAGGATCCGGCCTCCTACACTGCTCCGACCGTATCGGTGACCCAGCCATCAGAAGGGGACAGCGTGACCGTGGGGCAGTCGGTGACCTTTGCCGCGAATGCGGCGGATGCGGACGGGATCGACCGGGTCTTGTTTTTCCTGGACGGCAATCTCCTGGCCACCGACACCACCGCGCCGTATGAGGTCAACTGGACGGCCTCTTCGGTAAAAAGTTTTTCCGTGCGCGCTCTGGCCTTTGACAGCACGGAGCGGTGGACGTTGTCCGACGCGGTGACCTTCAGCGTTGACTCCGAACCGCGGAATCAGGTGGCCATCAATTTCGAGGGCACCACCTCCTATGCCCCCGACGGCGCGGGGTATGCGCTGTCCGCCACCGACGAGGCGGGGGCGATCTATCCGACCGCGAACTGGGTGAACTTCAACAAGGAGACCGACGGTACTCAGACCAATTTCCCCTTTGACGGGCCGAAGACGTATACCAATCTGAGTGACGGCGCGGGGACGGCGACCACCCTGGACATCGCCTGGGCGGGCAGTACCCGTGATCCGGATGCGTTTAACCTGGCCGATACCGGCACCGCCAATGGAACCATGATGAAAGGGTATTCCTACATCAATGACAGCGGGATGCCGATGTATCTGGAGGCATCACAGATTCCATATGCGCTTTACGACGTGTTCGTCTATTTCGATTTCGACGAGGATGGATTTGCGGACGACGACACGCTGAAATTTGTGGTGACTGCCCTCGACGGTACCACCGAGCTGGCGGATCCGGTGTACGGTCTGAATTCCGAGGTCCGCGGGGATGCAACCGGGGATTACCCGAATTACGACACCTGGATCGGCTTCAAAGAAGCCACGGCGGCCACGGCAGGCGCTCCGCTGGCAGAACGGCTGGGAAATTATGTGGTGTTCCGGAATTTGTCCTCCACCGAATTCCGGGTTGAGGTGTACGACGACGCCGGACAGCGGGAGGGACGGCGGTATATGAACGCGATTCAGATCGTGGAGGTGCCCAATGCGGCCCCCGCCTTCACCACCCATCCCCAGCCGGTCACGGTGGTGGAGGGAGGACAGGCGGTGTTCACGGTGGAAACTTCGGGCTATCCGGCTCCCACCTATCAGTGGCAGAAAGACGGCAGTCCGCTTTCCGGAGAGACCGGGAGCACCCTGACCCTGAGTTCAGTGACCTCCACCGATGAGGGCGACTACACAGTGGTGGCCACCAATTCCGAGGGAAGCGCCACCAGTGATGCCGCCAGTCTCACCGTGAATCCGCTGACCGCGCCAATGGTCACCGCCCATCCCCAGTCGCAGACTGTGACCGAACAGGACCCTGTCACCTTTACCGTGACCGCTACGGGTGCGCCGGCTCCGACCTATCAGTGGCGGAAAGACGGCGTGGCGATTGTCGGCGCGACTTCCGACACGTACACCATCGCTTCCGCATCCAGCGGAGACGCGGGGACCTACGATGTGCTGGTGTCCAATTCCGAGGGGTCGACCGGTTCCGATCCCGCGACGCTGACGGTGGATCCGTTGCCGCCGGAAGCACCTGCGATCAGTTCCCAGCCCCAGTCGCTGACGGTGACGGAAGGGGAATCCGCCAGTTTCACGGTCACGGCGTCGGGAAATCCGCTGCCGACGTATCAGTGGCGGAAAGACGGGGCCGATTTGACCGGAGAAACCGGCTCCAGCCTGTCCATTGCCCCGGCGTCCGTTGCCGATGCAGGGGATTACGAGGTGGTGGTGACCAACAGCGAAGGAACGGTCACTTCCTCCATCGCGACCCTCACGGTCAATGCGGCTCCTTCGGGATCGGTGCTGCTGGCTGAGTTTTTTGACTACGGTTCAAGTACTCAGGAAAGCGGATACGGCGAATGGGCCGACGGCAGTTCGATTGTCGATTACATTGGAGGCACGAATCTCTCCTTCTCCCATGCCGCCTATGACGGCACGCCCAATGTTGGCGGAAGTCTCAAGGCCATTTCCTACGGGGATCCCCGGGGCGCGCAGCTTGCGGTGCTGGAAAGCGCCGCGGAGGGATCTTTCTGGATCAGCGCCATTCTTGAGGTGTCCTCCAGCTCTTCCGGCGACTGGGGATTGCTGGGCTTGAACGATGCCGGATCGTATTCGCAGTCCTCACCGAATGGCGGTGCCATCGGTCTGGCCGCGGATGGCGGGACTCTGAAACCCGCCTACCGCGCACCGGGAGGGACGCTGACCTTCGGGAGCCGCACGGGGTATTCCACCGGCGGACGGTATCTGCTGCTGGCCAAAGTGGGTATTGGTGCCGGAAATGACACCCTGTCGCTGTGGATCATGCAGAGCGGGGACAATTTCGATGCTACGGAGGCCTCGCTGGGCACGCCCCATGTGAGTGTCGCGGCGGCCGACTTCGGTGCGGGTCTGCTGAATATCTGGGCCGGTGCGGCATCCACCAACCTGGAGATCGACGCCATCCGCATCAGCTCCAATCCCGGTGACACCGGACTGGCCGATGTGCTGGGTGCCGCCGGGGCAGCCACGCCGCCTGCCGCAGCCTCCGGGCTGACCGCGACCACGGTGTCAGACACGGCAATCGACCTCACCTGGACGGACAACTCCGACGATGAAACCGGTTTCAAGGTGATGCGGAGCACCACCAGCGGAAGCGGATTCAGTCTGCTTACCACCACTGCGGCCGATGCCACGTCGTATTCCGACACGGGTCTGTCCGCCTCCACCGAATACTTTTATCAGATTGTGGCCACCAACGGTGACGGTGACGCGTCGGCCTCGAACGAGGACTCGGCCACCACTCAGGCTCCAGCGGGCAATCAGACCCCGGTGGCCAACGCGCAGACGGTGGCGACTTATGTGGACACGCCGCTGGGGATTACCCTGACGGGCAGTGACGGGGACGACGATCCGCTGACCTATGCGGTCGCCTCCGGTCCGTCGAACGGATTGCTTTCCGGCACCGCGCCGAATCTGACCTATACGCCATCTGCTGCGTATGAGGGCAGCGACAGTTTCACTTTCACGGTGAACGACGGCACGGACACCAGTGCGCCCGCCACCGTGTCGATCAGCGTGACGGCGCAACCCGGTGGCGGGGACGCGACCTTTCAGGATCTGGTGGACTACGACGGATACAGTCCGCTGCCCGCGCATTTGTACTCTCCGGTGGACGCGGAGGGGACGCCGTCCGACTATTATCCCGGCAACGCGCCGTATCCAAATCCGAAGAACGGGCAGTTCACGGACTACGGCATTTTCAAGCGCCCGGATTATCAGTTCCTCAACAACAGCTGGATCGACGATATCACCGCCCGGATGGAATCCGAGGGCGTGCCCCGGATTGGCTCCCGCCTGTTTTTCAACGCCTCTAACGGGGAGTCACTGGGCTATTATCTGCTCCTGCCGGACGGGTATGATCCTCAGGATACCGGCACCACCTATCCGCTGCTGATCGTGAACCATGGATCCGGATCTCTTGGTTCCACCGATCCTGCGGATGAAATCAAATTCATGGCCCTGGCGGAAAACCGTGCGGCCTATCCCTGTATTGTGGTGTCGCCGACCTATGCGGCGCGTCCGGTGGACCAGGAAGTGGATGGTGAAGACCGTCAGCTGGTCACCATCGAGCCTCCGTTCGTGGCCATGACCGAACTGGTGGATCATCTCATCGCCAACGAACAGGTGGACACCGACCGGGTCTACGCCAGCGGATTTTCCATGGGGGGTGCGACCACCATGGCGCTACTGTTTGAACGTCCGAATCTTCTGGCGGCGGCATCGCCCTGGGCGGGGTACAATGGATTCGAGGATCCCTCGCGGGATGCGGCGGCGATTCAGGCCTTTTCCGACACCGCAGTATGGATGGTGATCGGCGATCAGGATTTTGCCGGAACGCCCTATGGAACCGGGGCCGCTTATTACCGGGGCATGTATCAACGGATGCGCGATGCGGGTCATCCGGCGGTGAAGCTGTGGGACATTCCGGGTGCGGATCATATGGAAATCTACCGCACCATGTTCCCGACCTATTATCCGCATGTGCTGGACTGGATGTTCGCGCAATCCAAAGGGGGCACAGTGGACAAAGGGTTTATGCATGCGCCGTATGATCTCAGCGTGGAAACCGGAGAGGATCTCCGCTATCAGGGCTGGGCCTTTGGTCGACCGGGCGCAACGGGATATCAGTGGAAACGGAATGGGGTGGATGTTCCCGGGGCGACTTCCGCCGAACTGATTCTGGAGAATATCACCCAGGCGGACAGTGGAGACTACACGGTGACGGCGGGATTTGCTTC
>CAZVCO010000063.1:8555-14350 GCA_964625795.1 uncultured Verrucomicrobiota bacterium | reverse complement strand
TGGCCGGTGGAGGACAGCTATACGATTGAATTACGGGTGACCGATGTGGCGGGCAACGTGAACGTCGCGCGGGATTCCATCCGGGTGGAGAATCAGGATCCGCGGGCCCGGTTCACCTTGAATTCGCTGGGAGGATTCGTTCCTTTCACAGTGCAGTTCGACGCGTCGGAATCCAGTGATCCGGAGGGAGGGGCGTTGGTCTACCGCTGGGATTTCGACGACGGAAGTCCTGTTGTGGAGGGGAGTAGTGCGGTGGTCAGCCATGAATTCACATCGCCGGGCGAATACGATGTGAGGTTGACGGTGACGGATCCCGCCGGAAAAACCGATTCCCGCTCGGAGCCGATCCAGGCGTTGGGTCCGGCGGATATTCTCTCCCCGGCCACGGATCCCGGTGAACTTTCCCAGGGGTTGAGCTACCGGGTTTTTCTGGGGAACGCCAACCAGACCGTGAACCTTCCCAATATCAATACTCTCACACCACTGAAAGACGGCCGGATCGGGAATCTGGATTTTTTCATTGCGGACCGTCCTTCGCTTTTCGTGATCCGGTACGAGGGGTATCTGTCTATTCCCGAAACCGGGGCGTACGCGTTCCGGCTGCGGACCCAGAACGAGGCCCGTCTGTTTCTGTCCGGCACCGAAGTGATCGGCAGCCATTTTCCCCACAGCGACGAGTACGAGACGCTCATCGCTCTGGAGGAGGGGATTCACAGCTACCGGTTTGAAACCACCTACAATCCCGAGGACACCTACGACCGCTGGAACTTCAACGATCTGACCTGGGCACCGCCCGGGTCCGACCGCTACCGCCCGGTCCCGGAACACCTCCTGTTCTCCAATATCAACCTGTTGCAGGCGGACTTTATCGCCACACCACGGGAGGTCTATGACGGAGGCACGGTGATGCTCGAGGCCGCCATGAGCAGTCCCGACGGTCAGCCTCTGCAGTACGAATGGGATTTCGATGACGGCCAGACCGCCACCGGACCGCGGGTGGCGCATACCTTCCATTTGTCCTCGAATCAGGCCCACAAGGTGCATGATGTCACCTTAACGGTCACCGACGCCTCGGGCGCCTCCCAGACCGTGGGCCGGCAAATCACCGTGTCCCGCTACGCCGGACTGGTGATGGAGCCCCGGGGCGGCATCGACACGGACGATTACGACTACGATCAGCGACCGGTGCCGCGGAATCTGCTGGAGGCGTTCAATCCCGTGCTCGAGCCGGAAACCGAAATCAGGTTCTCGAGCCAGCTCCGGCCCGATCTCGGAGCGGCCATGGTGGCAGACGGGGCGTATCAAACCCGTTGGGTCTCCTCCAACCCCACGGAATATCTGTGGTTTCATTTCAAGAAAAACGGCGTGGACAAGCAGTATGTGATTACGGAGTACGCGTTGACCGCCGGGGGACTGCCCTGGACATCGGACCGCGACCCGAAAAACTGGGAAATCTATGGATCCAACGATCCCGAGGTCTTCGACCTGGCTCCCGGGGCCACCAACCCCTCCTGGACGCTGATCGACACGGTGACGGACCAGGCCGGAACCGCCCGCATCATGCCCACGGTATACGCGTTGCCGAATACGGAGGCCTACGCGCACTATCTGTTCCGGCTGGAGAACCAGTATGACGGAATTGATGGAAGGGTGGAACTCACCGAGCTGCAGCTGTTCAGCTATCCGGACACCGCGCCGACGGTCAATGGAAATTCCGCACCCGCGGCGGCGATGACGGCCTCGCCGCTGTCCGGGGAGGGCCCTCTGGCGGTTTCCTTCGACGCCGGAGCCACAGCGGATCCCGACGACGACTGGCTGTATTACCAGTGGGACTTCGGCGACGGCCATGTGGCGTATCCCGTCCTGGGGCAGACGACAGTCGAACACACCTATTACGAGCCGGGAACGTATCAGGCCACCCTGACGGTGCGGGACGGAAACGGCGCGGCGGACACGGCCACCCAAACGGTGACCGTCGGAGAACCGTCTCCCAATCAGCCGCCGGTGGCGACGTATACCGCCAGCGCCACGGTGGCGCCGGCCGGCACGGACATCGTGTTCGACGCGTCCGCGACCCAGGATCCGGACGGGGATGCGTTGAGTTTCCGCTGGGAGTTCGGGGATGGACGCCGGGCGGAGGGCCCGGTGGTGCAGCACGCCTTCACCAAGCCCGGGCTGTTCGACGTGGTGCTGATCGTGGAGGATGAGCGGGGCCGTATCTCCAACGCGGTGGAGACCATTGACGCTCTGCCGCCCAATGGCGGACGGGGCATCCTCGGTTTCAACTTCAGCGAACGCGACCGTCACATGAGTCACACGGTGGGCGCGGGCGTGATGCCGGTGGCGAACTGGAACAACCTCAATTACGGCATCGCGCCCGGGTATTACGACTCTCTGGGCGAACCGGTGGACCTGACGGTGACCTCCGAGCTGAACCAGGAGACCCACATTCTTCTTTCTGAGCTGGCGGATCCCATGGACGGCAATGCGCGTCTGGCACAGGTGGGACAGTCGCACCGCACATGGGGGAGTGGACGGGGGCTGCGCTGGACGGTGGAAGGTGTCCCGTATGAGACCTACAATGTCTATGTGTACTATGCGGGATCGGACACGACAACTCCGCTGTCGGTGGACGTGAACGGCCAATCGAGATACATCCGGAAACACGGATTCGATTATCCCGGGGGCTGGACCGTAACCGAGGCGGCGCTTCCCGAGGACGCGGAGGAGGCCAACGTGTTGCTGTGGCGGAATTTGTCGGGCTCCACCCTGGTGCTGGAAACCGGAAACGCGAGCAGTATGCCCACCATTCTGGGCTTCCAGATTGTGGATCGGGAAGGCGCGGATGACGCCCCGCCTGAGACCTCGATCCTCGCTCCCGCAGACGGTCAGGTTTTTGACAGTGGGGACACCATCCTCCTGAGCGGTGAGTCCTTGCAGGGAAGCGATCCTCTGGACGATCCGTTCCTGCAGTGGGAGTCGGATGTGGACGGGCCGCTTGGTTCCGGAGCGGTGCTGGATGCGTCCGGTTTGAGCGCCGGGGTTCATGTGCTGACGCTTACCGGCACAAATGAAAGCGGGCTGACCACTTCCGCCTCCTTTATCGCTTCGCCGCCCATCGACAGCTACCAGTGGTATAAAGACGGTGTGGCCGTGGTGAATTCGGCCCGGATTTCGGGCGCGACGACCCCGACCCTTACCCTGGAGGACGCAACGGCTGCGGATGCCGGATCCTACACCCTCGAAGCGACGAACAGTCTGGGGACGACGACGGCGGGTCCGATGCTGCTTGGCGTCGAGGCACTGCCCGACCTGGTGCTGCATATGGATTTTGGCAATAATGTCGCGGATCCGGGAGGAAACTGGAATACCATTGCGGGCGGTCAAACCCATAACGGCTTTGTGCATTTCCTTTCCGGTGAACCCGTGGGCGGTGTGGAGTTGGTGAACACCAACACCGGTGGATCCGGGCTTCAATTGTCGGGTTCCTCCGACACCTGGGGCGCGCGCACAGTGGCTCCGGACTGGAGTGACCCGAATGCGCTGTCCGACCGGATGTGGGTCAGCAACGGGGATTCCGCCACCTTGACGCTTCGCAATCTGCAGCCCGGAAAGGTGTACGATATCGAAATCGCCTCCTCGTTCGCGGGTGGAGGAAGCTCAGGTTCCACGCCCGGGATCTTCAAGGTCATCGGCGCCTCCGGTGCGGTTGAAGGGGTGAACCCGCACACGGAAGAACATCTGGGTACGGAGGTGTACTGGACGTCGCGGGGACCTGACGACGGCGGGGACGAGTTCGCCGCCGAAGGGTGGATGCTCTGGTCTGCGGTCGCACCGGACGCGGAGGGAAATATCGACATCCAGCTTGAGGCGACCAGCGACAGCTCGTCCCGGGTGTCCGTCAACGCCATTCGGATCATCGACGTCACGGCGGAAGAGCCTGTGGAGTTGCTCGACGTTCTGTTCGACTTTGGAACCGCTGTGGCCGATGTTCCGGGGAATTGGAATCTCATCGACGACGGGGCGACCCATACGGATTTTATCGATGCCATTTCCGGTGAACCGGTTTCCGGAATCGTACTCGAGAATCTTAACACCGGCGGCAATGGATTGAGACTCTCAGCCGCCACGGACGCGTGGGGTGCCCGCACGGTGGCCCCCGGCTGGGCGGAACCTGATGCGTTGTCCGACCGTATGTGGGTGGACAGCGGGGATTCGGCCACCCTGCGGTTCAGCAATCTCCAGGCGGGTGAAGCCTACACGATCGAGATCGCCTCTTCGTTCGCGGGCGGCGGAAATTCGGGAGCGACGCCCGGAATTTTCCGCGTGGTCGGCGCCTCTGGTGAAGTTGAGGGCTTTAACGCACATACGGAAGAGAATCTGGGCACGGAGGTGTCCTGGACATCGCGGGGTCCCGACGACGGCGGGATTGACGGGAAAGAGGGCTGGCTGCGATGGTCGGATGTTCCGGCGACCGCCGGGGGGATCATCGACATCCAGCTTGAGGCGACCAGCGACAGCCTCTCCCGGGTGTCGGTGAACGCCTTGCGGTTGCGGGCGGCGTCCGGTGGCGGGACCGTATTTCCCGTGACCGCGGAGATCCTCTCGCCGGAGGAGGGCGGGGTGTTTGCGTATGGCGCGGAGGTGATGCTCAACGGCGGCGCCCTGCAGGGGGGGGCGGTTCTGGAGGATTCCGCGTTGCGATGGGAATCCGACCGGGACGGGGATCTGGGCTTCGGCTCTGCGATTGGGGTGACGACTCTCACGGAAGGGAACCACGTACTGACCTTGACGGCAACCGGCACGGACGGACAGGAGGCGAGTGCGTCCGTCCAGATTGAAATCGAACCGCCACTGGAGCCGCCTGTGGTGCAGACCCAGTCGGGAGATCTGGACGTGCTTGAGGGAGAGAACGTCGAATTGACGGCCTCGTTCACGGCGGTGCCGGAGGTCGAGTCCTACCAGTGGCTGAAAGACGACGTCGCGTTGCAGGACTCTACCCGCGTTTCCGGCACACAGACCGCTGTCCTGACCATTCAGGACGCGCAGGTAACGGACGCGGGGACCTACCGTCTGGAGGCGGTCAACCCGGCAGGAACCGGGATGAGTGGTCCGATGGTGCTCACGGTGGAAGAGCTTCCGGTGCCCGGCTGGGCCTTGCATCTTGATTTCGGAGACGCGGTGGCTGACCCCTCCGGCAACTGGAACTCCATAGCCGCCGGCGCGACACACACCGACCTGGTCGATTTCGAGTCAGGTAACGTGGTGGCTGGAGTGGCTCTGGACAACCTGAACACCGGCGGGAGCGGGCTGCAGGTATCGGGAGCGACGGGCGTCTGGGGCAACCGGACGGTTTCCCCGGACTGGGCCGATGCCCTGTCGCTCTCGGACCGGATGTGGATCTCCAATGGAGACTCCGCGACGCTCCGGTTCCGCAATCTGGACCCGGGTGCGACGTATGCGATTGAAATCGCCTCGTCCTTCGCCGGGGGGGGATCCGCGGGGTATCGGCCCGGGATGTTTACCGTGGTCGGCGCCTCGGGACCGGTGGAGGGCTTCAACGCCCACAGCGGGGAAAATCTGGGTACGGATGTGCTCTGGACCTCCCGCGGCCCCAACGATGGCGGCGATGAACTCGCGGCGGAAGTCCCGTCCGAAGTCGGAGAGCATGGCGCGTCCCCCATCGATGAGGTCAAGCCCGACGGCAAAGTCGACGAGGTCCGCCGGCTGCAGGATCAGTACGGCCCGGTCGCCTTCGTCGGCGACGGGATCAACGACGCCCCGGCCCTGACCCA
>CAZVCO010000063.1:808-8545 GCA_964625795.1 uncultured Verrucomicrobiota bacterium | reverse complement strand
GGCCTGGCGCCAGACGGTCTCGGACTGCGGCTCAACCCCGCCAACGGCGCGGAGGTGTGGACCGTGGCGCTGCCCGGAGAGGACCACATCCACATCGACGGCATGGTGGCGGACGCCTCGGGCGTCATCGACATTCAGCTCGAAGCCAGTACGGACAGCCTTTCGCGGGTGTCGGTGAACGCGTTGAGGATGCGGGTGGCTTCACTGGATGATCCGTCGGGTACCTCCGGCAATGATGGTGGAGTGGGGTATTTTGGAGGAAACGGAGGAAACGACATTCAGAGTCTCGAAGACTGGCGGGCGTATTATTTTCCGGCCGCAAGTGATGATGGAACGTTGCCAGATTCGACTGATCCGTCCGGTGATTTGGCAAATCCTTCTGGAGATGGTGTTCCAAATCTGCTGAAATACGCACTGGGATTGGATCCGACGACGGCGCTGACCCCGGCCGAAGCACAGCTGATTCGGGTGAAATCGGATGAGGAAGGTAAGTTTTTGACGGTATATCTTCCTGAACAAACCGTCCGTACCGATATTCATTATCTGGTGGAAATTTCCAGCGATCTGATCACGTGGGACACTCTGGTGGAAGCCGTAGGGTCTGATACGTTTACTGCGGCACCCACTGCACCGGTTGGAGTCACGAGTCGGGATGAGGATTTTATCCGTATTCCCTTTTTGGAAACAATACCGACTCCTGGTTTTTATCGGATTCGGGTTCAAGCTGCCCCTTAGAGTGAAGAGGAGATGATGCACAAAACAATCTTCGTTTCATGTAAAATAAAGATTCGACTCAGCTTCTACCCCTCTCTTTTTGTGAGGGGTATACTATAACCTTGTTGATTTTAATTTCACAGAAAAACACCCCTTTATGATTACTGTTTCCCAGTTTAAAAATTTATTTTCGCGTTTCATTCTGCTTACTGTCCTGCTGGCCGGATGGGGGTTCCCCGCGGCGGCTCAGAGTCCGTTTTATGAACAGTTTGGGCCGTTCGATCTTCTGCCGGAGCACCTGTATTCTCCGGGAGAGGTGGAGGAGGACGACGTCTCTTTTTACAGTTGGACGTATCCCCGCACCGAGCCGTTTCCGGTGCATTACCGTGACTACGGGCTGTTTTTGCGTCCGATCGACGATGGGGAGAAGGGGGATGAGAAGGATTACATCGACAATGTGGAGGCGCGGATGGAGACGGAGGGGGCCGCGAATCTTGGGCCGATTGTCCGCTTCACCGATTCCAGCGGTACCGAGCTGCCGTACTTCCTGTTGACGCCGCCGGACTATGATCCCGCGGATACGGAGACCACGTATCCGCTGTTGATCGTGATTCACGGTCAGGGGGGCGTGGGAAAAGAAAACCCGACCTGGGAGTCGAAATTCATGGCCCTGGACGAGAATCGTCAGCAGTTTCCCGCCTTTGTGCTTTCGCCCGCCTTCCCGGGGCGTCCGACAGAAAATCCGGTGGACGGCGATCCGACACAGGAGCTGGTGACCACGGAGCATTTCGATTCGTTCATGGAACTGATCGACTCGCTGATGGCCTCGGAACAAATTGATCCGGACCGGGTGTACTCCACGGGATTTTCCATGGGAGGCAACACGACTTGGACGATTCTGTTCGAGCGGCCCGATCTGCTCTCCGCCGCCGCGCCCTTTGCGGGCGGACCGGGGGGGACCGACACCACGCGCACGGTGGCCGACGCGGCGCTGTTCAAGGACACCGCCATCTGGTCCGGCGTGGGTACCCATGATTTTATCGGGGCAAACTGGGGGTCTTTGGGCGCGCTGAATTACCGGATGATGTACGACAAGGTGCGGAAAGCCGGGCACGGGGCGATCCGGCATTGGGAGGTCACGGATCTGGATCATCAGTCGACCATTCATTACCGCCGTTTTCTGGCCACGGTGGAATGGATGTTCGCCCATCGCAAGGGACAGGATATCGATCCCGGTTTCATGCACGTGCCCCACGACGCGACGGTGGAGACGAATGGCGACATTCGTTTCGAGGGCTATGCCTTCGGGCGTCCGGAGGCGACCCATTACGAGTGGAAACGGGATGGACAGGTTCTGGCGGATCAAACCGGGCCGGTACTGGAGTTGACCGGCGTGACCGCCGCCGACGCGGGTCACTACACGGTGACCGCGCATTATCCAGATGGCTCGTGGATCACCAGCTCCGATGGGGATCTGGAGGTGCTTCCGCCGCGCGCGCCACTTATCGTGGGGGCTTCCGAGGATACCCTCGCGTACACCGGGAACGAGGTGGTCTTTGACGTGGAGGTGGAGGGAACCGGGCCGATCACCTACGCCTGGGATCTGGACGGAACGCCTCTGACCGACGGCGTGGATATTTCGGGTTCAGATACCCATACGCTGATCCTTTCAAACCTGACACTGGCGGCGGCGGGGGTCTACACCCTGACCGCCACCAATGCGGAGGGGTCGGTAACCGCGGGCGTGAACCTCACCGTGGAGAGCAATCCTTATTATCAGACCCAGGATCTGCGGGCCTGGATCCCGGACTCGACCACGCTGCCGGTACTGCGCGGTATTCTGGTGAACGGCAACGGGGCGGGTGCCGACAACATGGACGCGGCCAACAATCCGCTGCTCCAGGAATGGGCTTTGCAGCATGGCTTTATCGTGATCGGCACCGCGCTGGGCAATCTGGGAGAGGTGCCGGAGTGGACCACGTTTCTGAATCAGGTGGATACGCTCGCCGCGGAAAGCGGCCGGCCGGAGTTGGCGAACGCGCCCATGCTGTATTGGGGGCATTCCATGGGTGGGCAGAGCGCCTACGGGGCGGCGCGGGGCATACCCGACCGCATGATTGCGTTCAACGTGAACAAGGGGTCGAATTATGTGCGGGACCACGGAACGGATCCCTGGGACATTCCCGCCCTGATGATCGCCGGCCAGACCGATTCCGACACCCGTCGCGACAATATCCGCAACCTGTATCTTGAGGGTCGCGCTCAGGGAGCCCCCTGGGCCTGGCTGGAGGAATACGACAACGGGCACAGCCTGGGGAACTCGATGCAGATCGTGTTCGCGTTTTTCGAAGAGATTCTGCCGCTGCGTTATCCTGATGATCCGGGCAACGTGCCCACCGCCACGACCGCGCCGACGCTGGTGCCGGTGGATCAAAGCACGGGCTGGCTGGTGGAGGACGGAGCTGCCGCCTGGTCCACGGGCTATTCTCCCATTGAGGCGCAGTCGACCTTTTCGGGAGATCCGCTTACCCGCGGCTGGGTGCCCACCGAGCGAATGGCCCGCCTGTACCGTGCGCTGAGTTCCCACGTGACCGACAACGACCTCAGCGGTTACGGCAGCCAATACAACGGCAAGCATTTCGTCATCGACCGTCCCCACGATCCGAGAATGTCTTTCGATGGCGAAGTGGCGGCCACCGCGCGCTATGCGCCTTCGGAGACCCTGCCGCTCGGCTTCGACCTGGTCGGGGCACCGGACTGGACGGAGATCCGTATTTACGACTATGATCAGCTGATCGAAACCATTCCGGCCTCCGCCGCCACCCGCTTTGATGTGGATCTGGATTTGGACCACACCCAGCCTTCCAACGTGATTCACATGGAGATGGATCTGAGCAACGGGGAAAAGCGGACGTCGTTTATGATTTTCGCCAAATCGAAGGCCACCGATCCGCTGCGGTTTGTGCGGGCTCCGCGCGATTCCGCCGCGCTGGCGGGCGGAACGGTCCGTCTGCAGGCCGCCATGGGCGGCAGTGGACCTCTGACTTATCAATGGGCGAAGGACGGGACCGACATCTCCGGTGCCACGGAGCCGATGCTGGAGTTGCCGGATCTGTCTGCTGCTGACGAAGGGAATTACACACTGCGGGTGGATGGACCGGAAGGCCAGACGCTGGTTTCCGATCCGGCCACGGTGAGTGTGGGCGAGGGGAGCACGGTCTGGCGGCGCATCAATTTCCAGACCACACAAATTCCGGCTCCGGCGGGCTGGCTGCCGGATACAGGCGAGCTGTACGGCGACCGGGGCAATGGAGAGAGTTACGGATGGCTGGAGTCACCCCACGGCATGCGGCAGCGTTTCAATTTGGTGCCCACGGCTCCCAGTGTCATGCACGATGGGCTGGCGATCCTGCGCGGAGCGCGCTGGGAGATGGAGGTGCCCAACGGCACGTACCGGGTGCGCGTGGTGGCCGGAGATCCGGCCTCGACCGGAAATCGGCACCATCTGACTGTGAATGGAGAGGTGATCTACAACATCACCACCACTTCCGCTGAACGGTGGGCCGACGGCGTGATCACCGTGGATGTCTGGGAGGGCAAACTCCAGATCGAGGGCACGGAATACGCTCTGGATCCCAAGTTGGCCTTTATCGAGATCGACCGCGTCTATCGCACGGTGGCAGAAACGGAGGCGGTCATCACCGCCTCGCCGCAAAGCGGTCTGCTGCCTCTGGAGGTGGCGTTCAGCACCCATCGGTCACCGATCAAAACCGGGGAGTCGATTCAGTCCGCAGCATGGGACTTCGACGACGGGAGTCCGACCGGCAGTGGGGAAAGCGTGACGCATACGTTTGACGATCCGGGCGATTTCACGGTGACGCTGACCCTGACCGACACCAGCGGCGCGGTATCGACCGATACACAGATGATTTCCGTGGGCGTGCCCCTGCCGACGATCACCACGCAACCGAATGGAACGACAATTCCGGTGGGGGATCCGCTGTCGCTTGCCGTGGTGGCGGAAGGCTACGGGACACTGGATTATCAATGGGTGCGCAACGGGCAGCCCCTGACGGGTGAGACCGCGGACGCGCTTTCCATTGCCGGCGCCACGACCGGAGATTCCGGCAGCTACTTCGTGCAGGTGGGCAACGCCGGAGGGACGGTGCAGAGCGTGGCGGTGGATGTGACCGTGGTGCCGGTGCCGCCGGAACCCGCGAATGTGGCGGCAGCGGCCCAGGGCTCCTCGCAGGTGCGGGTGAGCTGGGACAGCGTCGGAGACTTTATGGAGACCTTCACCGTGGAGCGGGGCGGCAGTGCCACAGGCCCCTGGACCGCAGTCGGCACGGTCGATGCCGGTTTGAACACCTTTACCGATACCCAGCGCGATCCTGTCACCACCTATTATTACCGCGTGCGGGCCGGAAATTCATTCTGGGACGGACCGTTCAGCGCACCGGTTTCCGCCACCACCGACGCGGTGCCGGGCGCGGGCTGGACCTACACCATGGAGATTGCCCTGGATGGATATACGGGACAGACGGATCTGGAAAATTTCCCGGTGCTGGTGCGTTTCGACGAAAACCAGGCCGGATTCTCTTTCGCCGATTTTGCGGATGCGCAGGGGGGTGACCTCCGTTTTGTGAATGGTGCCGGAGACCGCGAGCTGCCGTTCGAGATCGACACCTGGAATGACAACGGCACCGCCACCGTGTGGGTGCGGGTGCCTCAGGTATCCGGAACCTCGACCACCATCCAGGCGCTTTGGGGGAATCCCGAAGCCACGGATCCGCCCGCCTACACGGCCAACGGCTCGGTGTGGGAAGGGAACTACCGCGCGGTTTGGCATTTGCAGCAGGATACCGGTGACCGCTTCGACAGCACCAGCTTCAATCACCACGCGGGTCCCATCGGCCCGATGGCGGTACAGCCGGGGGTGGTGGGGAACTCCGCGCGGTTCGACGGGTCCGATGGCAACACCGCACTGCAGGTAGACACGAATCTGCCCGACACGCTGCGTTTCACGAACGGGTTTACCCTGGAAGGCTGGATTCGGATCGATGCGGGCGCGGACAGTCAGAAACGCTTTCTGTATGCCGCCGGAGATCCCTACTGGGACGGCGGTGGATACCGGGCGGATTTCAATACCTCCCGGCACCGTGTCAGTATCGGTACGGACTACGGGGTCGCCGGAGGCGGGGCGAGGGCCACGCACGACGCCACCCTGGACGGCGGGGTGGTGCCCGAGGACCAGTGGATTCATCTGGCGGTGACCTGGGACGGTTCGACCATCACCACCTACATTGACGGGGTGTCGATCCTGACCGAGGCCTTCAATCATGTAATCGACTATCCCGACGCGCCGTATCCGGCGCTGGTGTTGGGGGCGGGCATCTGGGGCGACGGGGATTCGCTGAACCGTTCGCTGGCGGGAAATCTCGACGAGATGCGGATCAGTGTGCAGGCCTTGTCCGCCGACTGGATTGCCGCCACCCACAAAAACCTGATGCAGACGGATCAGTTTCTGACCCTGGGTGCGCCCGAAACCACCGCGCCCCCGCCGGTGATCGAGCAACAACCGCAGGGGCTGAACCTCAACGTGAACGATCCCGCATCCTTCACGGTCGTGGCCAGCAGCGACGAGCCGATCAGCTACCAGTGGCAAAAGGACGGAGTGGAACTTCCCGGTGCCACGGGCGCGACCTACAGCATCGCCAATGCCGGGGTGAGCGACAGCGGGGCCTACAGGGTGGCGGTGAGCAATGTGAACGGCGTCAGCCTCAGTACGGAGGCGGTGCTGGTGGTGAACGGTACCGTGCCGACCGTGACAACGTGGCCAACCGCCTCCGCGCTGGAATTCGGGGAGAGCCTGGCGGATGCGACGCTTACGGGCGGAGCCGCGGACACCAGCGGGACCTTCGCTTTTGCCGATCCTTCAGTCACGCCGGAGGTGGGCACGGCGGATCAGACGGTGGTGTTCACCCCGGACGATGGGTTCACCTACGAGACGGTCAGCGGCCCGGTGCCGGTAACGGTGAATCCGGCCTCTGCGACGGTGACCTTGTCCGGTCTCAATGTGACGTACAATGGTCAGCCGCAAACCCCCTCCGTGACGACCGATCCGGCGGGGCTGGACGTGGAGGTGACCTACGATGGGAGCCTCACGGTGCCGACGAATGCGGGGACTTACGCAGTGGAGGCGACGGTGACCGATCCCAATGCAAGCGGAAGCGCGACGGGCAGTTTGGTGATTGCCCCCGCGGCGCTGACGGTGCAGGCGGACGACACGGGCAAATTCGAGGGTGATCCCGATCCTCCGCTGACCTGGACGGTCACGGTGGGTCAGCTTTTCGGTGGGGACACGCTGAGCGGTGCATTGACCCGCGACAGCGGGGAAACGGTGGGCAGCTACAGCATTACCCAGGGCACGCTGACCGCGACCGCGAATTACAGTCTGACTTTTCAGCCGGGGACCTTCAGTATTCTGGAGGCGGGCGATGCGCCCTGGGTGCTGCAGTCCGAATTCGATGCGCTGAATCCGGGCAACCTGCATGGACAGGGGGGATGGGTTGGCGATGACAAAAGCACCATCGAAGTGGTCACCGATCCGGAGGACGGCTCCAACCAGGTGTTCCGGTTCGGGCCGCAGTCCAATGATGATATTGCGAAAAATCTGTCCACCCCGATCCAGACTGGAGAGGTGGCCACGCTCTTTTTCCGCGTGTATGTTCCGGCCGGCACCTCCCGCATCAATCAGCAGTTGCGGCTGCCCGACAATACGCCGATCCGCCTGAAATGGGATACCGATCCCTCCGACCCTGTACTATGGCTGTTTGATGCAACCATGAACAATCAGCAACAGATTGAGCAATCGATGGCGCGGGACACCTGGTACGATTTCTGGGTGGTGATCGACAACGCCAACGGTCTGTACCGGGTGTACATCCAGGGCGGGGAGCATACGGACCAGACGCTGGTGACGTCGGCCAAGGTGCCCGCGGACGTGATCTATCGGATCACCAA
>CAZVCO010000063.1:0-798 GCA_964625795.1 uncultured Verrucomicrobiota bacterium | reverse complement strand
CGGCCAATCTGGTGGCGGATTCGGATTCCCACCCCTTCAATCCCGGTTTGATCGATAAACTGTTTTTCATCGGTTGGAACAATGCGCCCATGCTGTATGACGATTTTTATCTGGCCCACGGCGGAGAGAATCTCAGCAATCCGGTGGAGGTGATTCCTCCGGGAGAGACCTTTGCGACCTGGATCGACGGCTATCCGGAACTGGACGAGGCGGACAAAGGTCCCATGGCCGATCCGGCCGGGGACGGGGTTCCCAACGTACTGAAGTACGCCTTCGGACTGGACCCGATGGATGCGGAGGCGGGTTCAAAGAGGGGGACTCCCGCTGAGCCGGGCTTCCCCGTTCTGCACCGCACGGAGGAATCCACTACGGGTGTTGCACTTCGTTATCGGCGGGACACGGAATTGACGGATATCACGTTCCAACCGGAATGGAGTCTCGCCCTGGGCGCGGATGAAAACTGGCGTCAGGATTTGTTAAGCGAGACGGTTTTGTCAACGGAGAACGGCGTGGAGTGGATGGAAGTTCGTTCTGCAGCCGACCCTGCGCCTGCTGTCTTTTTTCTTCGTATTACAATCCAGCAGAATTGAACCGACTTTCTCAGGGTTCCTCAGCTGAGTTGCCATTAAACAGAGTTGTAGATTTCACATTAGAATGGAGTAATAGTTATGTTGAATAAATTTGTCACGTCAGGTTTTCTTTTCCTGCTGGGTTTTACTCTTTTTGCTCAGAATCCTGAGTCTTCCCGTCCCCCCCTGTTCCTGATGGACGGGGACCGTCTGACGGAACTTCAGACCC
>CAZVCO010000062.1:10683-14728 GCA_964625795.1 uncultured Verrucomicrobiota bacterium | reverse complement strand
GCGTGTCGGTATCCGGAGGCGTGTTGTCCTCCGGATCGGTGATGTCGTCTCCGGTACGCTCGCCGGGGATCTCTCCGTCCAGAGAGGTGAAGGTCGCTTCGGCGTCGTTGGTCAGCGTCTGGCCGGGCACGAAGGTGTTCTGGATCACCGCCTCGTACACGATGGTTACCGAGCCGTCCACCGGGATGTCAAAGCTTCCGGTCAGTCCGGTTCCGCCTCCGGTGATGGCCACCGAAGAGTCCACGGTCGCCCCTCCGGCCGGAGTCACCGAGGTGATGCTGCTGGCCAGGATGTCACTGGGGATCACGTCCGTGAACCTCACGTCGTAGGCGGTGCTCGTGGCCCCGTTGGCCGCCAGGTTGTCGATCACCACCGTGTAGGTCACCGTGTCTCCCCCGTTGAGGCCGGTGCTCGGCGTGACCGTTTTGTCGATGGTCACCCGGGGCTCGACGATGGTGACGTCGACTTCGTTATCCTCATCCGGAGGCACATCGTCCGCGCTCCCATCCAACGTGTTGGTCAGAACATCACCGTCCTGATTGGCGACGATGTTTTCCACCTGCACCTGATAGGTGATAAAGAAGCTGTCCGTCTCTTCAGCCGTGACATCATTGGTAGTGCTGTTACTTCCGCCGGGGTTCACCGCTGAGGTGATGTCCATGGTCAGAGTCTGTCCCACCAGATTCGCACTGAAGCCATTGACGGTGATGCCGTTGGCATCAGACACCTGTGCCGCTCCAACCAGGATCGTGCCTGCAGGCAGGGTATCCACCAGCTGGAGGTTCGTGGTGGTGCCTTCGAGGACCTCGACTTCCACCGTGTAGGTGACGATCTCGCCGATGGTCGCGGTGGCTTTGTCTGCGGTCTTGGTGACCACAAAGGGATTGGGGATATCCAGACTGGCATCGTCGCTCAGTGCATAGTCATTGAGCGCGCCTCCCGCTCCGTCATCGCCGTTCCGCTCGCCGTCCGCATCTCCGGTGGCTCCGGGGGTATCGGTTCCCGTCGCATTTCCGGTGGTGCCGTTGGTGCCGGGCAGACTGGTGTAGGTCACGTCCGCGTCGTTGGTGTAGGTGTCGTCGGGGTTGACGCTGTCACGCAGGCTCACAGTCGCGGTGACCGTCAGGGTCTCGCCTACTTCCAGCACATCCAGCACTGCGCCCACCGCGTCGGCACCGAGATTCGTCCCGGTGGTCAGGGGGCTGCCCGATCCGCTGGTCACGGCCGTGACGGCGGTGAGATCGAACTCGGCGGGAAGCGCCGGATCGTCCAGCACCACGTCGTAGGCCGGAGCGTTTCCGTTGTTGGTGATGGTGTAGGTGATCTCGAACTCGTCTCCGGCATCATATCCGCTTTCATTGGGGATACTCTGCGTGAAGCTGAGATCCGGCTCGATCACGGACGTGGTTACCGTATTGGACAGGCTCTGGCCGGTGCTCTCCGGCGTGCCGTCATCATTGGCGTCCACCCGCAGGGTGTTGATCTGGGTCGGGTCGGTACCGGGGTTGTCATCCTCGTTATAGTAGATCCCGAACTGATTGTCATGGTCGGTTCCGTCCTGGTTCCCCGTGGTGTTGAGCACCAGCGCGTTGAACTCGATCAGGCCGTATTCCACATCCGCATCGTTGTCCGAGTTGACGATATCCCCCAGCTGGAAGTATACATCGTCGCCGTCGGTGAAGGTGGTTCCCGCTCCGGTCAGGCTGTCACGGGCATTAAAGGTCCCGTTGGTCGCGGTGGTGTCCACGTTCAGGGTGTTGAACGTGGCCGTGCCGTCATTGAGGAACACCAGTCCGGGAGGCAGGAGATCCTGCACCACCACGTCTTCGAGCGTGCCTTCGAACAGCTCGAACTTCAGCTGGTACCTCACCACTTCTCCGATGAGGGTGTCATTTCCGGTGCTGCCGTTCTCACTGGTCGCCACCAGGGATTTCACCACCAGGGGCTGGTAGGTTCCGCCGGTGACCGTCACTTCATCTCCCACCGCGTAGTTGTCCACCGGCGTGTCGGTATCCGGAGGCGTGTTGTCCTCCGGATCGGTGATGTCGTCTCCGGTCCGCTCGCCACCAACGCTGCCATCCTGAGAACTGAAGGTGACATCCGCGTCATTCACTAGACTTTGGCCGGGTACGAAACTGTCCTGAACCGTTGCCGTGTACACAATGGTCACAGAACCTCCTACGGGAATGTCATAGGTTGCACTGAGCTCGGTATTGGTACCGTTAATGGTTGCGGCACTCTGGATCGTCGCACCCCCAGCTGGTGTTTCTGAAGTGATACTGGCAATCTCGATATCACTCGGCATGACATCCAGCAATTCGACATCATAAGCCGTACTCGTCGCCCCGTTGGCCGCCAGGTTGTCGATCACCACCGTGTAGGTCACCGTGTCTCCGCCGTTGAGGCCGGTGCTCGGCGTGACCGTTTTGTCGATGGTCACCCGGGGTTCGACCACATCGATCACTTCACTGGACACTACAAATTGTGTGACCCCCTGTCCGTCTTCATATTGCAGGATTCCGGTATTGGTCACAATGTCTGCATCCTGATTGGCCACATCATTCGCAACCCGGGCCGTAACCCTCACCACAAAGGTGTCTGCGCCCAGACTTCCGGTCGTATTCCCATTGGTGACGGTACCCAGATTCACGGCGACCGCATCATTCCAGGAGGCCCCGCCATTATCAAACAGGCTGATATCAGCGGAACTGATGTCCGTGTCCCCGACGGTAAGTCCGGTTGATGTCGAGAGATCGGCCCCAATGGAGTGGATGGTGGCGGAAAGAAGCTCCAGGGCTTCGGGGCTTGTTTCCCCGCCATCAAAGATGAGCACGTTTTCGGTGACGCCTTCACGGAAGGTGGCGGTGAGGTCGTAGGTGATGATTTCGCCGATCGCCAGATCGGTATTTCCGGCATCATGTTCTCCGGTGCCGGTGTTGGCGTCGGAGGTGGAGACAATGGTTTTCTCAAAGAGCGGGGTTTCGATGCTGAACGGATCGGATGAATCACCGTCGGTGTAATCATTCACCCCGCCGGTGCCGTCGCGTTCCTCCGGATCGGTGCCCGGCAGACTGGTGTACGCGATTTCCGCGTCGGTGTTGGTGACCAGATCGTTCGGATTCACATCATCACGGAGCCGGGCTGTGAGGGTCAAGGTCACGCTGTCGCCCACCCGCAATTCGTTCAGCCGTGAGTCTACAGCTGCGCTGGTATTCCCGGACTGATCCACGGTTACATATCCGGGGTTGGATGTAATCGACAGGGCAGAAACCGGAGTGACCAGCTCAAGTTCCGTA
Source organism: uncultured Verrucomicrobiota bacterium (assembly GCA_964625795.1). Lineage (GTDB taxonomy): Bacteria > Verrucomicrobiota > Kiritimatiellia > SS1-B-03-39 > UBA6053 > UBA6053. Next base: position 11,432 of record CAZVCO010000062.1, on the reverse strand, counting down.
TCCAGGGTATCCGTAAGATCGATTTCGTAGGCCGTCGCATTTCCGGTGTTTTCGATCACCAGCGTGTACACCACGGTGTCCCCGGCATCCTCACCCGAAGTGGTCAGGGTTTTGTCCAGGGTCAAGGTCGGTTCTACGATGGTGACGGTGGCCGTATCACAGATGAGATGATCGTTTTCCAAACAGACCTCGTAGGTAAACTGATCGGTTCCTACAAAGTCCGAAGGGGCCCGGTATTCCATCCGCCGCCGCCACTGCGGAGTTGATCTTATCCGGGTCGGTTTCCGCCTGGTTGGCAGCCACATTGACCGCCTGCAGGGTATATTCGAGCTGGAAGGCGTCGGTATCCAGGCCGCTGGTGGCCGGGATGACCACATTCTCAAACTCAAACACCAGGCTGCCGGCTGCGGTATCGCTGGTGGAATCGATTAAATCGGCTGCATCAATTTCATCGCCGTCGGAATAGACGGTGCTGCTGTTGACGCCGGTGGCGGTGACGCCGTCCGCACTGCGGAAAAACACATTGCTGCCGCTCATTCCCGGCACATACCGGAGTCCGGCGGGTGTGGTGTCGGTAATCGTGAGCAGCGAGGTGGTGCCGTCCTGCAGGGCCACACCCAGCCGGTAGGTGGCGGTTTCACCAATGGTGAGATCCTCATTCTCTGTGGCTCCCGTCCCGGTATGACTGGTGTCAATGACGGCTTTCGTCAGGGTGAGGGAGGAGGGAACGGTGAGCGTCAACACATTGG
>CAZVCO010000062.1:8451-10636 GCA_964625795.1 uncultured Verrucomicrobiota bacterium | reverse complement strand
CAAACGTGGTTCCGGGCGCCACATCCTGACGCAGCACTCCGGTAATCGTTACGGTGAAGGATTCCCCGAGATCCAGATCAATGTCCGCCCCGGCTTGGGTCTGCAGCACACCGCCCACCACTTCGAACTGACCGGTGATATCGCCGTCCACCGTGTGGGTGACCTCCACATCGCTGATGTCGATGGGGGTAGTGATATCCTGACCGATTTGGGTCGGCAGGGTATCCGCAAAGGTGATGTCATAGGCATTCTGCAGACTGTTCGCATCGTGGGACACCACGATGGTGTACACCACGGGATCTCCGGCATCGCCCGTGGTGCCGGAACCGTTCACCACCACGGATTTCACCGGGTTCAGATCGGGTTCGACCACATCCACGGTCGGATCTCCGGTTACCTCGGTATCAAAGTCGGTGGGATTTCCGGTATCCGAATTGTTGTGGTCTGCAGAGTTCGTCAGATCTGTGGGTGTGGGGCTCAGCCCCACATTGGATGCCACATCCAGCACCACCGTTGTGTAGGTAAAGGTGAAGGAATCGTTGGCCGGATTGTTGTCATCCGCATTCTGGATGGAGGCGAAATCAAAGATGATGTCCTGACCGTTGCCAAAAGCGGAGCCTGAGGTCGGGGTCACGCTGTCCAGGGTCACCGCCCCCACCACCCCAAAGCCGGTGGTGTCGATGGAGGCGGATCCGTCTATATAGGCCATGCCGGCAGGAATCTGGTCACGGATACGCAAATCAGGTGAAACCCCTTCCGGCACCGTCACGGTCATGCGATAGGTCACCTGCTCCCCGATGGTCACCGTATCATCATCGGTTCCTCCCACCCCGTCATTATCAATACTGGTATCGATAATTTCTTTCAGCACCGAAATATTATTGGAAACATCGGTCACAATGGTGGAGGAAAGGGCGTAATCGTTGGGGGGGTTGGATGGGGTGGTCTGATCCAGACTGGTGGGGGCGGTATCCGAAACATCACTGCCTGTACGTTCATCTATGGTTCCCGCAGCATCCCCGTCCAGTACGCCAGGCAAGCTGCTCCAGCGCACATTGGCGGTATTGGTGATGGTGGCAGACGGCGGAATGGTGCTGGAAGCGGTGCCCCGGAAGGTGATGACGACCTCACCGCCGTCGGGGATATCCACATCCGCTGCCGCCACGGTTCGCAGGGTGAAGTTGCCTCCGCCCAAATCCACGATCTCAAAATCATTTGCCCCGCCGGTTGCCCCGTTATTGTAATTAACGGACGAGTTCGGCAGAGTATCGATCAGCCCGGCTGTGACATCCAGATTGGCATCAATGGGATCGCTCAACGTCACTTCATAGGCGGTCTGTCCCGAGGTGTTGGTGAGGGTGATGGTGTAATCGATGTAATCCCCCGCATCGAGAGGATTATTTTCCGGGGTGGAGGTTTTCGCCACCGTGACTGTGGGCTCCTTGATGGTGATTTCCGGTCCGCCGTTGGGATCATTAACCGTCACATCTGCGGCCGGGCCTGCGTTGCCCGGACCATCCGGATCCAGGAAGACTAGCTGCGCGGTGTTGGTGCGGGTCACATCCTGCTGGTTGGTGGGGATGTTGACCGCTGTGGCCAGCACACGGATCACAAAGGAATTGGCATTCGCCGCTTCCGCGCCCACATTGACCGTGATGTCATCGAAATCCAGCGTAAGGGTATCCGGTCCGGTCAGACTCGATGTGGTCGGTGTGGTGGCAAAAGAACCATCGAACGGATTCGGAGCCAGGGATGCCGACCCGTCGGTAATGATGCTGAAGGAATCCACCCGCAGTCCTTCAGGAATGATGTCCTCCACCCGCACATCCTGGGTGACCCCATCCGGGAGAGTCACGGTGATATCATAGATGACCTGTTCCCCAATCACCAGATCGGCACCGGTGGAGGAGGTGACATCGGTGTCATCCGCACTGATGGTGCCGTCCTGGAAGGTTTTGTCGATGGTCGGACTGCCGACCAGTAGAACCGCCGGAGCACTGTCACCCACCGCATAGTTGTTGCGCTCTGTATCGTCCGCAGGAGCACTGTTGTCGGTCGGATCGGTAATGTCCGCCCCGGTCCGCTCTCCGGCATTTGCTCCCAGATTGACCGTTCCGTTGTTGGCATCGGCATCCGCCAGTTCGGAGTCGGTTCCCGGATTAAGATCCACATCTGTGGTGCCGTA
>CAZVCO010000062.1:5632-8441 GCA_964625795.1 uncultured Verrucomicrobiota bacterium | reverse complement strand
CAGACTGGTGTAAGACACATCCACATCGTTTTCAATCTCGGCCCCCGCCAGGGCACCGGTGACCACCCGTACTTCCACGGTCAGCGTAATGGAATCTCCGGCATCCAACCGGTTAAAGGTCAGGTCGAGCCCGGCATTGTTTGAACTGTTCGCCAACACCGTGGTTCCCACCGGAAGCGAGGTGGTGACATCGTTTTCCGTATATCCAACCCCAACCACTCCAGTTCCGGTGGGCGGATTCACCAGTTCAATTTCCACCCCGGGGTTCGAGGCAGTGATGCCGTCCAGAATGTCCTGCAGCCGGATATCAAAGGCCGGAGCGGCATTATTACCGAATTCGGTGTCTGCATTGTTGGTGACGGTGATGGTATAGCTGAAGGTATCCCCGGCATCCACCGGACCCGTGGTTGAAGCGGTTTTGGACACGGTCAGATTGGGCTCGGCCACCCGCACATCCACGTTATTGGACGTGTCTCCCCTCTGCGTGTTTCCATTGATCCGGGAGTTGAAATTGTTTCGCAGGAGCGTCCCGTCCTGGTTTCCGGTATCGGCGGTATTCAGCACCAGGGCATTGAATTCCACCACGATGAACTCCGCGTCCCCGTTGTTGTCCGCATCGTTGGTGATGTCGCCCAGCTTGAAGCGGACATTGGTTCCGCTGTCGTAATTATCGTCGTTGGAGCTTTGATCTGTGGAAATCGCGGTGTCCGGCAGAACAGAAGTCGGTTGCGTAATGGTGGTGCCGAGATCAGGGGTGGTGCCAAGAGTAGAGGAGGAGATATCGTTGTCTTGCGATACAAATCCAACGGTGGCGGTTCCGTCATTGATAAACACCAGTCCTGAAGGCAGCTGATCGACAATCTGCAGGTCGGGGGACGTTCCTTCCGGTACTTCGACCACCAGACGGTAGCGGATGATTTCGCCAATGGCCACGCGTTCGGTGCCTCCCACATTGGTGGTGAAGTCTTCAGAGGTCACCACGATGGACTTGGTGTTATCAAACGCGTTGATGGTCACCCCGGCGTCATCGCTGTCCGCATAGTTATTCAAGGTGGTACCATCCGACCCTTCGCCATCGTCACCGGTACGCTCCACACTGTCGGTGTTGTGAATGGAAGCCGCTCCGGGGGTGCCGTCCAGACTGGTCCAGGTGATGTTGGCGGTGTTGTCAATGTCCTCTCCGGGATTCACGCTATAGTCCAGAACCCCCTCCACAATGATCTCCAGCCGGGAATCGGGACCGAGGTCGATATTCCGCCCCCCGTTCAGTTGCAGGGTATTGCCGGAGAAGGTGAAGTCCGACGTATCCAGCGTGTTGGGTCCCCCGTCGGTCACGCTGATCGTACCGCCGGCCGCACCGGCAGCGTTCGTCAATGCCACCGACGTGACCGCCAGGGAGCCGAGAGCGGAAGGAATCTCATCGGACAGGACGAGATCATAGGCGGTGGGGCCTCCCGCTCCATTGGTAATACGGATACGGTAGTACACCGTGTCGCCGGCATCCACTCCGGTGAGAGAGTTGGTGTACGAACTGTTATCATCCGAGGCCTGCTTATCCACCGTCAGGTTGGGTTCCACCACCGTCACCTCATCCGCGCTGGCCGTCAGAGTGTCCGAACCGGGATCTGCATCAGGAGTATCATCCGTCCAGGAGTAGGCGAGGTCGGCAGTGTTATCCAACGCAGTCGGGTCTATATCCTGATTTCCAGTGATATTCAGAACAACGGCCTGGTATTCAATGGTGATGGTGTCCGCAGAGGCGTTTGTGGTATCGGTATTGGTGATATCCCCGAAATCGAAGGTCAGCCGGTTCCCGGTACCACCCCCACTATTTCCGATGGTGACGTTAGAGGGGTTCGTACCCGTCCCTATGGTGTTGGCGGACGAAACTCCGGCGGTTGGTGTCACCGAAACGATGTCCACAAAGGCCAGGCCTGGATCCATGGTATCGACAACTATAACGCCTTTGGTGGTTCCTTCGGGCACGGTCACCGTCAGGGTATAGGTCACCAGCTCGCCGATGACCGCCTCGTCCAGAGCCGCATTCCCGGATTCATCAACGGAGGTTCCAGTGAGAACCTTGGTGAATTCCGGATCGGTCACCACCACCGTGGCATCGTCTTCCTGATCTTCGGTGGTATGATCCAACGCCCCTTCATCTCCGGCATAATTGGTGAGCGAGGCCGTGTTCGTGATCGTGGAGGAGGCTTCTGCATCGGTATCCACGGTCAGATCATACAGAATCACCACGCCATTGGATCCATTGGTGACATCGGCATCCACCGAAGGATTGTACCCGCGGCTGAGCCCGCCATTGTTGGTATCGCCGCCTACATTCCCCGCCGTGTAATTGTCGGTCAGTTCCACCGTGAACGTTTTGGTGGTGTTGTTCCAGGTCAGCGTGTAGTCCACCCCCTCGGTCAGTTCGGTGGTCCCGTCATCGCCGCGGAAGACTTTGAAGTTTGTGGAGGACAGAAGCGTGGCGGCATCGGCAAAATTGTTTTCGTAACTGCCACGCAGAGTGTCCTCCACCACCACGTCAAAGGCATCGGACCGGCCGGTGTTCTGGGCCACAATGGCAAACCGCACGGTATCGCCGGCATCCGGCAGCGTTCCAGAGGTCAGGTTGAGACCTCCAATCGCTTCGGCATCCGCCTGGGAATCAAGCGTGCCCGTGAATCCGTCTCCGGTAACGTCGGCAAAATCAAGGCCGCCCACTGTGCCCACCGAGCCGTTCTGGGTGGAGGCCACCACCCCTTTATAAATGTCCACCACCGGCTGATTGAGCACGATCTGAATAATGGCGTTG
>CAZVCO010000062.1:2917-5598 GCA_964625795.1 uncultured Verrucomicrobiota bacterium | reverse complement strand
TTCTGGGTGTTCTGTTCTCCCGACTGCACCTGGTTGGTCAGGAAGAGCCCGTCGGCAAACGGATCGGAATTCACGGTGGCCGAAACCAGAATATCCATCACCTTGGGATCATTCGCGGTATTGATGAAATCGCCCCACTGAAGCTCAAAGGAGTTGGCGTTGGACTGAATGGACAGCCCGGGAACGGCCGGGGCGGGATCCGTGACCGTATCCAGGGTATGATTCGGGCCATACGTGACGGTTCCCGCAACATAACTGGGAGCCAGACCGGGCAGATTATTGACAAAGGACCATTCTGCAAGCCCGCCGGCGGTGCCGTCCGCATTGATATCGTCCACATCAAAGACCGGCAGTGGCAGGTAATCCGTAAAGCGCAGCTGTTCAATATCACCGGTGGGAATGTCGTACTCGAACCGGTAGGTGACCACGTCACCGGGCTGCAGGTTAATGTTGCCGTTGGTGTCCTGGAAATTGCTCAGGTCGGTGTCGCCATTAACGGCATAAATCGTTTTCTGCACCTCATCATTGGCAATGGTCAGACTCTCCGCCGAATCATCGGTGGTGGTAACCGGTCCTGCATACGGGGACAGGTTGTCCCGGTCCCCATCCCCGGACGTAAGATCAATCACATTGGCCGTGATATCCACCGAGTTGTTCAATTCATCCAGCGGGTTGACGGAATCTTCTCCGGAGGGAAACTCATCTGCAAATTTGTCCAGAATCACCGCACGGTACACGATTCGCCCGGTAGTGGCGTCATTATCATATCCGGTGAGATCGTTTTCGGGCAGGGTGTCTGCATTCGCCGGATCGATTCCTCCACCCAGAAGACGGCCGTCCTGACCCCGGGTGATCAGCTCATCGGAAACGCGGAATTGCATCCGGGTCTCACCCGTATTGGTGCCGCCGGATGCGTCCACATACTGGGGGCCGACCGCCAGATCATCCACTCCTGGTTTCGGGGTGAAATCCTGGGTAATCGTGTAATTTGCGGGCGCCCAGCCCGAAGCGGTTAATTCATAGGTGTTTCCTGCAATATATAGCGTGGGAGTAAACGAGTCATCCCAGCGCAATCCATCCAGCATCACGTCATCAATGACTATATCCTGCACGCCAAAATAATCGGATACCTGGAAATCCAGGGTGAACTCCAGCACATCTCCGGGAGAGTTCCCGGCCACTCCGGCATTGGTCTGGGTGGAAAAATTCTTCTGGATCACCAGCGGGGACAGCTCGAGGTTCTCGTGCTCGGGGTCCGCGTCCGGCGCGACGGTGTTGGCGGCAGTGGTCAGATCGGTGCCGTCAAAAGATCCGTCGACGTTGAACCCGAACACATTGCCGTCATCCCGGGGATCAATCGGGGTCCATTCCCCGTAACCGTAGGTCTGGTTGTCCACCAGCAGATCGGCACCGCTGTCGGCGTTCAGTACCACGGATTCATTGGTGGTGCCGTCCTGATCTTCATCAAAAACCCTGGGGGCATAAAATTCCACAGTGACCGACGTATCACTTCCGCCGGTGGTGGTGCCGCCCAATGCAATCTGCAGCGTGCCGCCGGTGGTGGTGGTCGAAGGGGTTTGAATGATCTGATACTGACCGGTTGAGGTGCCGATATTGCCGGTAATGTCGGTGCCGTTCTGGGTCACATTCAGGATCTGAGTAAACTGCAGCTCATCCGGCAGGTCATCGAAAATATTGACGCTGGTGAAGTCCTGTCCGTCGGCGATGTTCAGATCGATGGTGTAGGAGCGAAGGTAATTTTCGCCGGTGGCGGTTTCATTTTCCGGTCCGTTGTAGGATTTGGTCAGCCGGGCGATTTCCACATTGACGTCGGTACTGGTGGTGGCAGCATTTCCGATAATGGAGGGATCGGTGGCCGGATTGTTCAGTGGATCGTCTCCGAACCGGAAGCCTCCCAGGGCTTTAATCGTCAGCGGCTGCCCCACATCGGCATGATCACTCAGCTCCAGCTCAAAACTGACCTCTGCGGGAGGCTGATCCCCCACGATGCTACCAAAGGGAAGCTCAATCACCAGAATCTGGTCACCGCTCTGGTAGACGCCGTTCAGGTCGGCAAAGTACGGACTGGTGACATCTGTGGTGCTGATATAAATCGGATCACCCGCCGTATCGACGGCATAGGGGTGGAGAATTCCGAGGCCGCCGTTCGCGGTGTCATCCAGCGTGAGCAGGGTGTGGGTGACGTCGGTCCCCAGATATGAAGGACTGCCGGTCACCAGATTGAACCCGTCATAGAAATCACCGGGATTGGCAATGCCATCGGTATCGCCGGTCTGCGGGTCCGAAGGATCTGTGGGATCCGCAATTCCATCCTGGCCCGTGCGATCGATCAGCACATCAATCCAGGAACCATAGCCCGTGGTATTGTCGCTGGTGTCGTTGGTGAAGGAGACGGTCACCGTGGCGGTTTCCCCGATATCAATTGCTCCCGGCGCATCAATGGTGACCAACGGATTGGCCCCCGCCGGCAGGACCACGTCCAGAGTGGAGGCCAGGGTGGCGGATTCGATGGGACCGGTATCGGCCTCCAGCACCCCTGAAGGAAAGCCGGCAACTGCCGGCTTTTTTTATGACTTAAATATCGATATGCACGAGTAAAGGATACACACCCTAGTTGACATCACGGAAAAAGAGAGTGGAAAGCTTTATAAATTTGATGC
>CAZVCO010000062.1:0-2907 GCA_964625795.1 uncultured Verrucomicrobiota bacterium | reverse complement strand
CAGTTGGCCGTTCCGGCACTGTTCTGACCGGTCAGATCGTCCGAGGCCGCCACATCCGCAGAGGTCAGCTCGGCCAGCTGCTCCATAAACGCCCGGCCGTCCTCACCGGCCGCGACATTACAGCCGTAAATCATGATATCCGCATCTTCGGTTAAAAACGGCTGCCAGGATCTCAGCTGGGCCAGCAGGTCTTCGTCCTCCAACAGACGCTGACGGCTGAGTTCCACTGAACCCAGGGTGATAGACCCCTCTTCGGAATGGGACACCAGATGCAGGGCGTCCACCAGACGTCCATCCTGAGTCATTTCCTCCAGTTGGTCTCCAATCCTGTCCAGCCCGTTCTCGGTCCGGTCCAGTTCCATCACCACCAGATCGATTTCCTCCGGAGCGGAGGCGGCAAGATCATCGGTCAGCCCGGTGGACTCCCCTTCCGAATCCGTTTCCGCCCGCTCATCCACCACCAGCAATTCCCGTCGGGGAGCCTGGGTGGTGTCCTCCTGCGTGGTGGCGTCGGAGGACGAAATGTCCGAATCGCCGGACTCTCCATTCTCCTGTGCCGCATCTGCACCGGCGGCATCGGCGGATTCAACCTGAGCCGGAACCTCCTCCTGCTGCGTATCCTCCACCGGCTCCACCGGCTCGGCCGGCACTGCGCTGAACAGGATGCGGTCCTCCAGAGTTTCGACATCGAGGCGGGGAGAAGAAGAACGGAACTTTTTCATAAATTCCGCTTGGCATTACTGCCTATGGGTGTCAACGAATTTGATTACAAAAAATAATCAAATTTCACTTTAACACAGTTTTGAATTTTATCCAACTAAATTAGGCAAAAGTTTACCTTATTAACTAAAAGTTATACTGCTTCCGTTACCTTTTGTTAGCTATTAAAAGCTAATTATTTTTGTAACATTTTTCTCTCAATCCACCTCCGTTTCACCCGTACATCCGACCTATCATGAAAACGAAAAACAACCTCCGAACCCGATACAACCGATACCATGATTTGATGATGGGGAGTATCCTCCTCGCCATCGCCCTGACGTCCTGCACCTCTCCCGGAAACAGCCGGCTGGGCAGGGAACAGGAGAAAAGGGTGGACCGCATGATGCAGAACACGGAACAAACCGTTGCCCTTTCCGAACAGAGCCATGACCTGCAGATGTCCGGAACCGAAATGCTGTTGCTGGAGGAAGGCGACACTCTGCTGGCACCCGTCCGTCTGGATGAAACCCGTGACCTGCTCGCGATGCCGCTGGACAGCCTGTGGGCGGCCGCCCTGCAGTATTCTCCTCAGATAAGAGTGTTCGCCGATCTCCCTCTGATCCGGAAAACTGGCATTCAGGAAGCGGAGGGCCAGTTTGATTTCCGGCTGTTTGCGGAAGGCTCCTACGCCGACCGCGACGATCCGGTGGGCAGTACCCTGACCACCGAACGGTTCGATCGCTTTCTGGAAACCGAACAGGCCTACAGCGCCGGGGTGGATAAAAAACTATCCACTGGAGGCGAAATTTACCTCCGCCAGGAATTCAACCGGCTCAGTAACAATTCGGAATACACCATTCCCAATCCGCAGTGGGAATCCCGCAGTGTGGTGGGAGTGGTGCAGCCTCTGCTGCGCGGGGCCGGCGGCCGCTATAACAAAGGACTGATGGCGGTGGCCGCACTGGACGCCGAAATCGCCGAGAAAGAATTTGAACGTCAGGTGCAGCAGCATCTGGTGGAAATCTCCCGCAGCTACTGGTCCCTCTACATGGCCAGGGGCATCACCGCCTCCAAACGGCGGGCCGTGGAGGATGCGGTGGCCATTCTGGAGGAACTGGAGGCCCGGGAGGAACTGGACGCGCGTCAGACCGAAATTCAGCGGGCACGCGCCTCCGCCGCCGACCGGCGTGCCTCTCTCATCCGCTCCGAAACCGCGGTGCTCAACGCCACGGAACGTCTCCGTACGCTGGTCAATCATCCCGACATGATGGGCACCACCGATTTTGAGTTTATTCCCGAGGACCTGCCCGAACTGACCTTCACGCCCTTCGATCCAAAAGAGGCTCTGCAGCTGGCCCTGGAAAACCGCTCGGAAATCCAGCAGGCCTACAAACAGCTTCAGGCCTCGGTCATCCGGCGCGAACTGTCCGCACACGAATTGAAAGCGGGGCTCAATGTCTTTGCCGAAGCCTATCTGGCGGGACTGAGCGACGAGGACTACAACGAGGCCTGGGACGATCAGTCCGACGACGGTCCCGGCTATCTGGTGGGACTCCGCTTTGAAGTGCCGCTCGGCAACGACCGGGCCCAGGCCGTGAATGAACGGCGCCGGCTCGAACAGCGTCAGCTGGAGAACCAGCTCCGCACCACCATGGAGACCGTCCTGCTGGATATGCGGATCGCCATGCGCGAAGTCTCCGCCTCCTTCCGCGAAATGAAAGCGGCCTACACCAGTCTGCAGGCCGCCCGCGAAGATCTGGACAATATTCAAAGCCGCAAAGAAGCGAAACTGCTGGGCGGCGAAGGCGATGCTGTGACTGAACTGACCCTGCTGCTCGGTGCACAGGAGCGCCGTCTGCAGGCCGAACAGGCTTTCCTCTTCGCGCTCTCCACCTACAACGTGGCTCTGGACAGTCTGAAACAGGCCCAGGGCACTCTGCTGCAGGATTCCGGCATCATGATCGCAGAGGGTGAGGTGGATCCGGATGACGCCGAACTGCTGTTCGAAAACCGGAAGCTGCCGACGTACAATGTGGAGATGGATCGCCCCGGCACCGCATCTGCGGAATAAGGCGCTCTACTCCACTCCACTGCCCTGAATCCGGAAACGGGTTCAGGGTTTTTTTTGCAGGAGAGTGCCCCCCTAGAGCCTTTTTGTGGCCGTAAAAGAATTCGGCTATGATGTTGTTTAAATGGCTCTAACTC
>CAZVCO010000061.1:13921-14729 GCA_964625795.1 uncultured Verrucomicrobiota bacterium | reverse complement strand
CGGGGCCTTCCTCCTGGAGGACGTGGCATGACGGACAAACTCAAAAAGCGTCTGCAGGATAATCTCAAAGCGCAGCTCAAGCGCATGTGGAGCCATGTGCTCCATCCCAAAGGCATCCCCTTTTTCCGCAAACTCTTTTTCGACGACAAAACCCTGAAGAACTACGATGAGAATTTCCGAAAAAAAGGAAACGTAGACCTCGCTGAACTCACCCTCATAATCGTGATCGCCGTCATGGGCCTTCTGGTGATCACAAGCCGCACAATCTGAAAATACGAAAAACCACAACCCATAAAAAGCCATGAAACCACATCATCTACTCCTTACATTTTCACTGCTGCTGACCTCTGCCTGCAGCACCACCTCACTGAGCAGATTCATTCCTGGCAGCGACCCCATCGCCGGAGTGCAGCACGAACTGGTCTCACTCTCTGGTGTCATCAGTCACCGGGATGTTCTGGATTGGGATCAAAAGTCCCTTGAAGAAAAGCGGGACATCCTGGAAGAGGCCCGCTCAGTCATGAGCCCAGAATACCATGATCGGCTCGACCGGGAAATCGCGGGCTATACCGAAAGGATTCGTCTTAGAGATACAAAGCCTCCAGTCGTCGCAGAAGGCGATCCTGTCGACGTAGGAGATCTGGCCGGAGTTCGCCTGCTTGAAGCCGGGGGAGCAGACATTGCCACCTGGCCAGTGACTGCGAATCTTGAGGCAAGGGTCGAAGGCGGCAAAATCATTCTCGATTACGATAAAGCAACCGTCTGGCCTGCGCATGACAGCGTAAAAGCCCGAGACGGCACTCCGATG
>CAZVCO010000061.1:0-13911 GCA_964625795.1 uncultured Verrucomicrobiota bacterium | reverse complement strand
AGTCGCCGCGACGTTTGAGTGGTTTAAGGTCGGACGGATCGACAAGCCGCTCAGCACCGTTTCCTCAAAGGGTGGCCACATAAACCAGCGTGAGTTTAGAGGATGGGAGCTGAAGCCAGGGATGGAAGTAAGCTTCTTTGTTACCACGATGGCACGCAACGGAGAACGTACATCCGTTCAGGAGCGCAGCAACGTCGTGACTATCACTATTCCTCGGAATTAAGCGGGACCGCTGAAATGACAGAACTCTTAAGATTATCCGTCCGCGAGTACCTCGCGCTCCGCGCCACCGCCGCGTTTACGCTGGACACCATCACCCGCATGATCAACCTTCGCGGCCTGCTAGATGAAAAGGCCAGCCGCGAGGATGTGCAGGCTGCCCTGGTGTTCCTCGAAGGGCTGGAGCAGGTCAAAAGTTTTTATGACGATCTGGGCTCCACCAAAAACTGGCAGATCACCTCCAAAGGTGTGCTGGCCCACGAGCGGAGCGCCTGAGCCATGGCCCGCAAAGGCAAGATCGAGTCCATCCCCTGGGACATCCGCCGGGAGGTGCACCAGCGTCTGCTCGACGGGCAGACCGGCAGCCAGATCCTGCCCTGGCTCAACGCCCTCAACCCCGTCCGGAAGGTCCTGGACCGGTCCTTCGCGAGCGTGGACGTGTCGGACGAAAACCTGAGCAACTTCCGCGACGGCCCCCACCGTGAATGGCTGCGCCGCCACGAGCGGGAGCAGCACATCCGCTCGCTGACAGAGTACGCCCACCAGCTCGCCGAGGCCGCCGGCGGCTCCATGTCCACCGGAGCGCAGGCAATCGCCGCTGGCCGCCTACTGGAGGTCATGGAAACTGGCGCGTTCGAAGAGGAGGACCTCTCCGACCTCGTCAGCGCCATCGCCTCGTTGCGCAAGCTGGAGCTCAGCACCGAAAAACAACGCCTCCAAGAGCGGCGGCTCGATCAGCAGTCCCGCGCCCAGGACCTCGACGAAAAGAAATTCCAGGTGCGCACCTGCGAGCTGTTCCTCACCTGGTACCAGGACGAAGAGGCCCGCCGCGTCGCCTCCGGTGCCGAGGAGAAAACCGTCAAGGTCGAAAAGCTCCGGCAGATGATGTTTGGGGAAAGCCCACTCCCGGAAGGGGAGGCCACACCGTGACGGATTGCCAGGCTGTTTTTGTGGTGATCATCTGCCTGCTCATGGGCGGTTCTCTCGGCTATTTCCTCGGCGCGGACCTGCACAAGACCGACCCGGAGGACCACACCCATGGGTGACCCGCTGATTAAAATGCGCCCATGGGCGGTTGAGCCATTCTGGCGTCGGGACCTCGGAATCCAGTGCTGGAGCTGGGCACGTCGGTCCGGCAAATCGTTTACGATGGCCGCACGCGCGCTGGAGGAAAACATGCGCACGCCAGGCAACACCAACACCTACCTTTCCGCGTCGGTCAAAATCGGCGGCGAGTTTTTACGCAAAGAGGCCATTGTCTGGAATCTGCTGCTGGATTCATTCCGCAAAGCCATCGCGGAAAGCGGAAAGCAGCTCCAAACCTTTTCCGGAGATCTTAATATCGACGGTCTGGGGATTGACGATCTCTGCGAGGTGTTCGAGTCCAACAAATTCGAGGCCCGTGTCTACCATACCCGCACCCTCTATTCCCGCTCCATGGTGATCGCCGCCAATCCGGATACGGCCGTCGGCTACGGTGCCAATATCCTGATCGACGAGTTTGGGCGGATACCGGATTTCCAGGACGTGCTGGAGGCCATTCTTCCGTTCATGGACGAAAATCCTGACCTCTGGTGCATCATGGCGTCCACCCCGCCGCCAGACGATGCGCACTACAGTTACGAGCTCACCGCCCCGCCGCCCGGAACCGAGTTCCCTGTAAATCCGGCGGGCAACTGGTACCAATCCTCCATGGGATTCAACGTGCACCGGGTGTCGATTTTTGACCGCTACGCCGCAGGCTTCCCCATCTATCACCCGATCACCCGGGAGGAGTGCACGCCGGAGCAGCACCGTGAGGCCGCGCCGGATAAGGTTGCCTGGGACCGCAACTACGGCGTCAACTACATCTCCGGCGGCACCTCCGCCGTCACCCTTACCGCCCTCAACCACGCCATGGCCCTGGGCAAAGACCACGGCCTGGCCGTGGATGTCTCGGATAAACTGGTGCCCTGACCATGGCGATCCAATTCCTCCAAGCCATCGACTCCGCCTGGAAGCAGCACCTGGTGCGCGGCTGCCCCCTCGGCATTGGCATCGACCCCGGCACCACCGAGCAGGGCTATTCAAACCCCACCGGCTTCTGCGTCACTCAAAAAATGGGCATGGACTATGTCGTCCGTCTGCTTGCACGATGGAAAACCAACGATCCGGAGATCACCATCGGCCTAATTCTCCAGGCCCTGGACATGCCCCACAATCTCCGCCCGCGACGCCTGGTGATTGATGCCTCCTCGGAGAAATTCTTTGCGGCGGATCTCCGAAAAAAGCTCCGCGGCAAATGCCAGGTCGAGCTGGTTAGCTCCACCCAGACCATGCGCTACCGTGGCGAGGAGATGTCAGCGAAAGTCTACCTGGGCAATCTCCTCGTCAACACCCTGGAGGATGGGCAGCTCTGGCTGCCGGAATCCAAATGGGTCCAGAACGATTTCCGCCTGGTCAAACGGGACAAGGGCTCTTTTTCCACCGAGGTGGATTCAGCCGGAGGCCACGGTGACACGTTCGATGCCTGCAAACTCTCTCTCCACGCGCTCGTGTCCCGTGGCGGCCCGGCCGTCGCCCATGCCGCTCCCGTAGGCACCGAGGGCAAGCGGCCATCCGCCGGCGGCTCCTGGCCACCGAAGCGGCCCGACCGTTTTGACCGCAGAAAAATCAAACCCACGTTGCTAACATGAAACGCCCCAATCTCTACAACGTCGTTAATAAGGCACTCAAGATCACCGGCATCCGGGTCACGCCCAGCTACGTGCGCCCGCAACCCATCGTCGCCAACCAGATGAGCGTCGATCACATCCACCAGATTATCGACGAGGCCGTGGCGGGCAACTGCTCCCGCATGTTTGCGCTCTATAGGGATATTGTTCTGCAGCATGGCCACATCCAGACCGAGCTCAACAAGCGCAAGCTCGCCGTCCTGGGCGACCCGCTGCGCATCAACCCCATGGACGACTCCCCGGAGCAGGCCCTCACCGTGCAGCGCCTCAAAGACTCTACCAAAAAAGCTGCCAACCTCGACCTGTCCGCCCCTGTCCATCTGCTGGATTCAGCCCTGTACCCTGTCGCGGTCTGCGAAAAAGTGTTCAAGCGATCAACCAAACCCGGCCTGCGCTACGAACTAGCGGAGGTCATCCCCGTCTCTCACGAGCTGCTCGATTTCTCAACCGGCGAGCTGATGATCAAAGAGGTCAACGAGATGGGCCACGCCACCGGCAAGCTCTACCGGCCAGATCCCGCCCGGCACATCATCCACCGCGGCCACCTGCTCAACGCCCCGGACAATTTCGGCGGCCCATTCCGCGCCCTCGTTTTCTGGTGGCTACTCTCCACCCAGGGCAGGGGATGGTGGTCCCGCTACCTGGAGCGTTACGGCAGCGGATTTTTGGTTGGCCGCTATGACCAAGACGACGACGATTCTAGGCGCATCCTGGAAGGAGCGTTCCAGTACGCCACCACCGTCGGTGGGCTCGTGGTCACGCGCGATACCGAGATCGAAATCCACGAGGCCAACACCTCCGGCTCCGGCGACGCGCACGAAAAATTCATCACCGTCTGCAACCGGGAAATTTCCAAAATCATTTTGGGCCAGACCCTTTCAGCGGAGGCCCAGTCCACTGGCCTCGGTTCCGGCGTATCAAAAGCCCACGAGCGCGTCCGCAGCGACTACCGCGACTTCGACGCCCTCATGCTCGCCAACTGCCTTAAGCGCCAGGTGTTCGACCAGCTCGCCGATATCAACGGCCTCGACCAGGATCATTACCAGGTATTCTACGGAGATGTGGATACCGACGAGGCGGAGATCTCTGGAGCTCTCGTCCGCTCCCTTAGCGATGCAGGTCTCCGGCTCACAGATTCAGGCATTGCCCTGATCAATCGCCGGACCGGTCTGGAGTTCGAGCGCGACGCTGCCCCGGATACGCCCCGGCCATTGTCACGATCCGCCGTCACCACCCTCCGCGCGGAAAGCAAATTGATCGAGGAGCAATCGACGGCGGAAACCATCGTAGACAAAGCCTCGGCGGACTACCGGCGGCACCGCCGCGCCCGCTACGCGCAGGCCGCGCGGATCATTCGCGACGCCGCCACACCGGAGGAAGCCATCGCCACCCTCACCGCCGAGATGAGCGTCCCCCACTCCGCCGCCATCGCCCTCGTAGCAGACACCATGCGCGCCGCCCACCTCACCGCGCTGGACGCTGACTGAACCCATTTCAAACATTTCCGCATAGCACGAAAACACGTTTCAAACATTTCGGCACGTTCTCAGCGCACCATTTCTCCAAGCCTCTGTCCTCAAGCCACTTCAGGCTATTTCAAGCCATAAGGCCCTATTTCAAGCATTTGGCTTCCATTCAATACTGTCCGCTCAGCCAACTGACCCGGGAGGGGGTGCAGATGGGGTTCTGGGTGATGGCCTGCGTACAGCGGACGCCTTCCGCGGCCAGCTGATCCAGATGCGGGGTTTTGACCTGGGGATGCCCGGCACAGCCCAGCACTTTATGACAGTGCTGGTCGCTGAACAGAAATAGAACATTCGGTTGCTTTTTCATTTTAAATATCCATATATGAGTATGAATGTGCAAATATAGACTATAAAAGATTTAAATATGAGCAATGTAAAGTCAAAACCTCCTTCCGCGCCCGCCTTGTTCCATGGACTGAACGTGCTGGAGACGGTATCCGGTTCTTCGGAACCTGTTCCGTTTTCCTCGCTATTGCAGGGCAGTGGCGCTGCGCGGTCCACCCTGATCCGTTTGCTGCGGATGTTGGTGGATCAGGATTGGTTGGCGAAAGAGAAAGGGGGGTATGTGTCCGGGATACGGTTACAGAGATTGCAGATGGGGTCGGACCTTCTCCAGCGGCTGCTCCAGGCGTCGGAACCGTTTCTGACCCCGCTCATGGAGGAGACGGGAAATACCGTGGGCCTGTTTGCTGTCGAGAACAATGAGAACATCATGATCGCCAAACGCATGCATCCCGCCGCACCCTCCATGCGGGAAATTGGAGCCAGGGAAACCGTTTCGGCAAATAGCCCCTGGTCCTGGATCATATGGAAGGAACTAACGGACGAAGAACGGCAGATGTGGTTTGCGGAGGAGGCCGGGCCTCCTGTTGAATCGGCCTGGAGGAGCCTGGAGGAAAAAGGCTGGTGCATCGATGATCAAGTGGGGTTGCCGCTGACCTGCCGAATGGCCGCCCCTTTGAGAGCGAAAAGATCCGGGACACTGATCGGAGTGCTGGCTCTGGCCGGAAACCCTCTCACCATGCCGGCTGAAGCGCATGACCGTATCGGTTCGCTGCTGGTGCAGACCGCAGACCGGATCGGGGAAGACGTGTAAAGCAGGTGGATGTCAATGCCTGACTCACGCCGAGCCGGAATATAAAGATTTTCTCAGCATATCGGGGAAACGCGGAGCGTTTTAACATTCTGGAGCCTATGATTGAGCCTGTAACACTCCCCTTGAAGCCCCTAAGTCCCGCCCTGGCGGACTCTCCCGACACCCGCTTATTGCGTGGTCGGGATTAGCCACTTTTACGCCTCCAGCTTTCCACCCCGAACACATGTCCAAGGGCATCCGGAAAATGCTCGAGGCCTCGGCGAAGAACGTAAAGGCGGGCAAGGTCTCCGAGCCCATCGACCTCGACGCCAACCTCTAATTGGAGAAGGCTGCGCAATGAAGCATTTTTAAATCTTTGAAAGCCTCTTGGTGGTCATGCATCCACCCAACGGCTTCAACCGGATTCATCCTTACGCTCCAGCAGAAAGACCGCGTGCGGGACACCGTCGATGGTGAAAGCATTCTCGTCCCGGCGGATCATCCGGAATCCGTGTTTGAGGTAGAGATGGAGAGCCCGCTCATTGTCCACCTCCACATTCATCTGAAAACGGGACAGTCCCCAGCCGTTGCGGATCCGCTCCATTCCCTCTTCAAGCAGCTGCGCCCCGATTCCCCGCCCTCTCCAGGACGGGATGACATACATACTGGTGATCAGCCCCACCGGCCCGGCCGCCGTCCACCGGCGCCGGAGACCCGCCATGCAGATCAGTTCCTCCTCCGCCCATCCACCCAGCAGCGGACGCTTCGGACTGCGGCCCTCCTGCACCAGGCGGAGACGGTAATAGTCGGTCCCGCGGGCAAGTTCAATCTCCGGAGGGGTGCCGAACATCGGGGCACATTCCTGAATGGCCCGGTGCCGCAGTGAGCGGAGACGGGGGGCATCCCGGGGCGTGAGACAACGGAACTTCACCTCCCCGGACGCAGCAGACGTGTGACCGGTCGTCATCTCCGACCCTCACGGTTGAAAAGGGACCGATCATCTTTCACAAATAGAACCTATTGGCAATCATGGTGCTGAAAACCCCCGAAACGGACAAATTTGTAATTTTATGAGGATGCGGTCTTTTCCGCGTTAAATTTTTGCTTGTTCATGGCGGGAGTCACACCTAGACTTAAGGGCCCTTTGTCTCAACAACAAAGGCATTGTTTGAACTCCGACCTTTTTGTATTATGTCCACATCCTCCCCCCAGTATCCTCCGCACTTCCCGCCTGCTCAAGGGCTGTACGCCCCCGATCAGGAGCGGGACGCCTGCGGCGTGGGATTCATCTGCAACCTGAACGGACAGGCCTCCCACAGCATTATTCACCAGGCCATGGAGATTCTGGTCCGGCTGACCCACCGGGGAGCGGAGAGCGCGGACAACCGCACCGGCGACGGGGCTGGTGTGCTCATCCAGATTCCGGATGCGTTTTTCCGCCGGGTGACCAAAGACATCGGCATTGATCTTCCCAAGGCGGGCCGCTACGGAACCGGTCTGGTCTTCCTGCCCAAAGATGAGCAGGACACCGCCAAAATCAAAGCCCGCTTTGAGCAGGAGATTGCGGAAAGCGGTCAGCAGTTTCTCGGCTGGCGGAAGGTCCCGGTCAACCGTGAGGTCCTGGGGGAAATGGCCGCCGAATCCGAGCCTGCCATGGAGCAGGTCTTCATTGGCATGGGGGACAATGTGGAGGATCAGCGCGCCTTTGAGCGGGAAATGTACATTATCCGTAAAGGGGTCGAGCAGTATGTCGCCACCTCCGGGGAGGTTCAGGACAAAGGCACCTTCTACGTGCCGAGCCTGTCTTCGCGCATCATGATTTACAAAGGCCTGCTCAAGCCGGAGGATTTTGAGCCCTATTACGTGGACCTGCTGGAAAAGGACGTTGAGACCTGCCTGGCGCTGGTGCATCAGCGGTTCTCCACCAACACCTTCCCCGCCTGGAAACTGGCCCAGCCCTTCCGCCTGCTCTGCCATAACGGCGAGATCAACACGGTGCGGGGCAATGCCAACTGGATGAACACCCGTCAGTCCCAGTTCCAGAACGAGACTTTCGGCGACCGCATGTCCAAACTGTCGCCCATCTGCATCCCGGGAAACAGTGACTCCGCCACTCTGGATAACACCCTGGAGCTTCTGTACCACACCGGCCGGGATCTGCCCAAGGCCATGATGATGATGGTGCCGGAGGCCTGGCAGAATCACATGACCATGGATCAGTTCAAAAAGGACTTCTATGAGTACAACTCCTGCCTGATGGAGCCATGGGACGGTCCGGCTCTCATGCCCTTCACCGACGGCACTTTCGTCGGCGCCATTCTGGACCGGAACGGTCTGCGTCCGGCCCGCTGGCTGCAGACCGACGACCATCACGTGGTCATGGCTTCCGAGACCGGGGTGGTGGATATCGATCCGGCCAAAATCATCAAGAAAGGCCGTCTGGAGCCGGGCCGCATGTTCCTCATCAACCTGGAGGAGGGACGGATTGTCGAGGATGCCGAAATCAAACGCGACATCTGTGCCCAGCAGCCCTACGGACAGTGGCTGAAAGACAACATGGTGACGATTAAAGATCTCACCCCCGCCCAGCCGGAGGAGCCGTTCACCGGCGAGACCCTGAAAACCCAGCAGAATCTGTTCGGATATTCCCTGGAGGATCTCCGCATCGTCATGCGCCCCATGCTGGAAAAGGGCATCGAGGCGCTGGGCTCCATGGGCGTGGACATCCCGCTGGCGGTGCTGAGCGATAAACCGCAGCCGCTCTATAATTATTTCCGTCAGCTGTTCGCCCAGGTCACCAATCCGCCTCTGGACGGTATCCGGGAGGAGATTGTCACCTCGCTGATCACCAACATTGGAAAAGAACGGGATCTGTTCAAGGAAACTCCGGAGCACGCCGCGTTGCTGAAACTGGAACAGCCGGTCCTCACCAGCGGACGCCTGGCCCGTATTCTGGCCTCGGACCATCCGGCCGTGAAAGCCAAACGTCTGTCCATGCTCTACACCGGCCACAGCGGCGCGGAGATGGAGGCGGCCCTGGACAAGGTGTTTGCCGAGGCGGATCAGGCGATTGAGGATGATTACACTATTCTGGTGCTGTCCGACCGGGGAGCCGGCAAAGAGAAAAAACCGGTGCCGGCCCTGCTGGCCACCGCCGGTCTGCACCATCACCTCATCCGCAAAGGCACCCGCACCCGGGTGGGGATTGTGGTGGAGACCGCCGAGGCCCGCGAAGTACAGCACTTCACCTGTCTGTTTGGCTATGGCGCCGGAGCGGTGAACCCCTATCTGGCCCTGGCCTCGGTGCGCGACATCGCTGAACGGGATGAGCTGGACGTGGAACAGTGTGTCCAGAACTACATCAAAGCCGCCAACAAAGGCGTGCTGAAGGTGATGTCCAAAATCGGCATTTCCACCCTGCACTCCTACCGCGGTGCCCAGATTTACGAATGCATCGGCCTGCAACAGTCCATTGTGGACAAGTATTTCACCGGTACGCCCACCCGGATTGAGGGGGCCGATCTCGATGCCATTGCCCACGACGTGGACGAGCGCTACTACCGGGCATTCCCGGCCAAAGAGGTGCCGGAAAACCTCCCGCTGGATGTGGGGGGCGTCTACCAGTGGCGGCGGCGGGGTGAACGTCACCTGATTTCCCCCATGCTGGTGGCCACCCTGCAGAAATCCACCAAGATCGCCGACCAGAAGGGCTATGAAGAATACGCCAAAATGGTGAACGAGCAGAGTAAACGGCTTTGCACTCTGCGCGGTCTGATGGAATTCGACACCGCAGGACGGGAGCCGATTCCGCTGGAGGAAGTGGAGCCCTGGACGGAAATCGTCAAACGCTTTAAAACCGGCGCCATGTCCTACGGGTCCATCAGCCGCGAGGCGCACGAGACCCTGGCCGTGGCCATGAACCGCATGGGCGGGAAATCCAACTCCGGTGAAGGGGGCGAAGAGGAACACCGTTATCACCCGGATGCCAACGGGGACAACCGCAGTTCCGCCATCAAACAGGTCGCGTCCGGCCGTTTCGGGGTCACCAGCTATTACCTCACCCAGAGCAAAGAGATTCAGATCAAAATGGCCCAGGGGGCCAAGCCCGGTGAGGGCGGACAGCTTCCCGGCCTGAAAGTGAATCAGACCATCGCCAAGGCGCGGTTCAGTACTCCGTATGTGGGACTGGTTTCCCCGCCTCCTCATCACGATATTTATTCCATTGAGGACCTGGCCCAGCTGATCCACGACCTGAAAAACGCCAACAAATACGCGCGGGTCAACGTCAAACTGGTGTCCGAAGTCGGCGTGGGCGTGGTGGCGGCGGGAGTGGCCAAGGGCAAAGCCGATGTGGTGCTGATCAGTGGGTTTGACGGCGGAACCGGAGCCTCTCCGGAGACCTCGCTGAAACATGCCGGTCTCCCCTGGGAACTCGGTCTGTCCGAAGCCCACCAGACCCTGGTGCTCAACAACCTGCGCAGCCGGATCACGGTGGAGTGCGACGGAAAACTGATGACCGGCCGCGACGTGGCGGTGGCCGCCCTGCTGGGAGCCGAGGAATTCGGTTTCAGCACCGCACCTCTGATCGTGATGGGATGTATCATGATGCGGGTGTGTCACCTCAACACCTGCCCGGTGGGGATCGCCACTCAGAATCCGGAACTCCGGAAAAAATTCAAAGGGCAGCCTGACGATGTGATCACCTTCTTCCATCTGGTGGCAGAGGAACTCAGGCAGATCATGGCCTCGCTGGGATACCGCAGTCTGGACGAAATGATCGGACACAGCGAACGCCTGAGAATGGGCAAAGCGATCGATCATTACAAGGCGCGCGGCCTCGATTTCAGCAAGATCCTGTACAAACCCGAAGTGGCTGAGGATGCGCCTCTGCGCAAAACCATTGAGCAGAATCACCATCTCGATCTCGCGATGGACAATGATCTCATTGACGCCTGCCATGCGGCCATTGAGCATTCGGAACCCGTGCATCTCAAACGCGAAATCCGCAATGTGAACCGTACCGTCGGCACCATGCTGAGTGCGGAGATCAGCCGCAACTACGGTGAAGCCGGACTTCCGGATGACACCATCAAGGTGGACTTCCATGGACATGCGGGACAAAGCTTCGGCTGCTTCCTGGTTCATGGCATTCAGTTCCACCTGTTTGGCGACTCCAACGATTACTTCGGCAAAGGCCTGAGTGGCGGACGCCTGGTGATTCAGCCGGATCCCGCCTCTCCCCTCATTGCGGAGCAGAATGTGATCATCGGCAATGTGGCCCTCTTCGGATCCACCCGGGGTGAAGCCTATATCCGCGGCATGGCCGGCGAACGCTTTGCCGTCCGGAACTCCGGAGCCACAGCGGTGGTCGAGGGCGTGGGCGACCACGGCTGCGAATATATGACCGGAGGCTGCGTTGTCTGCCTGGGTCATACCGGGAGAAACTTTGCCGCCGGCATGAGCGGCGGTATCGCCTATGTCCTGGACGAAGCAGGCGACTTCAGCGAACACCGCTGTAACCACGAACTGGTGGATCTCGAGCCGGTGGTGGATCCGGTGGACGTGGATCAGCTGCGCGGACTCATCGAACATCATCTGCACTACACGAAATCCGAGGTGGCCAAACGGATTCTGAATGACTGGGAGGACATGCTTCCCAAGTTCATCAAGATCATGCCGCGGGATTACCGCCTGGCCCTGGAGCGCCTGGCGCGCGAACGTGAAGAGGCGCAGCAGCAGGCGCAGGAGACGTCTGAAGCGCTGAACGTCAAACAAAATTAAGGAAAGCAAGTATCATGGGTAAAATAACCGGATTTATGGAGTTCCCGCGGGAACTTCCGAAAAAAAGACGCGTGGATGAACGTATTCACGACTTCAAGGAACTGTACCTGCCCCAGCCGGATGAGAAAAAGCGGGAGCAGGCCGCGCGGTGCATGAACTGCGGAATTCCGTTTTGCCATAGCGGTTGCCCGGTTGGAAATTTAATTCCGGACTTTAACCACGCGGTTTATAAAAACGACTGGAAAAAAGCGCTTAAAATTCTACACGGAACAAATAACTTCCCTGAATTTACCGGAAGATTGTGCCCGGCACCTTGCGAATCTGCTTGTGTATTGGGTATTACAGATCCACCGGTAGCGATTGAACTTATTGAAAAATACATTGTAGAACGCGGATTTAAAGAAGGATGGATCACTCCACAACCTCCAAAATCCAGAACCGGAAAAACCGCAGCTGTAGTAGGTTCTGGCCCAGCCGGCCTTGCAGCGGCACAACAGCTTAACCGTGCTGGTCACGAGGTTACCGTATTTGAACGCGACAATAAAGTTGGCGGATTATTACGCTACGGAATTCCCGATTTTAAAATGGAAAAACATGTAATTGACCGTAGGGTTGATGTTATGAAAGAAGAAGGAATTACATTTAAAACCGGAGTACACGTAGGTGAAAATTATGAAGCCGAAAAACTGAAGGAATTTGATGCTGTAGTACTTTGCGGTGGCGCTACCAAACGTCGACACTTACCAATTGAAGGTGCCGAAGGCGGTGGTGTTATGCAGGCGATGGATTTTCTAAAAAATAACAATGAAGTTGTAGACGGTTTAAAAGAGCAAACCGAAGAATATTCGGCTAAAGGCAAAAATGTGATTGTAATTGGTGGTGGTGACACAGGTTCTGACTGTGTTGGAACTTCTAATCGACATGGAGCAAAATCGGTTACCAATTTTGAGATCATGCCGGTTCCGGGAGAACATAGAGACAAAGAAAATCCATGGCCTTACTGGCCGTTTACCTTAAAAACAACTTCTTCTCACGAAGAAGGTGTAGAGCGTAACTGGAGTATTAACACCAAAGAGTTTATTCGGGATAAAGAGGGCAATTTAAAAGCTCTAAAAACCGTAAATATAGAATGGGTAAAAGGTAAAAATGGAAGACCACAACTTAAAGAAGTTGAAGGCTCAGAAAAAGAGTGGCCTTGTGAGCTGGTACTTTTAGCTTTAGGTTTTACCGGACCAGAAAAAACATTAAGCGAGCAATTAGGCCTTGAGCTGGATAGCAGAACCAATATTAAAGGAGATGATGGTTACCAAACCAACATACCAAATATCTTTACTGCCGGAGATATGCGCCGCGGGCAATCCTTGATTGTGTGGGCAATTTCTGAAGGCCGTGAAGCTGCTTATCACGTAGACAAATACTTAATGGGAAAATCTATGTTGCCAAGAAAAGGAGAAGGCGACCTTCCCGCTGCTTAATTTAATTTTTTAAATAAATTGTTGTTTAAAAGCGTCCGGATTTCGGGCGCTTTTATCTTTTTAGGGTGAAATTAGCTCCAAAATGATCACGAGTGCCATCCAACATTTCAAACTCTACTTTAAACCAATAATCATCTGCGGGTAAAGACCGGCCATTATAAGTGCCATCCCAGCCCTGGCCACCCGGCGACAATTCCTTTAATAGTTTTCCGTAGCGATCAAAAATATAAAGTTCTAAGATTTCAATTTCAGCGGTATTATCAATATTCCAGGTATCATTATATCCATCGGTATTTGGAGTGAAGAAACGTGGATAACCAACTAAATAAAATTCTTCCGAAGTAGTAATTCCGCAGCCATTTATTTCGCGGGCGCTAATAGTATGATAACCGGGATTTAAGTTTCTAAAAACCGGATTTTCCTGCCAAACTCCTTCATCTAAGCGATACTCGTAAGTAGTATCATCTCCCAGACCGGGTATGGCTTCTGCAGTAATCACGTAGCCTCCCGTAAAATCACTCCCTTCAATTTCAACTACAACACTTTCGGGCCTGGAATAAACAGCAAGATCTGTTTGAAAGCTTACGCTGCATCCAGACTGGGAATTGGTGACAATAAGTTCTATGATTTCAGCCTCTGGAATTTCGGTAAAATCTAATAAAGCATTGGTACTAATCACCGTTCCATTAGCCAGCCACTCGTAAGTATAATTATTCCCAAGATCCTCGCCTATTTCAATTTGTTGAGTGATATCTCCATTAAGATCGACACAAATTATGCTTTCGGTGGGAAGATAATTTTCAGGAAGAAGTTCTACTTCTACATTGAATGAAACTTCCTGGGAAAGGCAACCACTTTCCACTCCTTCTACCTGGGCAAAAATTTCACTAGTTTCTGCAATTGGAAAGCTAGATGGATTTTCAATAGGATTTTCGTCTTCCAGCTCCTGTAAAGATTCATAAAAATTCACTCCATAATTTTCTTCAGAAGTATTTCCGGCTAAAATTTCTGCTGAAGTTAAACTTAGGTCTATACTCGTTTGATTTGGATCGCATATATAGAGATCTTCAGGAGTATTTGCTATTGGCTCACTATAAAAGCTAACTTCAATCTCATCTTCG
>CAZVCO010000060.1:7428-14804 GCA_964625795.1 uncultured Verrucomicrobiota bacterium | reverse complement strand
ATGGAAGATCGATGACTACGGAAAGCATCTGGTCAATATTCTGAACCGCCATGGATATCAGACGGTGCTGGCCGGTGTGCAGCACGAGGCGAATCACGCGGAACATTTTCCGGAGATCGAATACGAGCGGGTGCTGGAGCGTGAGGTGCCGGCGAGGGGGCAGGACGGGGAATGTTATCCGGAGACGATCGACAAAGTGGAGGCGTTTCTCGCCACCCGTGATGACGACCGTCCGTTTTTCCTGTCGGTTGGCCTCGACGAGCCTCACCGCGACAACATTCCTCGCCCCGAACTGAACCTGCACGGGAAAAGCGACCGCTTCAGCAAGACCCGGTATTACGATCCGGAGAAACTGGATGCCCGCTACACCGCGCCGCCGCCCTGGCTGCCCGATCTGCCGGAGATCCGGCGGGACATGGAGAGTTACCGGGAGGGGGTGCGGATCATGGATGAGTATATGGGACGGGTCCTTTACGCACTGAAACACAATGGCCTTGAAGACAATACCCTGGTGGTGGTGACCAGTGACCATGGGATCGAGTTTCCGGGAGGCAAGAAAACCCTGTCTGATCAGGGAACGCAGGTGATGCTGATGATCCGGGGCCCCGTGGGGTCACCCTTCCGGGGAGGCCGGGTCATCGAGCCCATGGTGCAGCATCTGGATCTCTTGCCGACGCTGTGCGAACTGTTCAATCTTCGAGTGGACCATGAACTTGAGGGGAAGAGTCTATTGCCGCTGGTGGAGGGGCGTACGGGCCCCCTGCATGATGCCGTGTTCACCGAGCAGACCTATCACGGCGGGCTGGAGCCGCTGCGGGCGGTGCGGACGGAGCGGTATAAATATGTTCGACGTCATTTTGATAGCGGACCTCAGATGCGGCATGATGGGCCAAGCACTCCGGTAATGGATTCGGCGGGGTGGTATGACCGGCCGCTCGGGCACGAAGAGCTTTTCGATCTGTATCTCGACCCCATGGAGGCCTGCAACCGGGTGACGGATCCGGCCTATGCCGGAGTGAAAGCGGATCTGGCCGCCCGGCTGGATGCCTGGATGCAGGAGACGCAGGATCCATTTCCCTGCGGTCTGTTTCCGTCTAAACCATCGGGCGCCGATATCTGAGAGGCGGATTCTGCTTTCCGGGGTTCGGAACACCTACCGCCTGTAGCTCCCGGAGTTCGGAACCCCCCTCGTTTTCTCAAGGGGTGTATCCGGGGGAACGATCAGGTTTCCGGCGATGCCTCTGTCTCATCCATGCTTTCAGCCATCACCTCCGGGTCCGGTCCCTCCGGGTCGATCAGAATCGGTTTGCCGACGGCCAGCAGGGTGGGGACGGCGCAGAGGGTGAGCAGTCCGCCGATGAAGAGAAAGCCGACACCGAACGCCCAGGTGCGGTGATGCAGCAGGCCGTAGGCATGGTTGTCTTCGGCAAAATAGATAATGCGGAATTCATCATTCACATTGGCATAGGGAGCGCGGCGGCTGCCCACCGCCATGATGAAGCTGTCCCGGCCGCCCTCCGACCGGGGGACGGCCACAGTGTAGGTAAAGGTGGTCAGGTGATTTCCTTCGTGGATTTCTTTCCGATAGCGGATACGTTCGGGTTCTTTCCCCGGTTCCTCACGCAGAATCTCCACCACACGTGCGGTGGAGGTTTGCCCTGTCAGCCAGCGGGATAATGGGGGCTCAATCAGCCAGCCTCCAAGGACAAGAAGCGCGAGGCTGAAGACCAGAAAGAACGTTTTGAGAACAGGGTGATTCGGGAAGTACTCCCAGTCGCCTCCGGCGTTCTGACGGATGGTGGGATCGTCGGCATAGAGATCCGCGGGATTCATCGGTGATCATCCTCCTCTACCCCATAGCGGTGGACCACGCCTTTTTTCTCCATGAGGAGCAGAAACCAGACAATGCCGAAGCCGATGAGGTCGGTGGCGATCTGCAGGGCCTGGCTGGAAAAGAAATATTCGTATTCCCGTTCCCGGTGTCCGCTGCGCGGGGTGTGCTCCGGAACGGTGATATAAAAAGGCCGTTCGGCCAGCGCACTGGTCAGGCGCAGGGTGGTTTCCGCAGCCAGGCGTTGCTCCAGCCGCTGACCGGGAAGCGCACGGCTGAAGCGGGGAAGCAACTCCCGCAGACGGTCGGCGCGGAGACCTTCCTTCGATGCGGGGGCGGGCGGTTTGAGCTCCAGGTGGATCCGGGCTTCCCCGTTCCCGAGGGCATCCCCCCGGGCGCTGGTGACCATGGATTCTTCCGAGAGAGCTGCGGCCAGCAGGGTGGGATCCGTCTGCAGGGCATTCTCTCCAAACCTCAGGGTGTAGGACAGGTCCAGGGTCCCGTTTTTCCGGGTGGCGGAAACGGAGTGGAGATCAAAGCGGTCCGGACCTTCTCCAATCTCCGCCCGGTGCAGTCCGGTGAGGATGTTGGCGATTTCGAATACCCGGTTTGTATCGTTAACAGAATCGGCCAGGATCCGGCTGAGGGTAAGAAAACCCGGATCGAAACGGAGGCGGAAGGCCAGGGCGGAAGAGGGGGTGTTCTGAATGTCGATTTCAATGTCAGGCCCATAGCGCGAGGAGGCCTCCGGGTCGTTCTGATCCGTTAAGCGGTATTGCGGGCCGTTCAGGATGCGCACCAGTTCAGACACCTGTCCGGGGGGAAGGGTTTCAATGGTTTCCAGCACCAGGTCCAGGGTCCCGTTCTCAAAACGGACGGACTGTATCTGATCTCCCGACTGGTACAGGTGATCCTCCAGTACTGGAAGCAGGGTTTCGCGCATAGCGGCGGTGGTGGCATCGAGTTGTGCATTGATCTCATCCAGCCGCTCCCGGGTCTGGTCGATCTCCAACTGGAGTTCGGTTGCTTTCTCCACGGAGATCAATGGCGAATCAAGCTTGTTTTCCAGGGGGGCAAGTTTGTTGGTGAGCTGCTTGCGTTCTTTCAGCCATTCGTGGGTCTGGTCATCGTTGCGGTGAATCCACCAGCGGTGGGATGTCCTTCCGTCGACGCCGTATTGATGCAGGGGGCGGAGAATCAAGTCTGCCGTTTCAACCCCGCCCGCCGTCAGACGCGCAACCACCTCCGTCCGATCGAGAGGTTCCGGGAAGGTGGTTTCCACATGATGTCCCGCCTGGGGCAGGAACCAGATGGACCACCAGGCCAGCCAGACTCCGACAAAGAGGGTGACGCTGTTGCGGATCAAGGCCTGAAAGAGGCTGAGTCCGGCATTGGCCGCGCCCATACGGCTGCGTTTGACATATTCCATCATCAGCGGAAAGGTCACCACGCCTTTGGTCATCTGAAACACCAGACCGATATTACCGATGGCAATGATCTGCCAGAGCGTGGGCCGCTGGTCGGGCTGGAAGGCGACAAATGCGGTGTAAAACACATTCATGCAGAAGGAGCCAATGGTGGCCAGCACGAAGGTCTGAAGCTTTCCCCACTTGTCTGCCAGCCAGCCGGAAAGCAGAGAAAGGGTCACGGCAAAGACTACGCCCACGGCCACCGTATTTCCCATATCCTGCAGGGAGTAGCCCCACTGTTCGGTGAACAACAGGGGCTGAAAGATGCCCAGACCCACGCCGAACATCACGGTGATGAACATAAACAGATAGAGAGGGAGAAAATCTTTAGCGAACACGTCCCGGCAGAAGGTTTTCACGAAATACCAGAAAAGATTCTGGCCGGGTTCCCGGTCGTCCTGCAGGGTTTTCATGTCCGGGGGTTTGATCTCTTTGAATCCCAGTCCTTCAAATGCGGAGATTCCAAGCAGCAGCATGGCGGCCAGAAAAAACATCAGCGTGCCCCCGCTGAACTCCCCCAGGGTGTGGAAGGGGCCCATAAAATAGTGATCATCGAACCTGCCGATCAGCAGGAAGAAAAAGACCAGATTCCCGAACTGGATCGAGGATTGGAAAAAACCGGACATGCGGCCCCGCTGGGGCGGAGGCACCACTTCATAGATCAGCGCCTGGGTCATGGAGGCGAAATCGCTCATGAAACCAAACACCCAGCGAAGGCCGATGAGTGCCCAGATATTCGGGGCAAAGGGCATCAGCAACAGGATCAGCCCCCGGCTGGCATCGGCGATGACGAAAAAGAATTTACGCCGGCCGAACCTCGTCCAGATGCGGTCGGACAGCCAGGCGAAAAAAGGACCCCCGAGGAGGGTGATGTAGACCTCAATGCTGATCAACCCCATGATGGCGGCGGGATTGTCGATGAACTGCTTCATCATCAGCAGAAACGGCGCGTTGATGACAAAACTGCCGTAAATACTCAGCAGCAGCGGGAGCTGGGCATAAAAGGCCCAGTGCAGCGGAATGAGTTTTTTACGTGTGATAATCATGGATTCAGCCTGATCCGATTATCTTATCTACCCAAGGACCTGAAAGGCCATCCGCAACACCTGCTGGCTGTCGCATTTTGTTGTTTCAGGAAAGGATTCCGAAACTACCTTGTGGTGCCTGCGTCGCGCCAGGTGCCGTAGATGAGCACCGTCTGCATGGAACTCGGGACCCCATGTACGTTTTTCTGAAGCTGGTTGATGATCAGATCCACGGCTGCCGCTCCCACCTGACGGTGATTCTGATCCACCCCTGAAACAGGTGCTTCCCCAGGAACCACTCCGAGGTGGACGAAGCCCAGGTCCGCAGGGATTTTCAAACCCCTTTCTTTTGCCCAGTAGAGAAAAAACAGATTGTTTGTGATCAGCAGGTCAGGTGTTTCATTATCCAGCCAGGCATAAAAATCCTCACGGCATTTCTCCCAAGCTGACGGGTTCTCCTGATGTTCCAATTCGGGTGTATAGATATTATAATGAACTCCCAGCCGGTTTTCCTCAGGCTGGAGGTCCCGCCACCCGCAGTAGGCTCCCATCCAATGCATGCCGATCCGGTCGACCTCCTCCCGGTAGGTGCAGAAGCCGATGCGGCGGTACCCCTTTGCGGCGCAGGTGCGCAAAGCCATTTCCATGTTCTGAAAATAGGAGGGGGTGGATCGGTGCAGATTCGGTTCTTTTAGGCTGTAATCGATGGTGGCCATGGCCAGTGGGAATTCCGCCAGTTCGGGCATGTGGATACGCTCGGAGGGGGGCATGATCAGCAGACCCCGGATGCCGCGGGCGAAGAGGACGTCTTTCATACGGGAGAGAGACCCTTTTACGGTGTCGATATGAAGCGGTTCGATTTTATACCCCAGCTTATGAGCATGCTCTTTCGCCCCCTGAATATAGAGATGGGTGAACTGGTGTTGACCTTCAGAACTTGTGTCCAGCAACGCGATAGGCGCATGGGTTGGTAGCCGGCGATACCCGCGTACATGGGCGGTAAATGCCTGCACAAAGGGATTGGGCCGGTAGCCCATTTCTTCGGCAATGCGCTGAATTTCCTCGCGCCTTGCTTTTGACACATTGCTGTCATCCCTCAGGGCGCGGGAAACGGTGGAGGGGTTGACGCCGGCCTTCCGGGCAACATCCCGCATGGTGACCGGTCGTTCCGGTTGATCAGATTCCATGGGCCGTTCTATGTATAACTCACGCCGATTCGTCAATCCGCAACAGTGTGCGACGGTTGAAGCTGGAACGTGGATTCAACGCAACTAGCTGGGAGGATATGAACTACGGAATCTTTGATGACGAGCAGGGCGAGTATGTGATTCAGCGGCCGGATACGCCGCGGCCCTGGTCCAATTACCTCGGTACCGCAGAATTCGGCGGTGTCATTACCAACAATTCCGCCGGTTACACCTTTTACCAGTCCGCTGCCCAGGGACGATTGACTCGTTTTCGATTCAATGAGCCCGCCGGGCAGTTTTGCGGCCGGTATTTGTATCTGCGGGATCAGCAGGATGGCGATTTCTGGAGTGCGTCCTGGCTGCCGGTGGCGAAACCGCTGGATGTCTTTCAGACGGAATGCCGACACGGCCCAGGACGCACCCGTATCCGTTCCAGCTATCGGGAAGTTGAATCAGACGTGACCTGGTTTGTCCCTGACGGTGCCACCCATGAGGTGTGGGATGTGGTCCTCCGCAATACCGGCGACACCTCCCGGACCCTGAAGCTGTTTCCGTTTGTGGAGCCGCAGTGCAACTGGTGCGCGGACGACGACAACCGCAACCTGCAATACAATCAGTACATCGACTGCGTCGAATCGCCCGCACCGGGATTGATCGACATCGGATCGAATGTGAACATGCCCGAAGATCCGGATGATTTCACCAACAAGGATCAGAAGCGCCACACGTTTTTTGCCCTGTCCGGCATCCAGCCCGCTTCGTATGAAACGGATCTGGGGCGTTTTCTCGGGCCCTATGGCACCTACGCGGCGCCGGAGGCGGTACGGCGGGGGCAATGTTCGGGAACCGGGATGCGCGGAGACATGCCCTGCGGGGCGTTTGAAATCGACGTGGCACTGGCGCCGGGGGAGGAGCTTCGCTTTGCCTGTATTTTCGGCGTGGGCACCGCGGAGGAGGCGGGTGCCGCCGCGGTGGAACAACTGGCAGATGCCGGCGTGCGGTCGATTGCGCTGGAAAAGGTCAAAGCAGTTTGGCGTGAAAGGCTGGACGTGCTGCGGGTGGAGACCCCGGATGCGGCTTTTAATACCATGGCCAATCTTTGGGCACCGTTCAATAGTCTGATGACCTTCTACTGGTCGCGTGCAGCCAGCCTGGTCTACGCAGGAGAACGCGATGGCCTGGGCTACCGGGATACCCTGCAGGACATCGTGGCGGCCGCGTCGCTGATCACGGACGAAGCCCGGGTGCGGCTGGAACTGATGCTTACCGGTCAGTATTCCAACGGCGGGGCCAAACCGGTAGTACAGCCTTTCCGCCATTCGCCCGGCGAAGAGAAGGAGCCGGAGGCCTATCGGTCCGACGACACGCTGTGGCTGTTCAATGCAGTGCCGGCATACGTCAACGAAGCCGGCGACCTGGACTTTTATTCGAAGGTGCTGCCCTTCGCGGATCAGGGAGAGGCGACGGTGCTGGGACATTTGCGCAAAGCGCTGGATTTCAATCTGGAACGGGTCGGGGCGCATGGACTGCCGTGTGGATTGCACGCTGACTGGAACGACTGCATCCGTCTCGGAGAGAAAGGTGAGTCGGTATTTGTGGCCTTTCAACTGCGGTTTGGACTGGAGATTTATCACGGCCTGTGTGAAAAGTTGGAAGAGCCTGAGGAGGCTGCATGGGCGGCTGAAACTCTGGCCGATCTGGACAGGCGGCTGGAGGAATCCGCCTGGGACGGAGAATGGTATCTGAGGGCCTACCGCTACGACGGCATGAAGTTCGGATCCCGCGAAAACGATGAGGGACGTATTTTCATGAATCCGCAGAGCTGGGCCGTGCTCAGCGGCCACGCCACCGGGGAAAGGGCGCG
>CAZVCO010000060.1:0-7418 GCA_964625795.1 uncultured Verrucomicrobiota bacterium | reverse complement strand
GTGATGGAGGCCATGCATGAGCACCTCAACACCGATCACGGGGTCATGGTCTGCACGCCGCCCTATGTGAACACGGATCCGGAGGTCTGTCTGGCCCGGCTGATGAATCCCGGCATGAAAGAAAACGGCGGGGTCTTCAACCACACCCAGGGCTGGGGCGTGCTGGCGCTGACCGAACTGGGCATGGGTGACCGGGCGTTCGAGTACCTGATGAATGTCCTGCCCGCCTCCTTCAACGACCGGGCGAAAGTGCGAGAGGTCGAGCCTTATGTGGTCTGCCAGAGCACCCACAGCCGGTTCAGTCCAAGGTTTGGTGCCGGTCGGGTGTCCTGGCTGTCGGGATCCGCGACCTGGAATTACGCGGCCATGACACAGGGGGTTCTGGGTCTGAAACCTGGGCCGGAAGGGCTCCGGATTGACCCCTGCCTGCCTTCCCACTGGGAGGGGTATACGGCGGTGCGCCGCTTCCGGGGATCTGTCCTTCGAATTGAGGTGCGTAATCCGCAAGGAAGAAACAAAGGGGTGCGCCGAATGACAGTGGATGGGCGGGAGACCGATGGAAATCTGGTGCGGGTCCCCGCAGGGAATGGCGAAGTAAACGTGATCGTGGAGGTGTGAATCTCTGACGGGGTTCGCTTAGCGAAACCCTGACCTCCTTCAGGGGAGAATCGCCCTGAAGCGCAAAAACAGTTGGCTGGTATCAGTGGTATCGATCCATTCAGTATAGGTGGTCCCCGGAGGACCGGAGTTTCTGGCCCGCTCAGTCCAGACAGGGTCGATGAGGTCGGGACTGCTTTCCACCACATATTCAACTTCAGGCCGTAACCGGGAGACCTCCATGCCGATGCGTTCCGGCTCTTGTTTTACAGTGGGGGATGGAGGAGGGGAACCGTCCAAGGGGTCTCCGCCCAGGGCATATTCCCCCGCGTTGACGATGCCATCGTTATCGGCATCGTCACCGGGCAGCGACGAGGCCGCTCCCCAGTCCTGAAGCTGACTCCAGGCGGCATAGCTGTGCTCAGCGACCATCCAGAGGACGTGAGAGGTGCGGATGTGTCCATCCGGAAATTCGATTTCGGCATGCAGGGCGTTGGAGAACGCCCAGGGGTCCGGGTGAACGGCGATGGACAGCGGCTGATCGGCGGGAGGGTTCGACAGGCTGGTCACTTCGACCCCGTTGTCGTAGATGCGCAGGACCGTGGCGCCGGGATGGGTAGGGGCGATTTCGAGATCGAGTTGAACCTGGGCATCCATGTGATACACCGCCCCCGCAGGAACCGCGGAGCCGCCGTTGGCGGCGGGGTAGGGGCCGGTGATGTGGATGACCTTTTTCAAGTTGCCCCCGAAGGTCCAGGGCACGGAAGCATCAAAGGAGGCCATGGCGCGGTACAGTCGGGCGGTGGTTTCATCGGGCACCCATCCTTTCTGCAGCGGGTCGCCGGTGAAGTCGGTGGCGGGACGGATCTCCAGATATCCGCTGGACCAGGCGGCCTGTTCCTGATCGACCAGCCAGCCGGACGCCGGAAGCAGGGTGGCAAGGGATGGCGGGGTGTCGGCGGTCGGCAGGTTGTTGGGGTCCGCAGGGTAGCGCGCGGCCAGTACGGCTTCATAAAAAGCGAAGGCCATGGGTTCGGAATTGCCCGGCACATGGCCGGCGTTCTCCTCCTCGATCCAGGCCCAGAGAGCGCCCTGGGCGCGACCATTCTTATACAGGGCCTCAATGGTGGCCCGCCGATTGTTGGTGGTGTCGAGTTCCCCCGCGATGAACAGGGCCGGGACGCCGAGGGGTTCCGAACCTATGGAGGTCTCGTAAAAACCACCCTTGTTGACCAGGAAGGCGAGGGTGCGGTCCGGCTGGAGACGGGCCAGCCCGTAGGCCATCTGCCCTCCGTTGGAAAAACCATGATTGAGAAACGGAGCCTGAAGAAGTTCGGGGTGCCCACTGTCCAGAGCGGCCTGGGAGAGGGCGTCCTGAAGCACTCGCCAATCATCTCCAGAGGTTCCGCTCTGAAAGCGGCTGAAAAATCCGGTGGCGGCAATGGCGAACGCATGTTTGTCCGCCCAGACACGCTTGTGGGCATGAACGGCCTCTCCGGAGGCGTCGCCGCCTGCGCCGTTGCCGATGAAGAGAATTCCCCTGATGGACTCCGCCTGGGCGGGCAGAGTGATCCGTACTTTCCGTGACGAAAAGGCATCGGTATAGGTTTGATCGAATGCCTGCAGGGTCGTGGAAAGCATGATGAGAATGATGAAAAGTCGCACTCCCCTCAAAATGAAAATGTGGGACATACTGGTGAGTGGGTTAAAGGATGACTATAGGTTCCCCGCTCCCTGTTTCACAATATGCAGAAACGAATTCAAACTATGATAATGCGACGCCTGTATTTAGCCGTGCGTAAAACCTAAAGTTTTATACGGACCCTCACATGGTCAAGACCTTCGTTGGCAGTGTATCTTTAGGGTGTTCAATCTATCTAATGAGGACCATCATCATGAATCGATTCGTTATCTTCAGCTTTATTGTCACTGCGGCTCTGCTGCCCGGCCACGCCACCCTGGTCCAGCAGTTCGAGTTTAACGACAGCAACGGCACCACGTTAAGCAACGCCGCCAATTCGGTCGGGGGCGGGGTACAGTATGCTTCCGATCTGACGGGTTACGTAATCAACGGCGGAAATCTGGAGATTAGCTCTGTCGGAGATACGGAGTCTTTTTCGGGGAATGGAACCGCTTTGGGATATACCTCCGGCATCTACCAAATTGATATGACCCTCGATTGGACTGTCGTAGATGATGGAGTCGATCAGACGTTTCATGTCAGCTTTATGAACGACAACGTGAATCAGACCACGGCCGACATCAGTCTGGAATTCCGGACGGGAAACACCAATGTCGAAGTCAATGGTCGCGCATTTGGCGGTGGAACCGAAACCGGCGTATATTCAGGCTTCACGCTGAATGAGTCGAATATCCAACTCCGCAGCGTCGTTGATTTCGATAATGACACCCTGGAAACGTTTTATAACAGCGGCAGCGGTTTTGTCTCCACCGGCACCGCCGGGACGATTTCCTCCTCACGGAACGGCAACTGGCTGCGGATCCGCACCACGGGAGATTGGAGCGACTCCGGAGAAAGCCTTTCGGTAGACTCTATCTCCTACAGCGTAATCCCCGAACCCGGCAGTATGGTTTTAGTGGGAGTGGCTTTCCTTACTCTGTTTGGTGCATACCGCCTGCGCCGGAGCTGAGTGACCGGTCCGCAAGGACGGAAGGCACGCAATCACCAACACACCGCTTGCCGAAGTGGAGTGACCGGTCTGCAATGGCGGAAGGCGCGCAATCAACAACACACCGCTTGCCGGAGTGGAGTGACCGGACCGCAAGGATGAAAGGCACGCAATCACCAACACACCGCTTGCCAAAGTGGAGTGACCGGTCCGCAAGGACGGAAGGCACGCAATCGCCGCCGCCCCGCTTGCCGGGGTGGAGTGACCGGTCTGCAAGGGCGTGGCCCGTTCATTCTCCGCCCTCCCTTTTTTCCCGCCAGGGTCCCGCGCCCACGGCGCGGGACCCTGGCGGAGGAAGCGGCAGGAGTATGGTGAAAAATCGCGACGGATTTTTTCGACCCTTGCCTCCACCCCGGCAAGCGGGGTGGCGGGCCGGCCAATACGAAGTGGGGATCTGCGGGGTAGGTAACCGGTATGGATAATCACATTCTCTACGTAGTCACGGTTGAAGGAGATCTGGCGGCATCTCCACATTACGAGGAAGACCGGGAGGTGCTGGAGAAGATCTCAGGGGTTCCGTGCCGCCGGATACACTATACGCAGCTCGATGAGGTCCTGCCTGAACTTGGGGAGGGGTGGACGGTGGTGCAGAGCGGGGGCAGGGCAGGACCGAAGTTTCCGAATGAGCCTGTACTCCGGAATGAAGGATACCGGAAGCTGGCGGAGTGGGATGGACCACAGCTCGCCATCTGCCGCTCCTTTCAGCTGGTCAGCGCACTGCATGGTTCAGAGGTGCGCCCCATGCCGTTCCGCGATGGACTGGAGGTCCGGGAGGCTGGGAATTACGAAAGTGGCCCCTGCCTGGTGCATCTTGATGTGGAGGACCCCTTATTTGAGGGACTGCCCGAAGAAATCACCGTGCATCAGAATCACCGCAACGAAGTTGTTGTGATGCCGGAAGGGTTCACTCAGCTGGCCTCAGCCGATTCCTGTCCCCTGCAGGCCTGGAAGCACAACAGCCGTTTGCTCTATGGAACTCAATTTCATCCGGAGCGGGGCGGACATCCCCATGGCATCCAAATCCTGCGGAACTTCTTCCGACTGGCCATCGGGCACTGATTTTATTTACAGGAGGAAACGGATGGACGAGAGGGGGTGGACGTGGCCGGTCTGGCCGCAGCTCTTTCGCTCCCACGGGACAAGCCCGTGGGGGGCCGTTTGACACGCAGAAAACCCTTGATGCTTTCCTATGGCTAGGCGTTTGTGACCAATGACCAATGACCAATGACTATTGTTCTGACATCAGGGCTTTGGTCTCTCTGCCCAGGCCTGCACCGCCTGATATTTCGGCGAAGTGGACGGATCCTTTCCGACAAACTCCAGCAGGCCCCAGTACCCGGCGTTAGTGTAGGGCTGCATGGCGTTGAACAGGCAGAACAGGTCTCCTCCAATGTCGGTCCAGTGATTTAAGTATTTGGTATACAGGTCGCCCATGCGGGGATCCCGGTTCACTTCTGCAAGCAGGTTGCTGAGCGTGTGATTCCGGTTCGCCTCTCCAAGCAGACTCAAGTGCTGCCCGCCTTCATAGGCGATCAGGTCCAGTCCCAGACTGTCGGCCAGAGCCTTTTGCTGATCCATATGGCGCATGCATTCCGGCAGGGCATTGGCCGTGAGCCACTCAAAAACCTGATCTTTATTCCAGGTTTCAACCTCTGATGCCACCGGGTTGTTCGGCTTCCAGCGCGACGGTTTGATCGGGATATTGAAGGTTAAATAAGGGGCAATTGCGAGTGCATCTGTGCTGTCTGCCACGTTGGCATGATTCGCGACAATTTTCGCCGCGCCCAGATTCCCCCCTTGTACCCCCAGGACTTTGACATACCGTTCACGGGGCTGACCGGCATAGACCTCGTCGAGGATCTTATTCATACGGATGGTCTGCAGGGCATGGAATTGAAGGCCTGCGCGCCAGCCCTCCGGCCCCAACCCCTCTGTTTTAGAGCCCTGCTCATTAGCATAGCGGGTTTGAGAAAACATGCCGTTCCAGACTTCATTGGAGAATTCGTAATAGACCTTGAGTTCCGGTTTCAGGTTGTCCCTGAACATTTCGGCGGTGCGGCGGATAAAGTCATCGGTGGCCAGATGAGGAATATTGATCCAGGCGTCTTTTCCCAGATCGTTGGACATGAGAATGACCATTTCCCAGGGGATGCCTTTTTTCCAATAGGTCCGGTCCCCTATCATGGGCCGGCTCTCCCAGGTGTCGATACGGCTGTGATTGGTCAGGGTGAGGTCCATATAGCGGATAGCCTCGGTATTTCCCCAGTAGGTTTTCACCCAGGGCGCAAGGCGATGTCCCTGCTGGAAAGCCTCCAGATAATCCGCCTTCACAAAACGCATGTTCCGGGGGTAATTTTCCGGGTTCACGGAGGTGACCTTCATATGAACAAAGGTGTCTTTCCCGGGAACCGCAGGCGGATTGGTCACGTTCACCACCTGACGGCCCGGTTCAGAACTCACCAGACGGGCATTTCTCTCCCAGGTAAACGTACCTTCGCCGTCATACAGAAAAATGTATTCGCCGCCGGGAAAGGTCTCCCCCGGATTGGTCAATAAAATCGTCCCGGCCTGCTGTTCAGGTTTTAAATTTGTGACGTAGCCGTTCTCGTCCAGGTCTAAAGGCCGTTTGTCATCCCAGGATCGATCCGTCTGGCTGATCCACGGTCTCGCCGTCAGCATCAGGTTGAGAAAGGGCTGTTGACGGCTCCAGTCTCTGGGGGCATAAAAATTTATCCCGTAATCATTGCGGGGGGGCTCTGCCTGGATCACGGATACGCTGCAGGCCATTCCCATGATGACCCAGCAGAGTGCAGAGCGCCAAAACATAGTGAAGCAGGAGCGGTAGGAATTAGAAAAGGAATTGTTTTTTAGTTGGGGTGTCATTGGTGACCTCGCATGTGAGTTGTTGAGAGGTCTTCAACATGAAGAACTGAGTTTCAAAGTGGGAGACTCTTCTTTCGCATATTGTTCCGTTCAGCGCGGATCGGAATGGGTGGAGAAGGATTTCCGGTACGCTCCGGGGCTCATCCCGGCCTCCCGCTGAAAGAATTGATGTAGATAGACCGGACTGGAGAACCCCATGACATCCGAAAGGGCTTCGATGGTGCGGGAGTCTTCACGAAGCAGCCGCTTGACCTCCTCCAGGCGTATCCGGTTTTGCTCATGGAGAGGGCTGCGGTCCACGGTTTTGCGGAACCGTTTCTCGAGACTCCGTCGTGACGCTCCCACCTCCTGTGCCAGTTCCTCAATGGTCAGTGGATCTGTCAAGTGTTTATGCATGAGGGTAATCGCCCGCTCCACCAGAGGATCATGGCAGTGACGCTCCGGAGTGGACTGGCGCCGTACCAGTTCCGGCGGACCGAAAAATTCAGGTTCCTCAGATGGCTCACCCCCCTCCATACATTCCTCCAGTTTCTCTGCCGCCCGGTAGCCAATTCTGCGCCAGGGCAGGCGGATGCTGGAAATGGGGGGCTGCATGCCCAGGCAGAGCGTTTCGTCGTTGTTGGTGCCCAGCAGGGTGAGATCCTCCGGGATCCGTCTGCCGCTCTGGATCGCCAGGCAGCCCACGGTATGGGCGAAGACGTCGTCCGGACAGTAGATGGCGGTGCCGTCCGGGAGTTTGCGGATCCACGCGAGCTGTTTTTCAAAAAGTTCCCGGTGAGAGAAGACGCCCGGTTCCTCGAGGAAGAGGTGGCAGTCCTCTTCAAAAGCACCCAATCCTTCCCGGAATCCCCGCAGGGTGGCCTCGGAAAAATCCGCGTTTTTCACGCCATAGAAGGCAAAGCTGTGGGCGCCCTGGCTTCGTAAAGTTTGCGCGGCGAACCGCCCGACCTCCATGGAGCAGGGGCCGATCATGGGCAGGCCCTCCATCGGGGTGCCCCCGTGGATGTTGATCACCGGCGGGCG
Source organism: uncultured Verrucomicrobiota bacterium (assembly GCA_964625795.1). GTDB lineage: Bacteria > Verrucomicrobiota > Kiritimatiellia > SS1-B-03-39 > UBA6053 > UBA6053. Next base: position 225 of record CAZVCO010000060.1, on the reverse strand, counting down.
GAATCCCGCCGCCACCCTGGCAAGATCCGGATGGCCGAAACGTCCGATCAGACCCTCGCAACGCGGATTGGTGGCCACCATCTTCAAGGTGTGGACCGACTGGTCGTGAAAAATAAACACCCAGTTTTTATCCGGCAGCGCAAACTGGTAAATCCCTGCCCGGATTTCCCGGTTGTTATAAAACTGACCCGGCAGCATAAGGTGAATCTCACGAGGGGTGTTGGA
>CAZVCO010000059.1:14319-14941 GCA_964625795.1 uncultured Verrucomicrobiota bacterium | reverse complement strand
TCAACCGATTGGGGCCCTTCGTCCAACGCCTCAAAGAGACCGAGCTCCAACGCCGCCTGCAGAGAGGCTGATTTCCAATAGCTGGTGGCCAGTTCATAAAGGGGCGGAGCATCACTCATGGGGGTTTGGAAATAAGTCTATCCATGGCTTGCGTCAAGACACCATCCTATGTATAGAGAGCGACTATGGAACTTCATCAACTACGTTATTTTGTGGCCGTGGCCGAAACCGGATCCTTCAGTCGGGGTGCGGAACGCTGCGGCATCACCCAGCCCTCACTGAGTCAGCAGATTCTCAAACTGGAGGCGGAGCTGGATCAGCGCCTGTTTGATAGGCTGGGCCGATCTGTACAGATGACCCCCTCCGGGCGGATTCTCTTTCCCCGCGCCCAGAAAATTCTGGCCGAAGTGAATGAAGCCTCCAACGCCGTCCAGCAGGATGTGATGTCGGGACGCGGAAGCCTCACCGTGGGAGCCATTCCGACCGTGGCCCCCTTTCTGCTTCCAAAATATCTTAATAATCTCCGTACTCAATATCCTGAAGCTGAGCTCCACATCTGTGAAGACACCACGGATGTGCTCATCCAGAAACTGGTGCGGGCGGAAATTGACTGCGCCATTAT
>CAZVCO010000059.1:0-14287 GCA_964625795.1 uncultured Verrucomicrobiota bacterium | reverse complement strand
ACCGAGGAGCTGTTTGCCATTCTGCCCAAACAGCATCCCCTGGCCAGTAAGGGCGAACTCAAACTGGGCATGCTGGACGGAGAGGACGCCATCATTCTTCAGCCCATGCACTGCCTGAGTTCTCAGATCGACGCCTTCTGCAACGCGGACAACGTGTCACGCAACGTCACCTGCTCCACCAGTCAGCTGTCCACCCTGTACAATCTGGTGGCCCTGGGCATGGGACTGAGTCTGGTGCCGGATATGTTTGTGAAAACCACCACTCCCGGCCCCTGTGTGACCAAACCCTTCTCGGGCAAAAAGCCGAAACGCACGATTTCCATGTACTGGCACGCGGCCCGTATCCGGAATCCGCTGGGAGAACTGCTGGCGGAGATGATCCGCACCGATCACGAATAACCCCCATGTCCGCCCGGAAGAAACCTGACCCGGGATGGCTGCGGCTTCAGCGGGAACGTTATGGTCCCGAGTACCGCATTCCCCCGGAGAAAAACATTCAGGTGGCCGGGGATCTGGTAAACGGGGTCATGAAAAAATTCGGCCTGGAAACCGCCTCCCACCTTGCGGATATCCAGAGCGCCTGGCCGGAAATCGCCGGCAAAGACATTGCGGCGAACAGCAATCCCGGCACTCTGGAACGCGGCACGTTGACCATTTATGTGGATCATCATGTCTGGCTGAATGAGTTGAAACAGATGGCAGCCCCCATGCTGAAAAAAAAACTTCAGGCCCGCTTCGGTGCCAAAAAGATCAAAGGTCTCCGCTTTGTGATTACCCCGGAGGAGGAAACCTGATCCGGAAACTCCGGCTCCATTTTCCGGTTGCCTCACCTCCGCAGATCACGTATTCACCATGTCCGCCGGAGGAGTGCCAGAGTGGTCGAATGGGTCTGACTCGAAATCAGGTGTACCTTCACAGGTACCGGGGGTTCGAATCCCTCCTCCTCCGCCACTTTATATCCCTACAACGTCAGAGGGAGTCGAACCCCCGCAGGGGGTCGAAACGGAGCGCAGCGGAGTAAGCCCGCGCGAAGTCGCGGGAGGCCGAAGGCCGTCAATCCCTCCTCCTCCGCCACTTTTTATCCCTACAACGTCAAGAGGACGCGGAGCGTCTATGGAGTGCGGGCCTGAGCTTGCGAAGTACCGCTTTCGACGTCTCAATCGGCACCCTGCTCCTTGAGACCGTAGTCCAAACCGTCATCGCCTCAGAAAAAGACCCAGAGCGTCAACGACAGCATTTCAGTTTCTTCAACAGATGGCACGCCAAGCCGTAGCCTCGGTGGGATACACGTCCGCCTTCGCGCCTTTGGCGGCGTCTAGGGCGTGACATCCTTCGCTCTCCGCTGGCGCTCCGAGCGAAGGATGGTGGGCGGCGACGGACTCGAACCGCCGACCCTCTGGGTGTAAACCAGATGCTCTAACCAACTGAGCTAGCCGCCCTCTTGAACGAGGAGCAGTGCGTTACCCGATTGAACCGGGTTGTCAATGCGGAGTTACAACTTATCGGATGTTATCCAAAACGACCGGTGATATAGTCCTCGGTCCGTTTATTCTGGGGATTGCTGAACAGCTTTTCCGTATCATCATATTCGATCAGTTTACCCAGGTAAAAGAAGGCGGTCTTGTCGGAGACCCGGGTGGCCTGCTGCATATTGTGGGTCACAATGACAATGGTGTACTCTTTTTTGAGCTCATCAATGAGTTCCTCAATCTGTGCGGTGGCAATCGGGTCCAGAGCGGAACAGGGTTCGTCCATGAGAATAATCTCCGGCTCCACCGCAATAGCCCGGGCAATACACAGACGCTGCTGCTGTCCTCCGGACATTCCAAGCGCACTTTCATCCAGACGGTCTTTCACCTCATCCCACAGGGCCGCACCCCGGAGACTTTTTTCCACCACTTCATCCAAGTAGGATTTTTTGCGGATTCCGCGTATTCGGAGACCGTAGGTGATGTTTTCGTAGATGCTTTTGGGAAACGGATTGGATTTCTGAAAGACCATGCCGACCCGTTTCCGAAGCTCAATCACGTCCACATCGTTACTGTTAATGTCGGCCCCGTGAATCTTAATGGTTCCGGCACCAATATGCGCCACATCCACCAGATCATTCATACGGTTGAAACAGCGCAGCAGGGTGGACTTTCCGCAACCGGAGGGGCCGATAAAGGCCGTCACCAGCTTTTCAGGAATATCCAGATTGATGTCACTGAGAGCCTTTTTGGAGCCGTAATAGAAGTCCAGTTCACTGACTTCAATCAGGGTTTTCAGACCAGAGGAATCAGAGGAAGGGGTGGAAACTGCAGTCGATTGTTCGTTCATAAAGCTTGTCCGGGGCAGGAGAGGTTAAAAAAGTTTACCATTTATATTTTTTCCGCATGCGGATACGCAGCAGGATCGAGGTCAACGCAATCCCGGCCACGATCACCAGGAACACAAAGGCGGTTCCGTACTGCATCCGCTCAGTATATTCATTCTGCGGGATTTTCGAGCTGACCACGTAAATATGATAGGGAAGCGCCATCACACCCTGGAAAAAGAACTGGAATGGATTTTCCAGCCCCTCCCAGGGCAGGTTGTCACGCAACGCGTAGGCCGCGGTGAACATAATGGGTGCGGTTTCTCCCGCCACCCGGGCCACACCGAGAACGGATGAGGTGAGAATTCCCGGCAGGGCATACGGAAGCACATTCGTACGGATGGAGGTCCATTTGGTGGCGCCCAGGGCGAGAGATCCCTCGCGGAACCCCTGCGGAATGGACCGAAGGGATTCCTCACTGGCAGTAATGATCACCGGCAGCACCATGAAGGCCAGGGTGAAACACCCCGATAGCAGGGATACATTCCAGTCCAGAAAAAGGACAAACATTCCCAGACCGAACAGGCCGAACACAATCGACGGCACCCCGGCCAGATTGAGAATCGAGAGCCGGATCAGGTTCAATATCGTGCCGGGCTTGGCGTATTCGCTCAGATAAATTGCGGAAAAGATTCCCAGGGTCAGGGCGATGACCATGGAGCCCAGCACCAGCAGGACAGTTCCGGCGATCGCCGGAAAGATACCTCCCCCGCTGTAGGAATAGGTCTTGGGATTCATGCCGGCCGCATTGACCTTGCGGGAATATACCCCCCGGTATTCGGTGTCCCCCACTTCAATGCTCTGCGCTTTGTCGATTTTTCTCTGACGCTCTGTTTCAAGATTGTTAAGTTTCCGGGTGAGACGGGCACGCAACTGTGCGGCCCTGCCCTCGTCTGCCTGGCTGATCCTGCGCTCGTATCTTTCGCGGAGCTTTTTCTCCCGATCATCAAAATCTGAACGAATGGCGGCTTCGCGGGCATTTTGTTCTTCGAAGAAGCCCTCTTCCGGCCAGGCCAGAGAATCCTCCAGATTGCGGAGCACCCGTCGGTATTCTTTGCGGAGGTTATCGGGCAACATGGACCGTAACTCATTTTTTTCCGCAGTCAGCTCGGAGATCTGTTTTTCGACTGCCGCCATTTCCGTAAACAATACCTGTCGTTCCGCGATAATCTCATTCACCGCGGTTTGCATCGATTCAAGAGCCGGATTTCCGGGGTCCTGATCGTACATCCGTTTCCGGCGCTTCTCCAGGGTGGTCAGCCGTTCATTCACCTCGTCTTCTTTGTCTTCCAAAGCGGAAAGCTGTTTCTTCAGCTCCTTCGTGGAATCATCCACCGCCGCCAATTGCGCCTTGGTCTGATCCTCATTCTGAATGGCTTGCTGAAGACGGGTTTCAAACTCGGCCTGCACCTGGGGGATTTCGGCCCGGATCTCCGCCTCTTCCGCCTCCACCGCGGCCACTTGTTCATCGGTCAGCGCATCGTCGTCCCACTGAAACACGTACAGGGTCTGAGGCCGTTCGGTCAAAAAGGACCAGTTAATGAACGGAGCTTTGGTGGAGAACAGGGTGATAGATCCCTCCACCGCAATGATGAGAAACAACACACTGGCAGCCGCAATGATAAAATAGGAACTCAGGCGGAACAGCCAGAAGACGACCGACTGGGTGGTTTTCGCCCGGGTACGCCTCGGCCGAAACAGATCAGAGGGAGTGGAGGTGGAATCAGATGACATGAAGGGGTCCTGTGCAGTGGTTAACCGGCGGAGATTTTATACCTGCGCACCAGCACCTGGGCCACGTAATTGATCAGAAGCGAAAGGAAGAAGAGCAGAATGCCCACGCAGAACAGAGCACGGTAGTGAATGCTGCCGGGCACCACCTCGCCCATTTCCTGGGCGATGATCCCGGTCATGGTGTGAACGGGCTCGAAGAAGGTGCCGAGGCCCTTGTCGAAGTTGGGAACTGCGATCCGGTTACCGGCACAAAGCAGCACCACCATGGTTTCCCCGATCACCCGTCCAAACCCCAGTAATACCGCGGAAATAATGCCGGAAAGCGCCGTGGGGATCTGGATGCGCCATACGGTCTGCCATCGGGTGGCCCCCATGGCTTCCGAGGCCTCGGTGAACGCTTTCGGCACATTGTTCAGGGCATCCTCGGCCAGGGTGAAGATGGTGGGCACCGCCATCAGGGCCAGCAGCCCCCCTGCGGTATAGGCGTTTAAGCGTTCACTGATGGGAAAAAACGGCACCCAGGCCAGCCACTCCTGCTCGGAAAGATACCGGATCATGGTGCCAAACACCGCAATACCGAAGAAGCCGATCACCACAGAGGGAATCGCCGAAATGAATTCGATGTAGGGTTTGATGAGGTTCTGCTCTTTCTGGGTGGCCACCTGGTTGACATAGATGGCGGAAAAGATGCCGAGAGGCACCGCATGCAGCAGCGCCACCGCCGTCACCAGCAATGATCCACTCAGAAGAGGCCACACTCCATAAAAATCCTGCCAGGAGCTGTTGGTGATCCACTGGGTTCCGAACAGAAAGCCTCCCAGGGTCTGAAAAATTCCGTAGGACTTATCCGGATCGTAACGGGCAAGTTTCTTTTCCACAGCGGGAATTTTTTTAAGAAATGCCGTCGCGCTCTCCTCATAACGCTCGAGGGCTTCCGCCGCCAAAGGATCCTCCACTTCCGGGATAGCCGCCAGAGCGGCCTCCAGATTATTTTTGAACTCATGGTGAGCGGCCTCAATCTGAGGCATCATCTCCATTAACTTTTCACGGGTTTCCGACAGGAAGGCCTCCTCCTCCTCAAACGTCATGAGTTCGGAGAGATTCACCCCGGCAATCGTGCGGCGGGTGATGTTGACCATCACGGTTTCTTTGGCGGAGACGGAAAGATCAATCGCCTCCTTCACCACCTCCAGCAGGGGGTCAACCGTTTCGCGGGTGGAAATGGTGAACTTCTGGAAAGGTCCGGTCATGGCCGTGACCTCCTCCCAGGTCTTGCCTTCGGCATACAGCCGGGTGATCATATCCACCTGGATCTGGTCAAGCTCCCGCTGTAGATTGTCAAACTGGTCGACTTCCTCTTTCATCAGGCTCACAAATTCCTGGCCTGATTTACGATACAGTTCCATATCGCGGCGGTATTGAGGAAAAAATTCCGCCCCCTCTCTGAAGAGGAAAATGGTGATCAGGGCCAGAACGATAAACGCCACAAAAGCGTTTCCACCGAAAAAGGCCTTGATATAAACGCCTGCCTCAATCCCAAGGAATCCTTTTCCTTTCTGTTTAATCGAATCAGCATTGAATGGCGTACGGGATAACATGGGGATTCCAGGGCTGGGTCAACGTTCGGGTCTGTGTCTGATCCTCTTACATGCGGAGGAACAGGACAACTCAATAAAAATTCCGGAGCCAGCCGGAGAATTCCGACTGGCTCCAGAGGGGAGGTTGATTAGTTTACGGGGACGAAGTGCACGTCGGCCACCACTTTCTGTCCGACCGGACCGAGAGTGAAGTCCACGAACTCTTTGGTCAGACCGGTGGGCTCGCCATTGGTCAGGTAGAAGAGCGGACGGGCCAGAACGTAGGCACCGCTGTTCACGGTTTTCACACTGGGTTTGGCACCGTTCACGGCCACCACTTTGACTCCGGGGGTGTCGATGTAGGCCAGGCCGACATATCCGACTCCATTGGCATTCTTAGCCACTTCGGCCGCAATCTGCTCGTTTCCGGCCATCTTCTGGGTCTGAGAGCCGTAATCCTCTCCGTCCATCGCCAGCTTCTGGAACACTTTGTAGGTTCCGGAAGACGTGTTACGGGTGTAACCGGCAATTTCACCGGGCTTTCCGCCCAGGGCGGCCCAGTTGGTGACTTTACCAGTGAAGATCTGACCGACCTGTTCAACCGTGAGGTTGGAGATCGGGTTGTTCTCGTTCACGATGACGGCAATTCCGTCACTGCCGACCACGATCTTGTTCATGTCAACACCGTTGGATTTGGCTTCAGCGATTTCAGTCTCACGCACGTCGCGGCTGGACATTCCAACATGAGCGGTGTCGGTGATGATGGCTTTCACACCGGTGGAGGATCCTTCCGCCGCGATTTCGAAAGTGACGTCCGGGTTGGCTGCACGGAAGGCTTCCGCAATCTGGGGAACCATTTTAGCGCCAAGGGTGTCAGATCCTTTGATCACGAGTTTTTCCGCCGCAACGGCAGAAGTGCCCAGCGCCAACGCGCAGGCCGCAGTAAGAGTAGAGAGGAGTTTTTTGTTCATGGGTTGTTCCTGTAGTAGGTTTGTAGGTTGGGTCTGTAGTTCTGATGGTTTGTTCCAAAGGTTTCCCCGACGGGGAAAGCGATATGCGTTTCTTACTCTCACACGCCGAACAGGGTCAAGTGATGTTGCGTTAGGTGTTCGTTAAGATGATGTGTCCCTTCCGTGAACCGGAGAAATGAGATCAGAAGCGGGAACGTTCCTCGCTTGCAAAGGTTGAAAAACCGGCTTACGGAACAACCTCTGAATTAACCCTCCACATCTATGAAACGATCTGTACTGCCCGCAGCTTCCGCCCTCCTTTTTTCTCTCTTTTCCTCCGTTTTCGCCGAAGTCGGACATCCGCCCGGCATGCTCGGCGTGGCGGTGGACGAAGTGCTTTCTCATCACGTGGCCGATCTGTCCCTGCCGGGAGAATACGGAGCCCGGGTGACCAATGTGGGCCCCGGCTCACCTGCGGAGGACGTGGATCTGCAGCCCTCGGATGTGATTGTCTCTTACAACGGAATGCGGGTGGAAAGCGCCCGCGCCTTCCAGCGCATGGTGCGGGAAACTCCGGCCGGACGCCGGGTGGAGCTGCGTCTCATCCGGGACGGTAACGCGGTGCTGGTCCAGCCGGTACTGGGAGAAGGAAGGCGCGCGCCTCTGGCCACCGCCACGTCCACCGAAGCCCCCAAAAGTCTCGGCGTGTGGATTGAATCCATCGCCCCGGCCGTTGGTCAGTATCTCGGTCTGGACGAAGGCGTCGGCGTCATTGTGCGCGAAGTTCAGAAAGACTCCGCCGCCGCAGCCGCAGGCATTCAGGCCCGGGATGTGCTGACGCATATCGGCAGTACTCCGATCGACGGTCCGGAAGCGGTGGCCAACACCCTGGAGACGCTCGGCGTACCGCTTGCCACCTTCACTCTGATCCGGGGAAACGAAACTCTGGAGATTCCGGTACGCTTCTGACCGTGGCGCAGTTCGTCCCCCTGGCCGTCGCGAGCGACAGCTCGGGCAGGCGAACTGCGAATCTTCTCACTCCGGGACGGAGTGAGCCACCTACCCTGCCCTCACCGCTGCTTTCCCTGCAGCTTGCGGATCTGACGACGCTGATACTTATCCGGGCGGCGGCCGAAGCTCGGCTCGGAGGCCGCGGCGGCTTTCCGCTCCAGGGCAGCCTGCTCACGCCGCTGCCGGCTCTCCTCGGTTTCCCGATACAATCCGCGGGCCACGGTGGCCGGACCCCGCTTGTCCGAAAGCGCCACCACTTCCACCTCAAACAGCTCCTGTCCGGCCCGGATGGACAGCATCTGTCCGGTCTGGACCGTTTTTCCCGGCTTGCCTCTGGCCCCCTGCATCCGCACTTTCCCGCCTTCGATCGCCTTTGCGGCCAACGAACGGGTCTTGAAAAACCGCGCAGCCCAGCACCATTTATCCAGCCGCACTCCCTCCGCCATCAACTGTCCTCCTCGTAAATACTGCCGCCGATAAACTCCCGCAGCAGCGAGTGACGCGGCACGTGGTCGGCCGGGGTTCCCACAATCATACTGAGAAAGTCCTGCAGCCGCCTTGCCTCCCCGTAAACCTCCTCCGTGGGCTTGACGGTGTGCAGCATAGGTTCGGCATAGGGCTTGAGTACCGCCAGTTCATAATCGAGACTGCTGTTGAAGGTGGCATCGGCCTCCTGCTGAAACGGATAAATCCATCGCTTCTCCCCCAGCCGCACACTCCGCCACATCCGCAGGGTCTGCAGAGCGTCGTGTCCACGCAAGTGAATATCCCGCACCATCCGGCGGATCAGCCGCAGATCGGTGGTGGACAGACGGTTGGTATTGTCGAGCTGCAGTTGGGTAAGGGCATTGATGAAAATCCGGAACTTGTGCGAGGCTGGCACCTGGGGCGTCAAGGCGGGGTTCAGGGCGTGAATCCCCTCAATCACCACCACCTGATCCTCCTCCAGACGGAGGGTGTTCCCCAGGAACTCCGGCTCGCCTTTGAAAAAATTGAAGGTGGGCCGTTCAATTTCCTCTCCCCGGTCGAGTTTCTCCAGATGGTCATTCAGCAGTTCGAGGTTGATGGTGTCCAGATGCTCAAAATCATAGGTTCCATCCGGATGCCGGGGCGTTTTTGCACGTCCACGGAAATAATCATCCAGCTCCAGCCGAACCGGCCGAAGGCCGTTCACTTTCAAATGCAGCATGAGGCGCTTGGATGTGGTCGTTTTACCGGCCGAACTCGGCCCCGCCATCAGAATCCAGCGGACGCGGTCATGCGCCCCGGCAATGCGGTCGGCCAGGCTCACCAGATGCTTGTCGTGACGGGTCTCGGAAATCCGGATCAGTTCTTTGTGCTGTTTGCCGGCCACGCAGCGGTTTAAATCCCCCACGGTGGAGATCCCGGTGACCGACGACCATTTTTTATGCTCCTGAAACACCTGAAATAAATGAGGCTGACGCTCAAACTCTCCGGTCTCCAGCCGCCCGGCCTCTTGATTCCACTCCGGGAATTGCAGCACAAAGCCAGGTTCATAGGTACGCAGGGCAAAGGCCGGTACGCAGGCGGATGAGGGAGCCAGCACCCCCAATCCCGCATCCGCATAGCCCTCACACTCGAACAACGGGATGGAAGGCGGGTTGCGGTATTGCAGCAGGTTCAGTTTGTCATCCAGACCCTGCTCCTTCAGGCGCGTCTCCGCCTCCGCAAAAGACAGCGCCCGGCGCACTATGGGCAGACCCTCCTCTACCGACGCTGTCAGTGTTCCCCGGATACAATCCAGTTCGGTTGAGCGGATACCCGTATTGCCGTTTACCGAAAACGCGCAGTAAAAGGCATTACCCAGGCTGTGTTCGATCCGGAAGGTGGCATCCGGGAAACAGGAGAACACGGCTCTCGCCAGCAAAAAACACAGCGTGCGGCGGTAGACCCGTGAACCATGACGGTCCTGAAAGGTCAATGGGGTGACCTCACTGGTGAAGGTGAGCGGCTCATCCAGAGAACAGACCTCCTGGTTCACCAACGCAGCCAGATACGGCAGGCCGGTTTCGGGATCTGAATCCCCGGGCAGAAGAGTCCGCACCCGGGTCAACACCTCCACAGGCCGGGGGGCATGGCCATTTACACTCACTTGTACGGATTGAGACCGCGATTCCGTCATTTCTTTTTTCACCATGGAGTTTGTGTTGGGCTTGCGCGACCTGTAGGGATGTCATACACAGATGCTGGGCCTTTGCCATTTGCACACGCTCACAATCCACGATTCCCCATGCAAGCACAATTTGATCCCGACAGCGCCGCCGCCTGGCAGGTGCGCATCTTTAAAAAGTCCGCCTCCCGCAACGCCATGCTGGAGGAAATTCAGCGTCTGCTTCCTCCCACCGAGGGCAGGACCTGTCTGGATATCGGAGGACGCGACGGCATGATCCCCATCATGCTCCGCAAACGCGGCGGATCATGGAAAAGCGCGGATATCCGTAAAGCGGCTGTGGACTTTATGCGGGAGGTCTTCGGAGAGGATCAGGTCGTACAGCTGACCGGCTCCACCCTGCCCTTCGAGGACAAGAGCCACGACCTGATCGTGGTGATGGAGCATCTTGAGCGTATCCGGAATGACGCCCAGTTCCTGAAGGAATGTCACCGCTGCCTGCGGCCCGGTGGATGCCTCATCCTCCATGTGCCGCATGTGAAATCCTTTTCTCTGGTTCACGGCCTCCGCTCTCTGATCGGACTCTCGGACGATGCCTATGGGCGGGTGCGGGCCGGATACCGGCTTCGCGACCTCTACGAGATTTCCAAAAATGGATATGACATTGTCGAGAGCCGCACCTATGGCGGTTTTTTAGAAGAATTTCTCGAAACCTGGCTCATCAAAGCCACCGGAGGGGCGGCTTCGGAAGAACCGGAAATGATTCCCTCCCCCGGAGACGTTCCGGACCATCAGATGCTCAGAACCTTTGCAAAACGATACCGGATCTATGCGGTCCTCTATCCTCTTGTTCGCCTGAACCGTGCACTGGACAACCTCTTCCGTTTTACCTGCAACCACCATCTGGTGGTACAGCTGAAACCCCGTCCCTGGACCGAACGCCGCGGGGTGCAGATGCGGGATGGACGCTCTATTGCCGACGCCACCCTCAACACCAAAATCGGCAGCGCCGCGGACCTGACCGACCCCAAAAACAACCGGTCCTGAGGTTTTGCAGCTGCGCTGCGGTCATTGGGTCATTCGTCATCCGCAGGCCCTGAGCGAAGCCGAAGGGTGGTCATCCGCAGGCCCTGAGCGAAGCCGAAGGGTGGCCATTCGTCAAAGGCAAGGATGGGGGTGGACCGAGGCCGAAAGCCCCGCGTAGGATGACATTTACTGCATGCCGGGCATCTGCACGCTGCCTTCCCAGGCCTCCGGCAGTGCCCATGGAAGAGCCGAGAGTTCCTCACCGGAGGACTCCACCTGTGTCAGGGTGAGTGAATTCTCCTCCGTGATCTCCACCACCAGCTGTCCTTTGAAATCCGGACGGATGGCTTCACCCACCGGGATGGTGGCGGTATGAACTTCACCTTTTGTATCCACCCAGCGTACGCTGATTTTTTCGGGCAGGTCCCCACCTCTGGGTTTGGCCGCAGCCACTTTGGAGGGGGCAATTACGGAGAACTCCCCCACTTCACGGTCATCCGCCTCCACCATCACCTGCTGGATGGGCAACCGCGGATTGCCATTACCGACATTGATTTGATACCGCGCACTGCCGCATCCCAGGAGCAGCAGACATAGCGTCAGAAAAAGGCCAACTCTGAACCCGTTCATGCTCATTGCATGCGCATGGGCATGATCACGTAGAGGAAATGAATGTCGGACTTAAGCACGCCCGGACTCATTTCATCACTCAGTTCCAGGTACACTTCGTCACTGTCCAGAATCCGCAACGGCGCCAGGAGAAACTCGGGATTGTAGGCGATCTTCATTTCCGGTCCGTCATATTTCACCGGTACCCGTTCATGCGCCTCACCGATATCCGGAGTGGAACTGATCACCTGGATCTGGTTATCGCCGAACTCGAGCCGGATGGAGTTGGATTGTTCACTGGTGACCAGAGCCACCCGGCGCACGGCATGCAGCAGGGTTTCCCGTTCGATGGCAATACGTTCCTCACACTGCGGGGGAATCACCTGCTGATAGTTCGGGAAGGTGCCGTCGATCAGTTTTGAGGTCAGCCGGAGACTGCCAATGTCAAACACCACCTGGGAGCCGGCCGCCATCATTTTCACGGTGTCGCCGTCGTCCATGTTACGGAGAAGTTCATTGACCGCTTTGGCGGGCACCACCAGATCCAATTCGTTTTCGGAAGGAAAGTCGACCTCCTGTTCACACAGAGCCAGACGCCGTCCGTCCGTGGCCACCACGGTCAGCTTGCCCTCTTTGAAACTGAACAGAATACCGTTGAGCACATAGCGCGTCTCATCCACCGAGGCTGCATACTGCACGCATTTGAGCATGTGCTTCAGCGCGGCGGCCTCCAGACTGTAGGTCTGGTTGACTTCCGGTTCCGGAATCTCGGGATAATCATCCGCAGAGAGACCGTTGATCTTGAAGAAACTGGATCCGCATTCCAGAGTGGCGGAGTTTTTGGCATCCACCGAAAGATCGATCTGCTGGGAAGGCAGTTCACGCACTACCGAGAACAGCCGCTTGGCCGGAAGCGTGGTAATGCCCGCCTTCTCCACCTCGGCCGGAATGGTGGTGGTGACACTCAGTTCCATGTCGGTGGTGGTCAGGGTCACCCCGCCCTCTTTGGCCTCCATCAGCACATTGGCCAGTACAGGAATCGTGCTCCGCGCACTCACCACCGCCTGCACCTGAGTGAGGGCCTCTAAAAATTCATCGCGTTGTAACGTAAGCTTCATAAAACGTTTTCTCCTCGGTATGACCGGAATCTAGGTGTGTGTGATACTCAACCCACTCCCCCCTGCAACGTCAAAATGACACGACTTCCCGAAACTTTTTCCCGCATTGGCTATTTTCTCATTGCCAGCTCCCCCCGACTGCGTAGGTCCAGCGGAGGAGTTCACTTATGATTACACACGTTGTTCAATGGAAAATTCAGGAGAAAGCATTAGGAATGGACGCCGATGCCATTCTGCAGAAGCTGAAGTCCGACCTGGAGGCCCTTCCGGCCGAGATTGAGGAGATCCTTTCTCTCACCGTGGGTATTAACGAGGTGGAAAGCGAGGCCGCCTCGGATGTCGTGTTGCTCTCCACCTTCGCCGACTGGGAGGCTCTGAAGCGGTGTCAGATTCACCCAGCCCACCAACGGGTGGTCTCTTTTGTGAAACAGGTCGTCTCGGAACGCCGTGTGGTCGACTTCGAATCCTGACCTGTTTCTATAGCGCCCTCGGGCACCTTTTACTCTACTCGTCCTTCTTTTCATCCTCACCCCCTGTCTTCATGAACCCCACGATTCCGACTGAAATCAAACCCTGTGCCGACATGTCCACCAAGGACATCGAGACCCTGATTCTCCACCATCTTCGTTTCTCTCAGGCCCAGACCCCCAAACTCGCCTCCACCACTGACTGGCGGAAAGCCGTCTCCAGCGTGGTGAATGACCTCCTGATCGAGCGTCTGATCGCCACCCAGAGTGAACATCAGCACGCCGATGCGAAACGGGTCTATTACCTCTCCCTGGAGTTTCTCATGGGACGGCTGCTGGATAACAACCTCATCAGCGCCGGCATCCATGACAAAGTGGTGGAAGCCCTGGGCAATCTGGGAATCGACTATGAGGAGATCCGCGAGGACGAATACGATATGGGCCTCGGTAACGGCGGTCTCGGACGGCTGGCGGCCTGTTTCCTCGACAGCATGGCCACCCTCGATCTGCCCGCCATCGGCTACGGGATCCGGTACGAATTCGGACTGTTCAAACAGGAGTTTGTGAATGGCTATCAGATTGAACATCCGGACAGCTGGCTCCGCTTCGGCAACATCTGGGAGCTGATCCGTCCGGAATACGCCCAGACCATCCCGCTCTACGGCGAGGTGCAGAGCATTTTTGACGATGCCGGGAATTACTGTCCCAAGTGGATCAACACCCGCTCGGTGGTCGGCGTGCCCTTCGATATTCCCATCGCCGGATACGGCACCGGCACCGTGAACTTTCTCCGTCTGTGGCAGGCCCGCGCCTCGGAGGATCTCGATCTCTCCGCCTTCAACGAAGGGGGCTATGTGGAGGCCCTGCAGGAGAAGAACATGTCCGAGGTCATCTCCAAGGTCCTCTACCCCAATGACTCCACCGAAAACGGAAAGGAATTGCGGCTGGTGCAGCAGTATTTCTTCGTGGCCTGCTCTCTGCGGGACATTGTCCGCCGCTTCAAACGCGAGCACAATGACTGGAGCCTCTTCCCGGAAAAAGTCTCCATTCAGCTCAACGACACCCATCCGGCGGTGGCAGTGCCGGAACTGATGCGTTTTCTCCACGATGAGGAGGAGCTCTCCTGGGAGGAGGCCTGGGGAATCTGCACCCAGGTGTTCGCCTACACCAATCACACCCTGCTGCCCGAGGCGCTGGAGAAATGGTCCGTCCCCCTGTTCAAACGGGTTCTGCCCCGTCATCTCCAGATCGTGTTTGAAATCAACAAACGCCATCTTAAAAAGGTGAGGCCACCTGGCCCGGCGATGC
>CAZVCO010000058.1:10982-14973 GCA_964625795.1 uncultured Verrucomicrobiota bacterium | reverse complement strand
TCACGACATCAGCTCCTCGGCGCAGTCGGCGATATCCTTCGTTGCCGTCGGGCGGGCACAGGCAAGCGCCGCGGTGGCCATCGCAGCGGCCACCACCAGCATCAGCACGGACACAACGTGGAGGACGCACCGGAGGTTCATGAAAGAACCTTGTCCAGTTTATGAATCGCTTTGGGAAATCCGTACAACAGCACCCGGTCTTCGGCCTGCAGGTCCAGATCCCCTGTGGCCACATGCAGGTCCTCGCCTCTGAGCACCATACTGATCAGGCAGCCTCTCGGCAGCTTGATCTGACTTAACTGTTTGCCCTCCCACTCATGACCGGCGGGCAGGAGAAACTCCACCACCTCTCCCGGAACCTGCTGCAGCATCCGGTCGCCCCGCACCGCACTGCCCCGCACGAAATGGTAGATGGAATTGATCAGACTGCGGTGGGGACTGACCACCCGGTCCACCAGGGCCAGGGAGTCAATAATCGGCTGATAGTTCGCCTTGTCCACCCGGGACACGGTAAAGTGGGCGCCCAGTTTGTCGGCCACCAGACTGGACATGATGTTGTTTTCGTCGTCACCGGTCACCGCCAGAAATGCGGTTTCGGGATTGATGCCCAGTTCCCGCATAATGTCCTGATCCAGCGAACTGCCATGGATCACCAGCGCTTTCTGAAGCACTTCTGAACACAAATTTGCCCGGGCGTCATCCTCCTCCAGCAGGGTGATATCCAACCCGGAATGTTCCTCCAGTCGAAGCGCAAGCTGGAGGCCCAGATCCCCGCCTCCGGCGATCACGGCCCGGCTGTACCCGGTTTCCGACGGCAGCAGAAATTTCACGAACCGGCGCACCTGGGCGGGTTCCCCCACCAAGTAGACCATATCCCCAATGGAAAAGGCGGTGTCGCCGTGCGGAATCTTCAGACTTCCGGAGCGGGTGTAAGCCACGAAGCGGATGGTGGAAAGCAGTTCATGGTGCGGACTTTCTTTCAATGGCCCACTCAGAAGCGGACAGTCGGTGGGGATTTTCACCCCCACGCACAGTGCACGCTGATCCAGCAGATCCACCACCTCCTGCGCACCCGGGATACGAAGCATATTGAACAGTTCGTTTGCGCATTCCCGTTGCTGATTGATAATCAGATCAATCCCGATCTTCCGTAGATCAAAACGTCCGCTCTCCGCCGCATAGGCCGGATTGCTGACCCGGGCGACTTTACGGGGTACTCCGGCAATGTGGGCCAGGGAACAGGCCAGGATATTGACCGATTCCTGATCGGTCAGCGCCACCACCAGATCACATTTTTCAATTCCCGCTTCAATCAGGATGCGGGGATCATTGGCATCGCCCTGCAGCGTCAGCAGATCGAACTGTGCCTCGACCTGTTCCAGCGCTTTGGCATCGCGGTCCACCAGCACCACATCATGCTGTTCAGCACAAAGACGGGAGGCCAGCATCCGGCCGGAAGTTCCGGCACCTAAAAGTAAAATTCTCATAAGAGGTTTTGAGAAAGCGGCGGCAGGAAAGACAAAGACTCAGACTCCCCGCTCATCACACTGCGTGTGAGGCCGTCATGAAAAAGTGGCGGAGAGGAAGGGATTCGAACCCTCGGTACGGAAGTATTACCGTACGCCGGATTAGCAATCCGGTGCTTTCGTCCACTCAGCCACCTCTCCGCAAAGTCATAAGACGTTAATGGGGATTTCTATGCACGCACTTGAAAAAAACACAAGTTCCGAGTGCAGAAGTTTAACATTCGTGGGGCAGAAGTTCGCCGCCGATGATGGAGGCCCCTCCGTCCACGTAGAGGGTCTGTCCGGTAATCTGTTTGGAATAGGGCCCCAGCAGAAAGGACACCGCTCCGGCCACTTCTTTCTGTGCCTCTTTGGGATTCCATTTGAGCGGGCTGGATTTGGACCAGGTCTCGCCCAGGGTTTCGAATCCGGGAATATGTTTAGCTGCAATGGTGAACACCGGACCGGCGGACACCGCATTGACGCGGATGCTTTCTTTGCCGTGACGGCGGGCCAGTCCGCGGACCACCGCCTCCAGGGCCGCTTTGTTGACCCCCATCCAGTTGTAGAAGGCAAAGGCACGTTCCGAGGCAAAGGTCAGCGCCACAATGCCGCCGCCTTCGGTCATTTTCGGCTGCGCGTAGCGGGTCACCGTAGCCAGGGAAACCGCGCTGATGCGGAATCCTTTTTCGATGTCCTCATAGGCATCGGTGTGAAACTCCTCGCCCAGACAGGTTTTGGGATTGCTGAAGGCAATGGAATGCACCAGACCGGAAATAGAGCCTTCGATTCCGGCGAACAGCGTCTCCACCTCTTCGTCGTTGGTGATGTCACAATACCGGATGTCCAGATTCGCCCGGTCCTCATCGGTCAGCTTTTTGCTGCGGTCGAAGAAAATTTTCTTCATCCGCTCGCTTTGTACCGTGTAAATGACCTTGGCCCCGAAGGACTCCAGCATTTTGCCAATGGCGAACGCAATGGAGTCTGCATCGAGCAGCCCCATGACAACGTAGGTGGATCCGGCTTCAATCATATCCGCGTCCTTATCCCTGGGCGTTGATTTTTGCCGGGGCCTTCAGGAGATCTCTGACCTCTTTCGGGTTCATTTTTTCCACCACTTCCTCAGACATGCCGAGAGCGATCAGACGTTTTTTCTGATTTTTCTGGCGCTGATTGCGGGCGGCACCGCTTTTGCGGGGGCGGGTAATGACAGTTTTGGTGAATTTACGTCCGGTTCCCATCGGAACTCTCCGGTTTGGGGTTTAAAACAAAGGGCCAGCCGATGTAACGCTCCTGAGCCTCATTGGCAAGGAGAAATGCAGATCAACTGACCCGGATTCAGGGGTGAGTTACCGATCCCGATTTCGATCCCGATACCGATAGCGGTCTACCATTTGCGGATGATTCTCTGCAAAAGCGTCCATGAACTATTCCCCATCCGCAGACATGCTCGTCTGTCCGCAGGGGGTCCCTTCATACAGGGCCGCCACGGAGTCGTACAGCCACCAGCGGGCGGCCTGCACCGCCTCCTCTTCCGTCAGCCAGCCATCCGCCACCTGTTTCTCCATGAATTCCGCCAGCACACGCTTCTGCATCAGGAGTTTGATGTACACCCATTCCACCCGGCGGGCATCGCTGGCGACAAAGGTGCTGCGGCAGGCGGGAAGGGCCTCAATGCGGTGCTGCATGTTCTCCAGAAACTGACTGCGGCGGTAGGTAAGCCACCACATGCCGGCGGGATACACATTGGTGTGATTCCGGGCGACCTGCACCATGTCCAGAGAATGGATATGCGAGGCGGCGAACAGCTCAAAGGTGATGCCGTCGTATTTTCCGAACAGCGGATCCCAGCCGAGCACCTGATCCACCTGATTCACCGGCAGCATGCGGCTGACGTCGAAAAAGAGCTGAAGGTGAACGTTCCTGGTGTTCATGTATTCCAGTATGGAGTGGGTCAGGTACTGTTTAATTTTCCAGGCGTCCTCTTCATCCCAGGACAGATCCGGTTTCGACATCAGATTTCCCTGGTCGTTGCTTTCCAGTTGCATCCGAAAACGGAATACCCGCACCCCGTTGGCCAGATACTCATCGAGTTTTGCCTTTTTCTCCGCCAGCACGTTCTCCGCCGCCTCGCGGGAGTTAGCGGCCTCACGGATGGTCCTGATATCGTCTCCCCGGGCAGGAATGAACATCGCATAGTAGTGATGACGGTCTTTAATCTCATGCAGGCCGTTGTCATGATTTCGTGCCCGCCACTGGATCGACAAGCGTTTCACCCCGATTTTATCCAGCACCCTGGCCGACCAGTCGGGATCCTCCCGGGTCTCTTTCAGGATCTCATTGATTTCGAAAATGTCCTCGGGCGTTTCCAGGGTCACATCAAAGAGATCTTTGATCCCCTGGCGGAATACGTGGTTCCAGGTCGTATTGGCACTGAGCTCCAGGGCCTTGAGAAACGCCTCCGCCCGCTCCTGTTCACTCAAATA
>CAZVCO010000058.1:2473-10965 GCA_964625795.1 uncultured Verrucomicrobiota bacterium | reverse complement strand
CCCGCCACTCCCTTGCGGATGTTTTCCGGCTTTTCGGGATAGCCCACGGCATACAACTCGCGGATAAACCAGAAATAATGAGCGATGTCATAAAAGTCCTGCGCCTTGAAATACGGACCGGCCAGATGGTTATGGGTGTCCCACACCGGCAGAGCCAATATCTGTTCCGACAGCTTCGATTGTCCGTCCTGTTCTGACGCACGGGCCCCTGTGGACATCTGGCTTTGAACGGAAAGCGTCACCCCCGCCAGCGCCACAATCATGAAAGCCGACCGAAGCACCTTCCATCCGTTCAGAAAAGATACATCCGTGATCAAATGAGAATGTTTCATAGAATTTCCTTAAGTAATTTTAGATATTGAGAAAATTCTTCATACAAAAAACCACCCCGGTGAATCAAGGGGATCTTCTCTTCAAAAGGGGGATGGGGGCTGTGACAGCTGAATCACGAAACACGTGTTGTCCTCATAGATCACAGGGTAGCGGCCCATCACCGTGGTTCTTCCGGACGCCGTCATCCCGTCTTTGCGAAAAAGGACCCAGTCTGCTTCGGCCGCATGCGCTGCCTCCAGATGGGGCACACTGCCGGGGCCGTACCGCTCCTCCGCCCGCATGACAGCGGAGAATTTTTCCGTGAGACGTCCGGAATATCCATTGACCAGTCTCAGATTGCGGAACCGCTGCCAGCGAAGCATGGGCACCGTATTGCGGTGAAAGGGTTCGGACGGCACCACCAGGAGTACGCCTTTCTGTTCTTGGAAGAAGCGCGCCGGGCCGGGCTCCAGTTTGATCGAGGCGGGGTCCACACCCGTGCGGGGCACAGAAAACCATTGCGTTTCCACCAGTCCCAACCCCAGCACCACGCCGACAGCAAGCCGCAACGCCGGTCGGGGCATTAAGGTCGTGAGCCCCAACACCAGAGCTCCGCCGCATACCGTCAGCAAGGGGGCAAACCGAATCAGATTCCGCATTCCACCATAGCCCGGCACCACCGCATTCAGCATTCCCCAGATGGACGGATCCACCTCCTGACTGCGGAAGAAGGTTCCCGGCCCCAGCGCAGTGCCCCCCACGCCCAGCAACAGGATGATCAGAAAAAACAGCGCACGGCTTGCGGCACTCCCTCTTCGCCGCAACCAGAAAACAGAAAGCCCCACGGCCCCCAACTGCACCGCCATGCGCAGCCAGACCGTCACCGCGTAGAATTCTTTTATTTTCAGAAACGAGATTCCCCACCCGGCCGCCACCCCCAGGACCTCCCATCGCTTAAACACGTTTATCAGGGTTGAACGGAAATGCCACAACGCCCAGCCCAGTACGCTTCCGCCGCAAATCAC
Source organism: uncultured Verrucomicrobiota bacterium (assembly GCA_964625795.1). Taxonomy (GTDB): domain Bacteria; phylum Verrucomicrobiota; class Kiritimatiellia; order SS1-B-03-39; family UBA6053; genus UBA6053. The sequence continues at coordinate 9,628 of CAZVCO010000058.1, read as the reverse complement.
AAGCCAGATTCCAGGATAGCCATGCGGATTCCCGCCCCGGATCGGCGGCAGTAGATCGACCGGCCTCCAGGCATGGCGCACCAGTTCCTCTCGCAGATAACCGGGAGTTCCGGCGCCAAGATATTCCAGAGCGACAGGGATCACAAGCAGGCCGATCGGCAGCCAGAACGGCAGTTGTCGGAGCACCAGCCTCCTCCAGTCGGTTTCGGGGTCGGATAAAAGACACAGTCCCCAGCCAACCAGCGGAAACAATCCCATAATGGCGTAGTAAGGACTCGAAGCCAGCAGGCAGGCCCAGGCCGTCCCGATTCCCAGACAGGATGCGGTGGTCCGGGTACGGAGATGATGCAGTGCACATCCGGCGCAGAACAGCCAGAACACCAGTGCGTGATTCTGGAAGTGCTGCAGCCCCCACATGCGGGCCGGAACAAAGGTCACGGTCAGAGCCAGCAGCGGAGACAGCACATCCCAGCGGGTTCCGGGGTTCGGAACCCGGCCGGAGACGGACTTCCGAACTTCGGAAAACAACCACCAGGCAGCAAAGACCTGGACAAACAGCCAGAAAAGTGACGTCAGATAGCCGGCGGTCAGCAAGGAGGCACCCAGCATCCGGGCCAGCAGATAGGGCGGCGACAGCGTCAGGAGATTATCGGAAAACCAGAAAGTGTCCGCGGCAGGATGCAGAATTCGACCATCTGAGAGAGCCGCCCAGCCACGGAACATATTGATCCGCACATGCTCCAGAATCCAGAGATTGAACAATCCGTCTCCGGTATCCCCGAATACAGTGCGGGCCGGCGGATCCCGGAAGAGCCCTCCCCGGGAAGCCAGGAAACCGGTCGCGGCCGTAAACAGACACACGGCCGTGATCAGGTTCCGCAACCAGGCCTTGCGCTTCATCCGGCCGGTGTCAGTTTCTCCAGCCAGGCCAGCAGCAGCTGCCCCCAGGCATGATTGGCCGCCAGACCGATGCCGTGTGATCCTTCGGCGTAGACATGAAGATCCACCGGTACGCCGTGCTCTGTCAGCGCCTCCGCCAGCCGCAGCGAATTCTGCACCGGCACCGCCCCGTCCGCCTGAGTGTGAAAGAGAAACATGGGGGGAGTGGAGGAACTGACCGCCTTTTCAATGGAAAGCGTTTCGGCCAGGGCGGGATCCGCATCGGGCCCCAGCAGATTGTCGCGGGAGCCGAAATGGGACCACGGCTCCGTGAAGCTGACCACCGGATAGATCAGGGCGGCGAAGTCCGGGCGGCAGGGGAACGCATCCACCTCATCCCCCACCCGGCCCTCCTCCACCTCCGGCTGCGTGGCCAGGGTGCCGGCCAGGTGTCCACCGGCCGAAAAGCCCATCACCCCCACCGGTCCGGACGCAATTCCCTGGTCCTGTGCCCGGACCCGCATCCAGCGCAGAGCGCGCTGCGCATCAGTCAGCGGAACCGGATGCCGCTGCGGGGCATGCCGGTATTCCAGAACCCCGGACGCAATGCCGTGAGCGGTCAGCAGCTGCGCCACCCGGTGTCCCTCTTTCGGCGTGCTGACCAGGCTGTAGCCTCCTCCGGGCAGAATCAGAACTGAGACCCCGGTTTGATATTCGTCGCTGGGAGAATAGTGGGTGAACCGGGGAAAGAGTCCGTCCTCAGGACCGGCGAAAGGAGTCTTCCCCTCGGGCCAGAGGGGAATTGACAGCGGAAGATTATTTACGGGATGTGCCTGCATATCCGTCATCATGCCCACCGGTACGGGGGTGTCAACGTCTTCCGGTTCCGGGGATTCAGTCGGAGGTGGACTCCGGCAGCCGTACCCGGAAAAGGGCGCCCTCATTCAGTTCGCTCTCACATTCAATTTGCCCGCCCATGGCATTGATAATTTTATGAGTGATCGACAGGCCGAGCCCCACCGATCCCTCTCCGGCGGTGGGGCGGGTGCTGAGTTTGGCGAAACGGGAGAACAGACGGGTTTTATCCTCCTCTGTGAATCCGCGACCCTCATTAAAGACCTCAAATTGAATTCCGTCCTCTCTGCGGGCCAGGGCCACCCGGATCCGTCCCTCCGGCCTGGCATATTTCACCGCATTGGAAACCAGATTATCCAGAACCTGCTCCAACGCCCCCCGGTCGGTCTCCATGCAGCACTCCTCCAGTTCGGTCTCCAGAGTAAGGTGTTTCTTTTCCGCAGCCTCCCGGTAGGTATTCAGACAGGCCTCAAAGGCCGGGCGCATCTCCACCTCTTCCATGTGCAGCGGATAGGTGCCGGATTCGATGGTGTTCACATCCAGAACATCCTGAATAATTTTCTGCATCCGGCGGGTGCTTTGCATAATTTCCGTGGCGTAGGAGGTCACATCCTCCGGAGACAGCGAATCAAACTCTTTGAGAAGCTCCGCATATCCCCCCACCACACTGAGAGGATTGTTCAGGTCATGGGCCGCGATGCCGAGAAACTCGTTTTTCTCCAGATTCAGCTGAGTGAGTTCGTCGACCGCCTCCTGCAGCTCCGCCTCGGCCCGGTCCCGCTCCCTCACCACAATACGCCGGTAGTGCTCGACCAGAAATCCCAACGCGAACATAAACACACCCAGACCGGTATAGCCGACCAGCGTGACCCAGCCGTGATGATGCATTCCATACAGGATGGGAAACCGGAACCCCCAGACCTCCATGCCCGAAAACAGCGCGATCAGAATCAGCATCAGCACGTTCACCGCAATCATGGGAGCACGCTTCAGGATCAGCAACTGACTGCAGAAGGGCATGATCACCAACCACGCCACCGCATGGCCTTTGACTCCGCCTTCGATCACCGAAAGCCAGCTGAACATGAAAATCAGCGACAGAACAAAAATCATCGCGGCCGCATCCGCTTTTCCTTTTTTCAGGAAAAGTAACGGGAGAGTGCTGAAAATCAGACTGTTTGCAAGAATCGCCTGAACTCCGGCATGATGACCGATGATGAGGTAATACCCGGCAAACCCAATAGAAAAAACCCCTCCAACTGTGCAGAATCCCACGATCAGCAGAGCGTGACGCCTGGCCTCGGCATCCATTGGCTCCCCGGGCATATAGTTTTCCTGCGAGGGCTGCCACACCGTACGAAGGAACCTTTTAACAAACTCCATGGGGCTAAGAATGCGTTTAAACCGGGAGAATGCAAGAGGACAACGGGTCGGAAGCTTACCGTCAGCTGCGGCAGGTTTGCCGGATTCCCCAAACCGCTTTTGCGGAAAATGCAAAGCGGGCAGCGGCTCCTGAGAGTACTCTTTCATGTCAAACCCCATCCCAGGACTTTACTATGAACGATTCTATTCACACCCTTGAAGACAAACTCCAGGCCTGTGGAGGCCCGGTCCCCATGCTGCGCCATTCCCAGTGCGGGCCGTACGTGTTCCCCATCGATGCGGAATTCAGCAACTGGTTCGACGAACAGGCCTCCTGGAATGATACGGCGGTTCTTTTCGATCTGTCCCGGCACATGACAGACATCTATTTCGAAGGGCCCGATCTCATGAAACTGCTTTCCTCACTGGCGGTGAACAGCTTTAACGGATTCCAGAAGGGCAAAGCGAAGCAGATCGTCTGCTGCAACCCCGACGGGTACGTGATCGGCGACGCGATTCTGTTTGGACTGGAGGACGACAAAGTCAACATCAGCGGCCGACCCTCAGTGCCCAACTGGGTCGCCTATCATGCTGAGACCGGTGACTACGATGTCACGGTCACCCGCGACATCCGCAGTGTTGAGCAGGACGGACGCCGCATGACGTTCCGCTATCAGGTGCAGGGACCCCGTTCCAGTGAGGTGCTTCGCGATCTCTTCGGCGGGGAGCTGCCGGAGATCAAATTTTTCAACATCGGAGAGGTCGAAGTGGCCGGCCACACGATCCGCGCCCTCAATCATGGCATGTCCCGAAATGGCGGTCTGGAGCTGTTCGGTCCGTCCGAATGGAGCACGGAAATTCGCAACGCCATCCTTGAGGCAGGGAAACCTTACGGACTGCTTCCCGCCGGTGCCCGCGCCTATTCCACCGTCTCCCCCGAATCCGGCTGGATCCCCTCCCCCATGCCGGCCATTTTCACCGGCGAAGGCATGGACGCCTACCGCAAATGGCTCTCGGCCGACGGCTTCGAGGCCAACGCCTCTCTCGGCGGCAGTTACGAGTCTGAACACATTGAGGACTACTATCAGACCCCCTGGGATCTGGGATACGGCCGTCACGTGAAATTCGACCATGATTTCATCGGCCGCGCCGCCCTCGAAGCCATGGCCGACAAACCGCACCGGGAAAAAGTCTGGCTGGTCTGGAACACCGAGGACGTGCTCCGGGTGATCGCCAGCCAGTTTGGCCCGGAAGGTCCGCGCTACAAGCGTATCGAGTTCCCCGGCGCCCAGTATTCCACCCTGCCCTTCGATCAGGTCCTCAAGGACGGACAGCTGGTGGGCTTTTCCACCTACAACTGTTACACCGCCAATGTGCGTGAGGTCTTTTCTCTGGCCATGATGGACGCAGACCATGCGGTCGACGGGGCGGAATTCACCCTGACCTGGGGCGAATCCGGCGGCGGCTCAAAGAAACCTACTGTGGAGCGTCACGAACAGACCGACATCCGCGTCACCGTCCGCACCGAACGGCCGTTGATTTCCTAGTTCCCTGACACTCGAATATTTCAGCACTACAGGGTGCCGGGCTTACGCCCGCACCGCCGCCGCCCGGTCGCGGATCTGCAGTAAAAACTCGTCGATCAGGTCCGGGGGCATGCCGAAGTTCATGGTGTGCACCCCGGCTGCGCCGCAGGCGACCACGCCCTCACAGATGTCAAAGGCCCACTCCAGGCTTTTGCGCTGGAAGTCGTCCTCCTCCACCAGGTTCCGCAACGAGTCGTCCACATAGATCCCCGGCAGGCGGCAGAGAATCTCAAAGGCCTTGCGGCTGCCCACCAGCGGAATCGACGGAATAGTCAGCCTGGGCGCGTTCTCCCGCCCTTCGCGCACCTGCCTGTACCATTCCCGGAAGGTCGGCACATGCGTGATGGCCTGAGTCTGACAAAACCTCGCCCCGGCCTCGCGCTTCAGCCTGAGTCGGTCGACGGACACGGGCATGGGGATGGAAAACGGATTTGCCGCCACACCCAGATACGGAGCGGCTCCGTGACGGTCCCGGAATGCAGACAGTTCCGCGTTGGCGAAATGAATCATCTGTGAACTGTCCATGGGAAACCAGGTCTGCTGATCGATCTTCCGCTCGGTTTGCGGCAGCCAGTCCCCGGTCAGGCAGAGAAAATTCCGATACCCCATGTCCATGGCCCGGTCCAGTTCCTGAAGAAAGGCCTCACGGTGATGATCGCGTCCGCAAAACTGAATGATGGGCTCCACTCCATGGTCCTGCACCACCCTGGCCGTCTCGGTGGAATGCAGGGAGGGAACCCCGCCCGCATTGGTGGTGGTGTTCACCGCGTCCACATGGTCGGCCACCCGTTGCATCATCCGCTCCACCCGGGGCAGTCCGTCGCGGGTCAGGGGTGAGGCAATCTCCAGAGTGACCACAAATTCCCCCCGATGCATTTTCTCGGCCAACGCAGAACCCGCCGGGATGTGCGACGTGTCCACCGGATCTTTGGGCACACGTGTTTCCCGGTCTTTCCCATTGATCAGATTCACATAACTGGCGGTATTCAGCAACTCCGGATCCGGGGGCAGGTGCACCTTGAAGGCTTTGTCCTTTTTCTTTTTCTCAATGCGCGTCCACACGCAGTCCATTTCGGGAATCACCTCACATTTCCCGTCCAGCGTTCCCCCGCAGGGACCGTTGCGAAGACCCTTGGGACAATTCATGGGACAGATCATAGCCGTGTGCGACAACACACACTGCCCACAGGTCTGACAGTCAAACAACTGTTCTTTCAACCACTTTTCCGCTTGAAACACTACACTCATAATCACCTCTGTTAATGTTGAACTACCCTACGCCCATTCAGGCCGGGATGATTGGACAAATCCGCAACAGGGTGTTGGTAATTCCGGAAATCACAGTTGATCCTCTGAAAAATACGGTTAGCCTTTTCGGCAATCCTGATGATGAAACGATTCTCCTCTCCCCGCTCGGTGGACATTCCGGCCCACGGCCTGTTCGCTCTGGAAAGCCCGCATTCGGCCCATTTCCGAATGGAGGAGCAGGCCTGGCCTTTTCACAAGCTGTGTTGGATTGCGGCGGGAAAAGGATCGGTGGAAAGCGGCTCCCTTTCGAATCCGGTCGCCATGGGGGATATCTTCTGGGCTCCGAAAGACGTGCCCCACCGTTTTGTCGATCAGCCTGACTCCCCCATGACCCTGGTGGTGATCTGCGTTCTGCCCACCGTATTTGAGAGTTCTACGGCAGGCCGCGAACTGCTGGAGACGTTTCTGAATCTGCAGCGCCCTCTGCAGGTGTTCCGGCTGCCGAAATATGCCCGGGAGCGGATTCGGGATGACCTGAGGACTCTGCTGGTGGAGCAGCACCTGCGGAAACCCGGCTGGGCGGCATCGAGCGTCGCAGGATTTCTTCAGCTCATGGTGCACCTGACCCGGGTCATCCCTCAGCGTGACAAAGAGAATCTGCGCGACCAGTTTCACAACACTGTGGCCCACATCGAGGAGAATTTCTTCCGCAACGTGCGGACCGCGGATCTGGCCGCCATGTGCGGTGTATCCGAACGCACCTACTCCGGGCTGTTCCGCAAACGAATGGGCATGACGGTGACCGCATATGTGCGCCAGTGCCGCATTGCCTATGCCCGGGAGCGTCTGCTGGAAACAGAAAACATCGCCTACGCCGCCTATGAGTCCGGTTTCTCAGATCTGGCCCATTTCTACCGGGTATTCAAAAAAGCGGAAGGCATTCCGCCCGGCCGTTTCCTGGAACAGGCTATTCAAAAATAATCGTTTTATTCCCGCTGATAAAGACCCGGTCCTCCAGCACCAGATACAGAGCCCGGTTGAGCACGTGTTTCTCCACATTCCGACCCGCCATGGCCATTTTCTGCGGGGAATACTGATGGTGGACCTGGATGACGTCCTGGGCAATGATGGGGCCCTCGTCCAGGTCCTCACCCACTTCTCCACCCTCGTCATGGGCGAGGCCCTCCGCTCCGAACCCGCGGGGACGGGTTGGGCGTTGAGCGGT
>CAZVCO010000058.1:0-2463 GCA_964625795.1 uncultured Verrucomicrobiota bacterium | reverse complement strand
GATGGGGCCTTCATCCAGATTCTCGGTCACAAAATGTGCCGTGGCTCCAATGATCTTCACTCCCCGCTCATAAGCCTGCCGATAGGGATTCGCCCCGATAAACGCCGGCAGAAAGGAATGATGAATGTTCACCATCCGCCCGCGATACCGGTTCACCATTGCCGGGGTGAGGATCCGCATGTACTTCGCCAGCACCACCAGATCGGGCTCATAGCTGTCAATCACCCCCATAATCTCCTGTTCATGAGCCTCCCGCTCCAGCCCCTCCTGCTCCACAAAGTGAAAGGGATAGCCTGCCTGCTCCACCAGCGGACGAAGCCGCTCCCGGTTGGCCACCACGGCCGTGAGATCGGCATTCATTTCATTGAACTGACACCGCACCAGGATATCACCCAGACAGTGGGCCTCTTTGGTTACCAGCACCACAATACGTTTGCGGCGCTGCGGCACCATCCTCACCCGCGCCTCCGCCGGCAGCACCTCCTGCAGGGACCGGGTCAGGTTCGCGGCGTCCACCCGGCCCTCCAGCTCGGTGCGCATAAAAAAACGGCCGGTATCATGCTCCACAAATTCACCGTTGGCCACAATGTTCAGATCGGACTCCATCAGCAGACGGGTCACGTCAAACACCAGCCCTTTGCGGTCGGGACACTCAATCAGTAATACATAAGGATTCATCCCGGTATCCAAGCACATTCCCGGTAATCCGCTAGGTCGATCCGGAAAAGGGGCTTTTGCGTTCCCGGAAGCGGATGGAACCGCCACCCGCCGGGTTACTCCTCCGTTTCCGCCACTTTGCGGTAGTGGGCATGAAAGTCTTTCCGGAACTGAGTGAAGGTGCCCTCCCGGATAGCGGCCCGTGCGTCGGCCATCACGTCGTACATGCACTGAAGGTTATGCAGGCTGAGCAGCCGGTACCCCAGCAGTTCACCGCAATTGATGAGATGACGGAGGTACGCCCGGCTGTAATGGCTGCAGGTATAACAGGCGCAGCCCTGCTCGATGGGACGGTCATCCTCTTTCCAGACCGCATTGCGAAGCTGAAGACGGCCGCGGCGGGTGACGGCGGATCCGTTGCGGGCAATACGGGTCGGCAGCACACAGTCGAACAGATCCACCCCGCGGGCCACCGACTCCAGCATCTGATCCAGCATGCCGACCCCCATTAAGTAGCGGGCTTTGTCCTCCGGCAGCGACCCCACCGACGCCTCCACGCCGGGGAGAATCAACTCATCCGGCTCGCCCACACTCACCCCGCCGATTGCATACCCGTCGAACCCGATTCCGACCAGCTGCTCTGCACAGTGCGCCCGCAGATCGGCAAATTCCCCTCCCTGCACGATGGCGAACTGGATCTGACCCGCCGCCCGGGGCTGCTCTTTACACCGCTTCGCCCACCGCAGGGTGCGTTCCACGGCCTGCTCAGCATACGACTTCTCTGCCGGGTATGGTATGCATTCATCAAACAGCATGGCGATATCCGATCCCAGCCGGCGCTGAATCTCCATGGACTCCACCGGCCCCATAAACTGTTCGGATCCATCGAGGTGACTCTTGAAGGTCACCCCGTCTTCGGTGATCTGATTCAGTTTGGCCAGCGACCAGACCTGAAAGCCCCCACTGTCTGTCAGAATCGCCCCCTGCCAGTTCATAAACCGGTGCAGGCCTCCGCGCCGTTCGATCAAGTCCGCCCCCGGCCGTTCGTTCAGATGATAGGTATTGCCCAGAATCATACGGTATCCCATGGATGACACTTCTTCCGGCGCCAGAGACTTCACGGTGGCCTGGGTGCCCACCGGCATAAACACCGGTGTATCGACCCGTCCGTGGGCCGTATACAGAGTCCCACAACGTGCGGCAGACTCAGGGTCCCGGGAGGAGATCTTAAATGTTCCGGTGGGCTTCACACCCGATTCCATGACCAAACCCCACTAAAAAACAATCGTTCATCTTAACCTTTCCCTCACGGAACTCTTAAGACGTCGCTTCAAATCTGTAGTGAGAAAACCCGAATGGTCACATTTTTGTCGTGACCGTAGGAGATTTGAACATAGAAGGGGGATATGAGCAGGTTGCGAATCGCATTAGCACAATTGAACTGCACGGTGGGCGCCCTTCAAGCCAACCGGGAGCGGATGCTGGAGGCTGCCCGCGACGCCAAAGCCGCAGGGGCGGATCTGGTGGTCTTTCCCGAACTCGCTCTATGCGGATATCCCCCGGAGGATCTGGTGCTGAAACCGCATTTTGTCTCCGCCATGGAGCGGGAACTGCACACTCTGGCAGCCGAATTCCCCCCCGGTCTGGCGGGGATCGTAGGCACAGTGGCCGCAGGCGGACGGCATCCGTTCAATGCCGCGGCGGTGGTGGACGGGGGAACCTGCCGGGGCATATACGCCAAACGCCAGCTGCCCAATTACGGGGTGTTTGATGAGCGGAGGATTTTCGAGCCCGGCCAGGGACCGA
>CAZVCO010000057.1:11814-15257 GCA_964625795.1 uncultured Verrucomicrobiota bacterium | reverse complement strand
TGTGATCGTGGCAGCGGGAGCACTCGAGCGTGAGGCCGAGGAAGGCGGTGCCGAAGGTGTGGAGGCGGTCGGAGACGTATTCGACGCGGAATTCCTCCGGCACGCTGCCGCCCTCGACCTTCTGCGGGTGGAGGCGGTTGAAGGTGGTGGCGAGGATCGGGTCGTATCCGTCGTCGGGGTCGAGTTCCTCGACAATGCCTCCCATTTTCCGGAAAAGACCAAGCGGCCTTCCACGCACCTGGGAAAAAGGGTCACCATCTGTCAGGCGGTCTCCATGGCAAGGCTCTACGGGTGGACGATCGGGCTGACCAAGGAGGATCTGATCTGCGTCCCGGCGATGATCGCTTTCGGGTTCAGCGGGGCCGAGGTGGCCGACGAGACGCTGGGCGAGCTGTTTTGCGAGGTCGGCTTCCACCAGGATCCCGCCAGGGCAAAGACCGAGATCGACGCCATGTGCCGATTCAGCAACGGCGAATATGAGGCCATGGTCCTCTCGCCGCTGGCCAAAGGCCTGATCGCGGCCTGGGCCCTGGAGGAGGTGGAATGGCCCCCTGCCCTGCTGGCCATCGCCGAAGAACTGGGCTGGAGTCCGGAACGTCTGTGCGAAGAGACGGTCTCCGCTGCGGAAACCTCCACTCCCCTGCCGGAACGAAAAACAAAGGTGGAGGCTCTGCTGTCTCTGCAACTGACACCGGTGGAGGCCTGGCTGCCGGGCTGGTGGAGAGAGGAGACCACCCACCTTGGCCCCTTCGAGGACCGGTTGGCCGAACATGTCAACCGCCCCCCCACCTGGCTGCGGATTGATCAGGATCTTCAACCCGTTCTGCATGACTCGCTTTTAGAGGACGGCGCCGCCTGGGCCGGTGAGGCGGCTCCCTGCGCTTATGCCTTTTCCAAGCCGGGAAGTATCAAGCGCTGGCTGGATGAGCATCCCAAAGGAATCGAAATTCAGGATCTGGCCAGTCAGCAGGTGGCACGGGTCTGCGCCCCCAGCCCGGGTCAGAACTGGTGGGATGCCTGTGCCGGAAGCGGCGGCAAAAGTCTGCATCTGCTGGATCTGGCGGAGAAGAATCTGGACCTTACCTGCACCGACAAGCGCGACACCGCTCTCCGCAATCTGGTGAAACGGGCCCGGGCCCACGGACTCGGCAAACTGCGGCACTATGAACTGGATCTGACAAGCAAGGATCTTCAGGCGCCCAACCTGCCGCTCGACGGGATTCTGGTGGACGCGCCCTGCACGGGGACCGGCACCTGGTCCCGCAATCCCGACGGCGCGTGGCGCACGGAGGAAAAAGATGTCCGCCAGGCCGCCCGGCGGCAGCTCGCGATGCTTGAGAACGTGTCCGGCTCAGTGCCGGAGGGAAAGGTGCTGGTTTATGCCGTCTGCAGTCTGACCCGGTCCGAAACCCGTGAAGTGGTGGACACGTTTTGTTCCACCGTACCCGGATTTGAACTGGACCCCTTCCCCCATCCGCTCAGCGGAGCCCTCACCGACGGAACGGTCACCCTGCTGCCCGGGGATCTGCAGGCCGACGGCATGTTTATCGCCCGGTTCATCCGCACCGGACCGCAACCGTGAGGGCGCATCCCAGAATTGGTGCAAATAAGGTAACTGGAGACAAAGGAGGATGGCCTTTCCAGGCCGTCACCGTGCATTTGTCGGGCAGGAATGCCCAACCTCCGTTTTGCAAGCGTGCTTTACACCCATTCCGGGATACGCCCCAACCGTGAGAAATCAGCAGATTTTCATTGACCTTACGCCTCTTCAGCACGTATAGAGCACCTCCCTTTTAGAACGAAACCTAATCATTTTCAGGAAACTCCCATGGCACGTAAAGGCTGGATCGAGAAAGAGAAACGTAAACGAAAGACAGTGGCGAAGTATGCTGAGCTGCGCAAAGAGCTGAAAGAAAAAGGCGATTATATTGCCCTTTCACAGCTTCCCCGCGATGCCAGCCCCACCCGCCTGGTCAACCGCTGCCAGATGACCGGCCGTCGCCGTGCGTACATGCGCCGCTTCCAGCTGTCCCGTATCACCTTCCGCGAACTGGCCTCCCGCGGCGAACTTCCCGGCGTAACCAAAGCAAGCTGGTAACTTCATTTGTTCTGTTAGGTTTGATCCCGATCCCTTGAGGGGGATCGGGATTTTTTTGTTTGCCGTTCTCGGGTAAAGCATGAGACGATGTCCAAACTGACCCCCTTTCACATTTGGAGATGCCCATGAAGACACGACCCTTTGGAAAAACCGGCTTTGAGGCGTCCGCTATTGGACTCGGCACCTGGAACATTGGCAACCAGTGGGGAGAGATGACCCATGAGGAATCCGATGCCATCCTGCGTACAGCAATAGAATCGGGCATGAATCTGATCGACACGGCAGAATCCTACGGAATTCCCAACGGCATGAGCGAACTGCGCATTGGCCGCGTTCTGCATGAATTTCAACGCGAACACCTGTTGATCGTCTCCAAAATCGGTAACTGGGGGAAACGCACCGGACAGGGAGTTCCAAAAACCACGGCCGATATGATCCGCCTCTGCGGACATGCGGTGGCCGGGCGTATGAAAACGGGCTATGTGGACGTGTTGCTCTGCCATGAAGGCGGCATTGAGGATCCCTCGGTCTATATCGAAGGGTTTGAGCATCTGGTCGATGAGGGGTTTCTCCGTTATTATGGCGTCTCCAGCAACAGCCTGGAGGTGGTGAAACGTTTTCAGGAACAGTCCAACGGCCGCTGCGCGGTGGTGGAGATCGATTATTCTCTGCTCAACCGTGAACCCGAACGGGAGCTCCTCCCCTATTGTCAGCAACAGGGCATGGGCATTCTGGTGCGTGGTCCGCTCCACAAGGGTATCCTCAGCGGCCGGTATGATCGGGAGACGGTGTTCACCGACACCGTGCGCTCCGGATGGAACTCCGGAGGAGACAAGCGCGATTTCTATGAAGAACGTCTACGCCGACTGGCCGAACTTCAATCGGTGGTGAAGGAACGGGATCTGGTCGAAACCTCGCTCCGTTTCCTTATGGGTCATCCGGCCAATCTGGTGGCGATTCCGGGAGCCACCCGCCCCTCCCAGGTGCTGGCCAATGCAGCGGCAGGAGCGGAGGATCCGGATCCTGAGCTGTATCGCACTCTAAGAAATCTTCCCATCGAATAAGCCTGTATCCGGCCACCAAAACGGGGACGATCACCCCCTGATTTCCCCAATATCTCCTAGAGAATCCGCAGGGTCCATGATACATCCTGTGAAGTGAAGTGCAACAAAAGGATCCTGTACGATGTTTCAGTTTAAACGAAATCCACCCTCTGTATTTCTTATCACCCTGCTGTGCGCCGCCTGTCTGAGTTTTATCGGATGCGAAATCAGCGGGGGCGATGAGACGGTGCGGCAGGTCGCGCCGTCGGGCTCGACGCAGCGGATGGTGGCGGGCGGCAGCT
>CAZVCO010000057.1:3266-11804 GCA_964625795.1 uncultured Verrucomicrobiota bacterium | reverse complement strand
TCGCGCTTCAGATCGCCGGAACCTACCGGAATGAATCCGGAATTGCCTCCCGCCAAAGTGGCACGGCCGTCACCGCCCTGACCCTGTTGCAATCCGGCGACCGGCTGGAGGCGATCGACAATCTGGGTGCCCGCTGGACCGGCAGTATCGGTCGGGCGGACAGCTCTGTGGCCACGGTCACCCTCAGAGGTCTCACCTCCACCGGCGTGCAGGTGGTGATTACCGGCGAAATCCGGGTCAGCGGCACCAGCGCCACTCTCTCCGGCATCTGGGTCGAGCCGAATCTTCGATCTCCAGCCAATGCGGAAGCCACCGTGGCAGCCACCCCCACCCCGACCCCGGAACCCAACCCAACCGGGACCCCGGGCCCCACTGCCACGCCAACCCCCGAAATCGTGTTGGAATAGGTTTTACGAACGGAACCCGATGCCGGCATTTCACTATAAAGCGAAAGACGTTCGGGGCGGGATGCACGAAGGAGACCTGCAGGGCTCCGAACGGCATGACGTCATCCGTTCCCTGCGCGAACAGGGGCTGCTTCCCCTGCAGGTGGAGGAAGTGGGCAAATCCCGCGTGGTCCCGCCCCGTGAGGACACACGCTCGTTTTCCGCCTCATTTTCGCGCTCTCCCCGTATTCCCCTGCCCTCCTTACTCCAGTTCTCCACGGACCTGAAGGATCTGCTTTCCGCTGGCATGACCCTGGGGGAAGGCGTGCGGATTCTCAGTCGACAGAAAGGGCAGCCGCTGCGTCAGAAAATCCTTAAAGACGTGCACATGGATATCGTTCAGGGCCTAAACCTGTCGGACGCTCTGCGGAAACATCCACGGAGTTTCCCTGAGTTTTATATTTCCCTGATCGAGGCGGGAGAGGCCTCCGGACAGATCCAGGACGCTCTGGCCACTGCCGTCATCCACTATGAGCGCACAATCGAAGCACGGGAGCAGGTCAAAGGCGCCCTCACCTACCCCCTGATCGTGGCCGGATTCGGACTGCTGGTGGTTATTTTCTGTCTGCTGTTTGTCATCCCCCAGTTCTCACGTATTTTCACCGACATGGACCGTATTCTGCCCCTGCCCACCCGCATCCTGCTTTTTCTCAGCCAGAGCCTGTTGACCTACGGGTGGGTACTGCTGCTGGCAGGCGCGGTGGGCGGTCTTTTCCTCCGCCGCTGGGCGGAGACCCCGGCGGGCCGGATGAAATGGCACCGATTCAAACTGCGCGTTCCGGTGTTGTGTCACCTGATCCGTTCCGCGGCCTATGCCAATTTTGCCCGCACCCTTTCCCACCTGATGCAGAACGGTGTGCCGGTGCTGCGGGCTCTGGATATTGTGAAAAAATCAGCCAACAATGCGGTGATTGAAAAAGAAATCGAAACCCTGAAACACCGGGTGACCGACGGATCCTCCCTTTCCAAACCTCTGATGGAGAGCGGCATCTTTCCCGATGTGTTCACGGATATGCTTTCGGTCGGGGAAGAGGCCGGTCAGGTTCCCCGCACTCTGGCACAGATTGCCCGGCGGTATGATATGGAACTCAACCGGAATATAAAACGGATCACCACCCTGATCGAGCCCTTGCTCATGGTGACCATAGCCGGTATAGTCGGTTTCGTTGCTATCAGTATGCTGCTTCCGCTTTTTCAATTGACGCAGGGACTGTCCTGATCTTCCACTTATGAAATACTCAAAACATCCCCCCCCTTCCACCCGAGGCTTCACCTTACTCGAGATCATGCTGGTGATCACGATTCTGGGGGTGATTGCCCTGGTGGCCCTGAACAATCTGGATATCGTGGGCACCAGCGACAAAGCCCGGCGCACGGCAACCGAAAGCATCATCGGTCAGATGAGCTCCGCCGTGAACACCTATTATCTGGATGTGGCCAAGATGCCTCCGAATTTGCAGGCTCTGGTGCAGGATCCCGGCGTCCGCGGCTGGAAAGGCCCCTATTTGCTCAAGCTCAAGAACGATGCCTGGGGGGATCCGTTCACCTACTCCGTGGAGGGAACCCGTTATGAGATCCGCTCCAATGCCGGAAATACGGAAGAGGGACCGATTATTGTCACCAACCGTGGTCAATAACATGACCTCCCGCACCCGGGGATTCACCCTGCTGGAGATCCTGCTGGTCGTTCTGGTGCTTGGAATCAGTGCTGCCGCATTTCTGCCTCCGGCCATAGAATCAGTTGACGCAGCCCGCACACGCTCCGTCCTGCGCCGATTGATCGCTCTGCATCACTTTGCCCGTAACCGGGCCATTCTGGGAGCGGAAACCATTGTGATCAGTTATCATGCGGCCGACAATACCGTCCGGGTGAGTGGCAGCACGCCTCCTGCAGAGGGGGAGAGCCTTTCCTCCTCCGTATCCATGCCGGAACGCTGGATCCGCAGACCGGCTCAACGGTTTGAGCCCCTTCAGTGGCAGGTCCTCCGCTCTGTACAGCTGCCTCCGGACACCCGTATACTCCGCGCCACCGGCATGAAACAGGAGGACAGAACCTATTACCTCCCCTATACCCCGTCAGGAACCACCACGCCCTACTCCGTGGAGATATCGGACGGGGAAACCGACCGGATGTCACTTAAGTTTAACGGAACCAGCGGACATGTGGAGATTCATGATCGCTTCTGAACCACGCAAGGGGTTTTCCCTTCTGGAAGTCATGCTGGCCACCGTATTACTGGGGATGGCGCTGACCGTATTTTTTTCAGCCGCCACTCAGGGAGTGTCCTTCACCGTGAAGGCCCGTGACTACCAAACCTACCGGAGCTGGCTGCAGGAACTGGAGATTCGCGAACCGCTGGACCTGGAGAATCTGGAGGAGGGAGAAACCTCCGGATTTTTTCAGGACGGTGACTCGGACAGCTGGTCATGGCGCCGGACCATCACCCCGGTGGTGGAGGATGAGGAGTTTTATCATCTCCGCACCGACGTCTGGCGGAGAGATGCAGATCCGGAATCCGGAGAATCCGTCGAAACCTTTCTCTATCCCGCTGACGCCATGCAGGCCGGCTGGGTACAGGAGCCTTACGATGAACGCTGAACCTGATCTGGATCTTTCGCAGGTGGGGATGCTTTCCGCCAAGGAAAGTCTGATCCTGTTCTTCACCCTGCCGGCGGTTCAGGCAGAGGAAATTGAGGGAATGGTCCGTTTGCAGGCCGAACAGATTTCCCCCTACCCCATAGAGAAAACCTGTGTGGCCTGGGAGGCCGTCTGGCAGGACGCCACCCACAGCCGGGTGCTGGTGACGGTCTGTGAAGCCTCCAGACTGGAGCCCTTCCGCAGTTCACCGCAACAGGAAATCAGCAGAATTGATGTGGACATTCCGGCCTACTGGGAGGCCATAAAGATTTCTGCTGAACCGGAGGACTGCGGCAATGGATTTCACCTCATCCTGCTGGAGGAGGATCTCTATCTGACCGCGGCGGATGAGAAAGGCCTGTGCATGATCTGGCCCCTGCCCCATGCGGCGGAGATGTCCCCGGCTGAGCTGGAGGAGGAGTTGGCCTCCGCCGCGATTTCGCTGGTCGCCACCGCACCGGAACTGGATACCCGGCAGGTCACACTCTGGCACCGGGATCCCCTCCCCGCCTGGGCAGCCCCATTTGAGCAAACGGGAACCGGCAGAGACGTACGGCTGAAGCCGCTCCCGGACCCGGAGGCGGGTATCGCAGCCAGAACCATGTCCGGGGATAAACTTGACCTCATGCCCCGCGCCTGGACCCGTGAAAAAGAACAGCGCAGCCAGCGAAGAAAACTTCTCCAGCTTGCTGCCGTCCTCCTGGGAATCTGGGTATTGGGGATGGGCTTTTTCCTGGGCCGGAATGTTCTGCTAAGCCAGAGGCTCCGCGACCTTCGGGAAGCAAATACCTCACCCGCCATCGAAAAGGTCCGCACCCTTGAGGAGCAGCTGGTATCCCTTCAGCCATTCACTGACCGGAGAACCAGCGCCCTCAACTCGCTTCTGGTCCTCGCGGAGGCCCTGCCTGGAAACGGCACCCTGATCATCAACCGCTTCCGCTACAGCAAAGGCAGCGGAATTTCCCTCGGTGGAAGCATGGAGGGAAGCTCTGAAGTTTTTAACCGTTTCCTGGGAAATCTTTCCAATCAGGAGGATGTGGAGGTGCTGCAGTATGACCTGAAAACCGCCTCCAGAGGCTCGACTTTTCAGATCGATCTGGAATGGCAGCCTTTAGAACCGCTTCCGGAGGACTCACCATGAGAACACTGCAGCCACGTGAGGTCCGGCTGGCCAGGATCACCCTCATCGTCCTGTTCCTCGGGCTCACCTATGTGATTGTGGATCGACAACAGACCCGGCACGGGGAATTGCGTGAACAATGGCTGACCGCTCGGTTGGACGAGGCCCGTCAGCGCACCCTGATGCAGCGGGAGCCGGAGTTGAGACGTCAGTTGAACCGCATCCGGGCCGAAATACCGGTTCATCCCCAGGAAAAAGACCTCAAATCTCTTTTCGCCCGTGAAGTGCAGGATCTTTCACAATCCAGCGGATTACGCATCACCGGCGTCACCCCCCGAACCGAGGAACTTCTGGAGAATCTGGATGTCTATCAGTATTCTGTGCGGTGCACCTGGGAAGGTACCTCCGCGCAATTGATCGATTTTCTGGTGGAGCTGCACGCTCTGGGTGCGGTTGCGGACATCAGCGAGCTGCGCATTCAGAATCGGAATGGCCTCGCCGAAAGTCTTTCCGGCAGTTTAATGTTGGATTTTGTATACACCCGTGAAGACCTGCCAGCAGAGATTCCACCCGAATGACCCACCACCTTACCCGGCGATGAAGACACTTTTTCTCATTCTATCCCTTTTCCCTCTCCTCTTCCTAACGGCCCAGGAAGAGACCGACAGAGAATCTCCACCCTCTGCGCTTGAAGCGGAAAACGGAGAGGAACGGATGATCCAGCCTCAGTATCAGAATGCCAGTCTTGACCTTCTTTTACAGGAAATCGGTGCCCTCACCGGAAAAGTGATTCTGCGGGACCCGAGAGTGGCCGATGTCTCCATCACGCTGGTCAGCCGGGAGCCCATTCCCATCCGCGAGTTTCTGAAAGCCGCGGAAAGTATACTGGAGATGAATAACATCGCCCTCGTCCCCTTCCGGGACAGGTTTATCCGGGTGGTTCCCGCTGCCGGGGTGGAGCGGGAGGGGGCACCATTGCTTACGGATGAGGTACCGCTGGAGGGTGATGATGAACAAATCGTCAGCCGCATTCTTCAACTCGAGCATCTGCCTGTTCAGGAAGTTCAGGGACTGATCACCCAGCGGCTCAGTCCCTCGGCCACCGTTCAGCTTCTGGAACGCCGGAATGCCTTTCTGGTCACCGATACCCGCAGCAACCTCGCCCGGATCCAGGAGATTCTGTCCCTGCTGGACCGGCCTTCCGAGGCGCGCGAAAGTGTGAAAATTTACCAACTGATTCATGCGCCTGCCTCTGAAATTAAAACCAGACTGGACACCCTGGTGCAGCAGAGTCAGCAACTGGAGTCTGCAAACCCCACCGTTCAGCGGCGCGACATCCGGCTTCCCAGAGGCTTTATCCGGGAACGGAGCTCCACGGATGATTCCGGTAATGCGGAACCCGACTCCGACAGCAGTCTCCCCAACACCAATCTGATCCAGGGTGCGGTGCAGATTGTGGCCGATGACCGCACCAACATCCTCATCATTATCAGCCGGAAGGAGAACCATGATTTCTTTGCCGAGATGATTGAGGCCCTGGATAAAAAAGTGGAGCCGGATATTGGTGTTCGCATTCACACCCTCCAGTTTGCCAATGCGGTCGATGCCTCGGCCACCCTGAATGAGCTGATTGGTGCCGCCTCCTCCTCTTCCGATTCCCCTTCTCCGGGGACCACACCGTCCGGCGCCGAGGACCGACAGGGGCAGAGCATTCGGGATTTTATCCGTCAGCAAGATCAACAACAGGAGAGCCAACCTGCGGCAACCGACAGCGAGAAGGCGGTCCGCCTGGGAGAAAGCACCCGTATTCTAGCGGATGAACGGACCAATTCCCTCATCCTCATGGGACGCAAAGAAGAACTGGATGTGCTGGAGGGCGTGATCGACAAGCTGGACGTGATGCTGGCCCAGGTGGCGATCCGGGCGGTGATCATGGAGGTCACCCTCACCGACAATCTGTCCTATGGTATCGACTGGCTGCAGCAGTCGCTGACGGTCAATAACGTCGAGACCATAAACGGCCTCACCATCCGGGAACCGGTGGGGTCCTTCGGGGGCGGGCAGAATCTCAGTTCCGGCAGTACCGCGTTCCGTGATGCGGCCACCATCACCCGCGACATCGAACTCGCGCCTGGCAGCCTCTCTTATTTTGTTTCACTGTACGATTTCAATCTGGATGCCGTGCTGCGTCTGGCCCAGAGTGACAGTGAGGCCAAAGTCATCGCCACCCCGATTATTGTCACCACCGACAATAAAGAGGCCTCCATCCGGGTGGGAGAACGCCGGGCCATTCCCACCACCACCGCCACCACCATCGGCGGCTCGGTCCAGTCCTCTTTTGAGTTCGAAAACATTGGTCTGGATCTTTCGGTCACCCCGCGGATCAATCCCAGAGGCACCGTGATCATGGATCTCACCCAGACAGCGGAGAATGTCGGCGGCACCACCACCATTGACGGGAACGACGTCCCTATTATCACCTCAAGAGAACTGGAGGCTTCCGTGTCCATTCAAAGCGGCGGCACCCTGGTCCTGGGCGGACTGGTGCGGGAGGATGTGCGGGATACCAATACCAAAGTGCCTATTTTGGGAAGTATCCCCATCCTGGGAGCCCTCTTCCGCAGCACCCGGACCGAGAATATCCGCACTGAGCTGCTAGTGCTAATCAGCCCTGAGGTGCTGGTCAGCCCCGAGGAAGCGGAAAAACTTACCTATGAGCTGCGAAAAGGAACCGAGCTCGACCGGGCCGACTGGTACCGCGGCTGGGAACTCCCCGCCCGTTCCGAGTGGGGAGAAGGCATGATGGACGACGCCGCATCGGAGACAGAATAATCCGCAAAGGTCAGCAAACCGAGGTCTGCCAATTCAAAATCAAAGTGCGTTTGCGCGGGGTGGAAGCAGGCAGCGTGACGGGCGCCGGGCTTGGGCGACCGGGGCCAAGCCATGCAGCTGGCTCGACTCCTGCGGGCGCTACGGGGCTTTGATAGAACTATGGACGGGTTGTTCCGTTTTACGTTTTACCGAAAACGGCGCAGTATCAGAATCCCCATCCCGGCCACACCGACAAGAAAGAGGCTGGAAGGCTCCGGTATTGCAGTCACCTGATTGAACGCATCCGCATCATCACTGAGGCGGACATTGTCGATGATTGGGGCATTACCATTGTAGCTTAAAATCCCCAAGTGAGTGATGCCGCCAGCTCCAAGAAAATCCGTGGAGGAATTAGTAGAAGCGGTTCCCAGATTTGTCACATCCGGGTTTACCCAGAGGTTCAAGGTGTCGTTACCCGTTGGGTTAAAATCGATTTGGAACAGGATCAGAGCGGTTTCCGATGCGGAAATTGAACTGCCGATATTAATTTCAGCTCCATTATCGCCGGTAAGCCAGGCCTGAAAATCAGCACCCAGGGCGAAAATACGGGGGTCATTGGGTGTGGTGTCATCTATAGTGGGGTTCAAGGTAATCCCACCGCGGCCGCTGGTTGACCCATTCAGGTTGAGCAGAAAGGACCCCCAGATGGTGTCCCCCGTGAGTGCCGTGGAAAGTTGTACGTTCGCCTGCCGTGCGTTGGAGCCGGTTTGACCCTGGATCGACTGCGCCGTCCCGCTTTGCGTGACCGCATAGTTGGTTGAACCAGGAGCTGTGAGGTCACCGGCTATCACATCGATATCGGTTGCGGCATCCCAGTTTCCAGTGGTTCCGGTTCCCAGAGCGAACTGCCCGGGAAGATCACCCAGATCTGCATCATTGAAATCAAGCAGGACGGTAGCAGCGTGGACGTTGACGGCCAAAAGGCTCAGCAGTAGAAGGAGGACGAGGGGGATTGTACGCTTCATATACATCTCGGGGTCATGGGTGTTGGGTTTGAAGCCAGGAGGCTCTGGTTAAAAACCTAACGCCTGCATAGAACATCAGCGATTCTGAAAATAGGTTTTACAGTAAACCAATATCTGATAGGTTAAGATAATGTCCCAGAGTTATGTATCCCAGAAACAGATTGCAGCGGCACTTGGTGTGAGTTCACAGACCGTTTCACTTGCGTTGCGGGGGAACACGAAAATTTCGGAAACCACCCGGAATCGGGTTCGGGAAAAGGCGAAGGAGCTGGGTTACGTTCCGGATCCCGGGTTGCGGGCACTGGCGGATTACCGGTCCGGGAATCGAAAAGTCGCCACCCGTTGGAATGAAGTGGCCCTAATCCATAACTGGCCTTCGGAGGTGATGTGGAAAGAAGCGGAGTTTTATCAAAGCTGGCGTGAGGAGTTGAAGGGGGCGGCCGGGGAGCGAGGCATCCGGATTTCTGAATACTGGCTGGGCCCGGAGGGCGAGCGAAG
>CAZVCO010000057.1:1115-3256 GCA_964625795.1 uncultured Verrucomicrobiota bacterium | reverse complement strand
CGCTACGTGCGTGGCGGGGGCGAGGATGCCCTGGACACGGCCTTCGCGGACTTCCAGCGTTTCCCCCACTGGATGTGGTGCAACCATGAAGTGCGCGACTTCATTGCCTGGCTGCGCCTGTGGCAGTTCCTTCCAGACTGCGGCCGGAGAACGGGGCATCCGGATTTCCGAATTCTGGCTGGGCCCGGAGGGCGAGCGAAGCCGTGCGGTGTTCAGACAACTGCGGAACCGGGGGATTTCCGGAGTATTTGTCGCACCGTTAAGTCCTGACGACCCGGAACCCATCCTTTCTATTCCCAGACAGGGATTTCAGGTGGTGACCTTTGGGCCGGAACATCTTTTCCCGGATTACCACACGGTACAGTTTGATTTCTACGAAAACCTGCGTCTGGCCTGGAAGGTGTTGTGGGAGCGGGGATGCCGGAAGATTGGTTTAATGTATTTGGCGTTTCACGGCTGGCGTACGGGGCATGCCTGGCCTGCGGCCTACTATGTGGAAAATCTTCTGAATAATGGGGAGCATGGCGAGCGTAGACCGCTGGTGCTTCTTGATGAAGACATTTCCCTACGCAGGGAGGCCTATTTGAGTTGGATGGCAGAGGAAAAATTTGATGCAGTGATCAGCAGCTATGGCAGAATTCATGAATGGAATCAGGAACTGGAAAATCCGCCCGAAGTGGCGATGGTAAGTGTGCGGAACATCAGCCAGCAAGGAATTGATCTGAACCTGCCTCACATGGCAGAAATCGCGGTCGAGCTCCTTTATGTGGATATGCAGAACTCGCTGACGAACCGCAAGGGCCCTCCATTCCGGATTCATGTGCCCGGGAAATGGGTGGATGCCGACACTTCGGATGCGACCTGAGCATCGCAAAAACAAAAGCGCAAAAGGGGTCGGGCCGTACTTGGTAGCGTTTAGAGTCCCTGCAATATCTCTGAATCATGACTCTGTCAGACAAGCCCCGGCGGTCAGGGACGGAATTCCTCGTAGGAATGCAGGATGAATTCCTGTCCGTTTATCTGATACACCGCCTCCACTACCCGCACTACCTCGCCGACGCGGCCGACGGATTGTATCCGCACCCAGGAGAAATCCGAGGTGGAAAACCGGCCATCGAGGTCGGAGGCGATGCCGGCCGTCCCCAGGGCCTGGGCCACATTTGCAAACCCGTCATCCTCGGTTCCCGGCAAACCGTCCTCACCCAAACGGCCCTCGATCAGGGCCTCCACCTGTTCAGCCCGAATTCCTGACAAGGTCATCAGCACAGGGGCCGAAGCGGAATTCAGATGAATCCGATCCTCACCGTACACCGTCAGGCGCGGGGCGATGCCGGACACCTCCACCTCCGGCCGGTCATAAAAAAACTCCAGCGTTCCGCCGTACAGAACTGCGGGAGTAAATCCCTTAATCAGACCCAGCTCACTCAGCACCGTGACCGGGGCATTTTTTACCGGAATCGACCGGTCCTCATAATACGGGTCGTCCTCTTCCGCTCCCTGCAGGCGGGTCTGATCATCCGCATCCGTCCAGTCCCGGAAGGCATCAATCAGCTGAGCATGATAGTCCGTCGGAACTCCAGTATCGTCCAATAACTGCTCCCAGTCCGCATCCGGGAGCTGATTCACATTCCGCCAACTGCTTTCCGGACGAATTGAGACGGTGCAGGAGCCCTCTTCCACTTCCGGGATCGGGAACCCCAGCAGCGGCAGTCCGTCCTTGAGGCGGTCCTTGGCCTGTACCAACGCTTCATCCAGCATCTCCTCGCCTGACGCATCCGCCCGGGTAGAGGACAGCAGAAGCCATTTGGCATAGTCCTGTCCCCCCCGCGCCAGATGGAGAGCTTTAAACCCAAAGCGGGCCTGAGTGGCGAGCTCCTCCTCAATATGGATCCGATAGAGAAAGGAGACCAGCAGTGAGGACAGCACCACGATAGTGACCAGGGCAAGCAGAAGGGCTGAGCCCCTGCGGGAAGAGACCGGGTTCTTCATGGCGTACGTCCCCCGCCACGGCCGCCACGACGGAGGAGCCGGCTCAGGCGGGCTACCGGAACCCGATGTCGGCGACCACCAGCTTGCTGCCGGGCTGGCCGTGACCGAGCGCGGCGAGCGCGTCACGGAGCAGTGCGACTGCGCGATGCAGC
>CAZVCO010000057.1:0-1105 GCA_964625795.1 uncultured Verrucomicrobiota bacterium | reverse complement strand
GTCACGTCCAGAGTGAGGATCAAAGAAATCGGAAGCTGACGCGTCCGCTCCCATTCGTCGGTCCATTCTGATTCATTCACATCGTACATCACCACATCCAGGCCTTCTACCTGCGTGCTGATCAGAGTATAGGGCACCTCCTCCACCTCCGGATCATCCAGCTCCCAGCTGGAGGGAAAAGCCCGCAGGGCGAGCCCGCGCTCCCCGTCCACGTCCTGCATGCTGAGTTCAAAGCGGTTGGCCGCTCCCGCGGTGGGGAAGTCAGGCGGAAGCAACAGGGAAGACGCACTCACCCAGCTGATACGGTCATCAGGATCTCCTGCGGTCCCGTCCTCGTGAACGAACTCAAACGTCTCAGGCTCGGCACCATCGAACACACTGGCCCGCAGTGAACCGGCGATTTGTTCGAGAACCGAGGTATGCACGTGCAGGGAATTGAGGGTACTCTCTGCCCGGCTGGTGGCGGAAATCAGACTGTGAAAGGTACCGAAAATCATCAGGGTCATCACTCCCAATACCAGGACAGCCAGCAGAATTTCCAACAACGTAAAGGCGCGTTTTTGACGGAGAGGAAGCGGGGTCATGTCAATACGGTTACTCCTCCGCATCTTCCTCGGTCACCCGGATCACCTCTTCAATGGTGGTGCGCCCGGCCCTGACTTTTTTCCATCCGTCCTCCCGCAGCGGCGTCATTCCCTGCCGAATGGCCAGCTGCTTGATTTTACCGGCCGGCTCACGGGCAATGACCATCTGACGGATCTCATCCGTGACTGTGAGAATCTCATAAATCCCGGTCCGCCCCCTGTATCCGGTCTTACGGCAGGCCTCACAGCCCTGAGCCTGATACAGGGTGGCCTCCTCCAGATCCCGGTCCTGAACCCGGAATCCTTCCGCCCGGAGGTCCTCCGCCGTATACTCGGCGGGTTTCTTGCAGTCCGGACACAGGGTCCGCACCAGACGCTGCGCCACCAGCGCCTCCAGAGAAGAGGCCACCAGAAAGGGCTCCACCCCCATATCCAGCAGACGGGTAAAGCCGCTGGCGGCATCGTTGGTGTGCAGGGTGCTGAACACCAGGTGACCGGTCAGCGAGGCCTGGATCGCGATT
>CAZVCO010000056.1:3486-15472 GCA_964625795.1 uncultured Verrucomicrobiota bacterium | reverse complement strand
GCAGGCCTCCACCAGCGAGGTCTACGGCGATCCGGAGGTGCATCCCCAGCCCGAAAGCTACTGGGGGAAGGTCAATACCATCGGGGTGCGCAGCTGCTACGATGAAGGCAAACGCTGTGCGGAAACGCTGTTTTTCGATTACTGGCGGGAGCATGAGGTGGACATCAAGGTCGTCCGCATTTTCAACACCTACGGACCCCGTATGCACCCCAACGACGGCCGGGTGGTCTCCAATTTCATCGTCCAGGCCCTCAAGGGAGAGGACGTCACGGTGTACGGCGACGGTTCGCAGACCCGCAGTTTCTGCTTTATGGACGATCTGATCGAAGGCTTCCGTCGCATGATGCAGACGGAGAAAGGATTCACCGGACCGGTCAACCTTGGAAATCCGGGGGAATTCACCATGCTGGAACTGGCCGAAAAAGTGTTGGAACTCACCGGCTCAACATCCAGACTGGTGTTCAAAGAGCTGCCCTCCGATGACCCCCGTCAGCGGCGGCCCGACATCACTCTTGCACAGGAAGCGCTCAACGGCTGGAAGCCCACCATCCAGCTGGAGGAAGGGCTGCGGCGCACCATCGATTACTTCCGCACTCAGGTGTGAACCAGCGGTCCCGGCCGGATTATTTTTCGGTGGGGATGACGATGCCTTTCAGGATGTGCCGCTGGGCCAGGAGGAAAGCGAGCAGGGTGGGGACCGCCGCCAGCACATAGGCCGCATTCTGCACCCCGGGTCCGTAGGTTTGCTGCAACTGATACAGCCAGACCATCAGGGTCCACATGCGTTCGTCCTGACAGATCAGCAAGGCAAACATGAAGGCGGTGTAGGCGGTGACGAAGGCCTGCAGCGCAATCACCGCAAGAATGGGTTTGGAGAGGCTCATGGTGATGGTGGTGAACATCCGGAGTTCGCTTGCTCCGTCCAGCGAGGCGCTCTCATAGAGATCCCGGGGCAGGGAATCAAAAAATCCTTTGAGCAGGAAAATGGAGTATCCGTGCACCATGCCGGGCAGCCACAGGGCCCAGAAACTGTTGAGGAGTCCGAAGTCCCTGAGCATCAGGAACAGCGGGATCTGTGTCACCATGGGAGGAAAGGCCATGGTGAGCAGCAGGTAGAGAAGAATGGTGTAGGTGTGTTTAGGTCGGAAACGGCTGAGGGCGTAGGCGGCCAGGGGGTTCACCACCAGAGCCAGCAGGACGGAGCCGGCGCAGTAGACCAGGGTGACCCACAGACCGCGTCCGTCGCGGATGAGCAGTTCGAAGGCCGCGGCAAAATTCTGGGTGAGGAATACCCGGCGGATGTCGGAGCGGTGCCGGCGGAAGAGCTGCTGATCCCGCTCCCGGAAGGGCGGCGCCGTCCCGGTCTGTCTCCGCCATTCCATCTCAACCGACTGAAGCGAAATGTGGTCAAGCGGGGCCTTCAGCAGGACATCGTCCTCGAGATCCAGCCATCCCTCCACAAAGGCCAGCCAGTCCGCCTGCAGGGCGCCGGTGTCCCGGTAGCGGGTCGGCAGGGGCACCGCGCGCCACGAGTCGGCGGCGATGCCGGTGGCCTGTTTCAACCCCTGCAGGGAGCCGTGACGCCGCTGCAGAAAAGCTCTCCATTCCTCCCCGGCCTGCGGGGAAAGGTGAAGAAAGGCCGGATGCACCATGCCCCGCAGAAAGGGTTCACGGGACTCTGCCGGCGCCTCCTGCCAGGAGATACGGGGGGCGTCGCGGCCCTCCCGGGTCCGGGTGACGCGTTCGTGATAAAATCCGCTGAGATTGTGAATGCCGGTTGCCCATGCCGGGGCGTCTTCGTTCACGAACCGGTACCAGGCCCTCCACCAGGGGGAGTCCTCCACATAGCCCTCCCGGGTGCGGCCGTCCGGCGGGAGCACCTGAAACGCGTTCCAGCTCGGAAAGGTGGTGTGAAGACGTTCGTTCAGCCGGGCGAGGTCGCCGTCGGTGTGGGCTCTTTGATGGTTGAGGTACTGCCGCACCAGCCAGGGGCGGCTGCGGCTGGAGGGGGCATAGGAGAATCCGGCAAAGCGCTCCTCGGGACGGATCTCCTGCTGTTGCAGAAAGGCGGTCCAGGCCTCCACCCGTTCCGGATCCGGATCAGAGAGGAGGGTCACTTCATCGAAGGAGGCCACATCCACCTCCCAGGTGGCCCGCAGCAGGGCGGGGGATTCGTTGTATTTGGCCTCGATGTATTTCTGAAAGAGAACGGTGTCGTCGGTGAGAAAGCGGGGGATCAGCGAGAAGGCGTGGGCATCCACCCCGGTGCGGGTGGCCCCGCTGAACATCAGCAGAAAGGGCAGCGCCATGACCAGGCCGCCGATGGTAAGGGCGGTGAGGATGGCGGCGCGGATCAGGCGTTGAGTGCCGGAGCGTCCACCGGTGGGGGGAAGCAGACCCATCTCAGTCGTTCCCCGTGGTTTTGAATTCCAGCCGGGCCAGCATGCGGAGCTGCCAGAGTGTGAAGCCGATCAGCATGGCCCCCAGCAGCCAGGCCATGGCGGTGGCCGGGCCGAATTTCAGGTAAATGTAGGCCTGCTGAAAAATATGAAGTCCCGCCACCCGGGTGCCGGCCGATCCGCCGGTCATGGCCAGGATGTTGGCTTCGGCGTGAAAGAAGGCGCCGATAAAGACGCCCAGGAAATTGATGATCAGCAGGGGCTTGAGGCGGGGAATGACGATGAAGAGAAGTTTATCGGCAAACCCCGCGCCGTCCAGATCCGCCGCCTCATAGGACTGTTCATCGATCCCTTTGAGGGCCGCCAGATAAATCAGACATCCCGGACCCATGCCGCCCCAGGCCAGCGGGAGGACACAGGCAAACATGGCGGTTTCCGGATTGCTCAGCCAGCGGACGGGTTCGGTCAGGGTGGCCAGCGGGTTCAGGGTGTCGGCCTGGAGAAAAATGTCCCCGGCCAATTGCCCCCCGGTCCAGAAGCAGCCCAGTCCGGCCAGAAACCAGATCCCGGCCCAGAGCCGGCTGTCCTGCCGCAGCAGCCGCCGTCCCATCACTGCGCAGGCCCAGGCGAACGCGAGGCCGGTGAACAGATGCGCCCCGGCCGGGATCCGCATGACCACGGCATTGAGAATGCCGAACTCACTCTCTTCGTAGAACAGTTTCCACAGCAGGATCACGATCAGCCCGCTGACCACCGCCGGCAGATAAAACACCACCCGGAAGAACAGTTTTCCCTTGGGGGTTTCCTGCAGCAGGATGGCCAGAAGCAGAGGGGGCAGGAAGGTCAGGCCAAGCACCCAGAGCGTGTAACGGATGGCTGCGCTCACCGACTCCCACCAGGCCGCATCAAACAGAACCTCCCCGAAATTCTCCAGTCCGGCCCAGGTGGACGTGCCCAGCAGACGGTAGTCCTGAAACGCCATGGCCGATCCCCGCAGCAACGGCACGACCTGCCAGAGGGTGATGCCGGCCAGGGCCGGAAGCAGGAGCAGCACGGTCCAGACGCCTTTCTGCCGTTTGCCAACCGAGCCCTCCGCAGCGGCGGCTTTTGAATAGGTGGTCACCATCATCCGGATCAGTACCGCGTAAGCCGCGGCCACCGCGATGAGCACCAGCAGGGCGGTGGTGGTTTCGCGGTGTGCCTGCTCCGGTGTTTTGATGCCGAGCATTTCCTGTTCCGCCCGTGCTTTCGAGTCGGACAACAAGATTTGAAACACATCCAGACGCGATTCGCGGTCTTCCGGCAGCTCGTCCGCCAGGGCGAGCTGGGTGGCCTCCTGCAGGGGGAGGCTCAGCTGATCATAGGCGATGTTGCTGTCGGGGCCGTAGGGTTCGGGCCGGCCGGTCTCGACCGCGATGCGGTACACCTCGGTCCATTCCGGCGGACTGAGGCGGACCAGGGCGTCGTACCCGAATTCGCGCAGCCGGTCCGGATGGACAAAGCGGGCCATCCCGGCCCGCACCAGTACCCGGGTGCGGATTTCCGACGCTTCTTTGGAACCGAAAAACCGGATAAACTCCCAGGCCGCATCCCGTACCACGGGGTCGTCGATGTCGCTGTAGAGCGCCAGCATCCGGCTGTTCAGCTCGCTGCCCCGCAGACCGGTGGGACCTTTGGGGATAGGAGCCAGCCCGGTCACCTCCGGATTGATCACCGTGAACATCTCCTCATCCATGTACCCCTGGGTCATGGCGATATCCCCGCGCTGCCATTTGGCCCAGGCGCCCCCCGCATCCCGGTAGGCATAACCCCGGCGCAGCACGCCCCCGTCATCCGTCCAGGGTTCCGTCACCAGCCGGTTGTAGAAGGCCAGAGCGGTGGCCGCCTCCCGGCTGTCGTAGGCCAGGGACCAGGCGCCCGTTTCGGGATCCCGCACCATGAAGTCGCCTCCGGCGGACCACAGGAAGGACATAAAATGAAAGCTTTCGTGGGAGCCCCGGGCCAGGCGGATGCCGTAGCGTCCGCCGGCGGGATCGGTCAGGACGCGGCAGGCCGCCAGCAGATCCTGCCAGGTCCAGTCCGCATCCGGAAAGGCCAGTCCCGCCTCCTCGAAGCGATCTTTACGGTACAGTAGACCTTTTCCCAGCAGACCGCCATAGGGCAGGGCCCAGGTGTGAACCTTTCCTTCGGGACCTTCACGGCGGATGACCGGAAGGGTTTTGGGGTGAACCCGCCGCTCCCATTCCTCCTCGGAGAGGGAGGAGAGATAGGGGTCGAGGGGTGCGAGAAAGCCGTTACGGATGTAGGTGTCGGAACGGCGGAAGTTGAGATACATGACATCGGGCGCCACTCCGCCCGCGATGGCCAGCAGATCCGACTCCACCCCCTCCACCCGCAGACCGGCGAAGGTGCGGGTATGCAGGGAGATGGCGGACCAGTCGTGGTCGCCATAGGTTTCCGGATCCTTGCGGTAGGTCTCCGCGTACCGCTCGCGGACGATGTGCGGATAACGGGATTCAAAGGCCTCCACCACCTGACGGTTGGCCCGGCTCAGGGGATCGCTCCGGGTGGCCTCCGGCAGAATCCAGTTGTGCACCACCAGTTCCACCCGGGGGACACCGTTGCGCGTCGTCACCTCACCCGCCCGGGCCGAAAGAACCGGGAATACGGCAAGGAGAAGGCAGATGCGAAGCAGAGGACCCATTGGGACCTCCGTAGAGAGTTTTTAACTTTTTTCCAGACCAACCCGATTCCAGTGCTGACAATTCCTGCGGGGTGTCTATAAAATCCGCCTTCTTAACAAGGAGTTCTCTATGGATGCTGTACTCGACTTTCTGAAAACCCAGGTGATTGAATACGGGCCGAACGTGCTTGCGGCCCTGCTGACCCTGATCATCGGCCGCATTGTGGTCGGGATGCTCCGGTCCGTGATCGGCAAACTGATGTTGCGCTCAAAAGTGGATGAAACCCTGGTGTCGTTCACCACCAGTGTGGCCTATGTGGCCATGATGGCCTTTGTGGTGGTCTCCGCGCTTGGACAGCTGGGGATTGCCACCGCCTCCTTTGTGGCCATTCTCGGTGCAGCCGGCCTGGCGGTGGGACTGGCGCTGCAGGGCTCCCTGTCCAACTTTGCCTCCGGAGTGCTGATGATCATCTTCAAACCCTTTTCGAAAGGGAACTTCATCGAGGCGGCCGGCACGGCGGGCATTGTGGAGGAAATCGGTATTTTCCACACCACCCTGAATACCCCGGACAACCGCCGAATCATCGTGCCCAACTCCTCGATCACCGGTGGCAATATCACCAATAATTCCGCCAACGACACCCGGCGGATCGATCTGGTGGCCGGCGTCAGTTACAGCGATGACCTGGACAAGGTCCGGAAGATTCTGGAGGAAATTCTGGCGGCGGAGGAGCGCATTCTGCCCGAGCCGGAGCCGTTTATCGGTCTGGTGGAGCTGGCGGACAGCAGCGTGAATTTCGCGGTCCGCCCCTGGGTGAAGGCCTCCGACTGGTGGCCCACCCGCTGCGCACTGCAGGAGACTATCAAGAAACGCTTCGATGCCGAAGGCATTTCGATTCCCTTCCCGCAGCAGGACGTGTGGCTGCATCAGGTGGAGGCCGGCTGAGCCACGCTTGGGAAGGATGAGGTCTGTATCGTGTGGCGCATCCACGCCTTGCTCCTTCGCCAAGGCTATGGCGCACGTGACGGCGTGGCGTGACCGCCGGATGTGAATGTGGGCTGAGACTCTCTGTTTTCTTACCCCCTTCCTCTTCACGTACCCGGTCGTAAGGTTGAGACCTTCATCTTCGTTTCATTACTATGAAGATCTTCAAGAGGGTGAAACAGGCAGTGGTCAATGCGCTGCGCCAGGGATGGAGCCCACAGGCCGTGTGCTGGTCGGTTGCCTGGGGATTCACCTGGTCGATTTTCCCTATTTACGGCATCACCATGGCCACGTTGGGGGTGATCGGGATGATCTGGAAGCTGAATCACCCCATCATGCAGTCGATCAACTACCTGATGGCCCCGGTGAAGTTTCTGCTGATCATTCCCTACATCCGGCTGGGGGAGTGGATGTTTCGTCCGGAACGCCCGTTCACGCTGAGTATTCCGGAGTTCACGCTGCGGTTCAAAGATGCACCGCTGGACACCCTGGCGGAATTCGCCGCCACCTTTCTGCATGCCATTATCGGCTGGCTGGTCACGGTTCCATTGCTTATGGCTGGATCGTATCTCGTCACGTCACTCACCCTGCGTACGGGCCAGGCGGCCCGTGACGCCATTTCGGAGGCCCGCTCATGAAAACCTTTTTTCTCGGATTTATCATCTGTCTGTTTCTGTTCACCGTGCTGTTTTTCTATCTCCACAGCGTCGGAAAAACCCCGCGGCACAATGCCACCGGACCGGATGAGCTCTACCGCGAATGGGAGGAAAAGTCCCGGCAGATGGCGGTGTCTCCGTCGCCGGAAGACCTGCAGGCCTGGACGCAGAAGGTTCAGGACGCCTTCACACCGTTTGAGCCTGAACGGGCGGCGGAAAATTTCCCCCGCGCCTATGCGGAGACCTTTTATTTCCGTGACGCCTTTCATCAGTACACGGATCTGGAGAAGATGACCGACTACATGGTGCGGACAGCGGAAAGCAGTCCGGGGGTCACGTTCACCTTTCAGCCGCCCATCCAGAGTGGAATCGACGTGATCCTGCCCTGGACCATGGTGCTGAAGGATCAGAAGTCCATGGGCGTCAGTTATCTGAGATTTAATTCGGCCGGCAAGGTGATTTTTCATCAGGATTACTGGGATTCGGCCGACGTTCTGGTGCCGAAGGTGCCGGTGGCGAACGGCATCATTGAGCTGGTGCGCCGTCAGTTTTAGTGACAAAGGGCGGGCATGAAATTTCCGGATTCGGATGTGTTCTGGCCTCTGTTGATTGTGGGGGTGTTGTTTTTTGTTTCAGGACGTTCAGACCTGGCGGTGCCCTCCGTGGGGTTTTCTCTGGATAAAGTGGCCCATGCCGTGGTGTTTGGTGCTCTGGCCACCTCCATTGTCCGGCTTCCGGCATTTCGAGGCCGGGGGTGGCGCGGGGCGGGGGCGGCTGTGCTGATCTCCCTGCTGTACGGGGGGATGGACGAATTCCGGCAGTCCTTCACTCCCGGGCGGTCGGTTGAGTTGATGGATCTGGTGGCCGATGGCACGGGAGCCATGACGGCCGCCTGCCTGTATCAGGGAAACGCCTGGTACCGGAACCTGCTGGAGTGGACCCTTCACGCTTCCGCTTGAAATCCCGTACTCTTTCTGACAGATCGTTGGTCAATCCCAGGAGCACCCAATGAAACTGTATCTCTCACTTCTCGTTTTTGTTTTCTGTACCGTGGGCCGTGCCCAGGATATCAACATCAACAAAGGTGATTTTGAATTCAATGTGGCCTCCACCATAAATACAGGAGAGATTTCAGCGGATGTGGGCTTAGGCGGGTTTGTTTCAGATTATGTTCTGCTGCGGCTGGACCTGGGCTATTCCGACACCAAGAATCTCGACCAGTCCTCTTACGGTGCTTCCCTGTTACGGTTCTTTGAATCCCGCACCTATGCCATTCCTTATGTAGGCCTCGGCCTGGGTTATGTCTCCTTGGCAGATGCGGTTGAGGAGGACTCTTCGGGGGTGGAGTTCGCACTGTTGCTCGGACTGAGGTACTATCTGGCGGAAAACGTGGCCATCAATTTTGAATTCAAAACCGCAGCTGCCACCGAAGACGTGTTCATCGACGGCGACGAGCCCGCAGATGCCGACTATTCCTTAGGAATTGGCCTGAGTTACCTCTGGTAACCTGCCGTCACTTGTTTTTGCATTCGGTGTTGCCGCACAGGGCGCATTCCACCTTGTTGCCGTTCTCATCCACAGTGGCATTGCCACAGTGCTGAATGGGCTTGCGTCCGGCCATTACGCCGACGGCCATGCCGGTCACGCAAAGCAAGAGGACTGCGGTTACGACGAGAAATAAGAATAGTACGGACATAAGGTATTCATACGGTCTCTTGCCGGTGCGGTCAAATCAGAAGGCGGTGAAAGCGGGACGTATCCCGCCCCGGCGGGCAAGCCCGTGCGGGGATTTAGAATGAGTTTTCAGGTCATAAAGAACTCATGTAACCAGGCGGGGGACTGCCTGGACCACTCAGCCCTGCAGGTCTTTCATTTTCCGGAAGGCTCCGTTCTCTTTGGCAAAGAGTTCCTGATAGGAGCCGATTTCCACCAGGCGTCCCTCCTGCATGACCAGAATCCGGTCCGCATTGCGGATGGTGGAGAGCCGGTGGGCCACAATCAGGGTGGTCCTCCCTTTGATCATGTGATCAATCGCCTCCTGCACCAGTTTTTCAGACTCCACATCCAGGGCGGAGGTGGGCTCGTCCAGCACGATGACTTTCGGATCGCGGATCAAGGCCCGGGCAATGGCCAGGCGCTGACGCTGTCCCCCGGACAGCCGTGATCCGTTTTCTCCGATCCGGGTGTCAAAGCCGCAGGGAAGCCGGTCCACAAATTCACGGACATTTGCCGCCTGCACAATTTCCTGAAACCGCTCCTCCTCCACCCGGGGGCTGCCGAACAGGATGTTGTCCCGGATGCTGCCCTCAAAAAGCACGCTTTCCTGCGGCACCACGGAGATGAAACGTCGCCAGCTGCGCATATCGAGTTCCTCCATATTGAGTCCATCAAGGAGGATCCGGCCCTCTGTGGGCCGCCGGAACCCAATGGTCAACTGGATGAGAGTGGATTTCCCCCCGCCGCTGGGACCGACCACGGCGATGCATTCGCCCGCGGGGACGTGCAGGTTGAGGTCGGAGATCGCCGGGCTGTCCGCTCCCCGGTAGGTGTAGGTCAGGTGATCATAGACGATCTCCCCCTTGACGTTTGTCACTTCCTGTTTGCCCTGATTGTGCTCGAGATCGGGACATTCCAGCACCTCTCCGATGGAGCGGACCGATTCGAATCCTTTCGCAAGCTGCGGGAAGATCGCCAGCGCCTGGTTCATGGCCATGAGGATCTGCATGAACAGCTGCTGATAGAGAGTGACCTCCCCCACCGTGAGCACGCCCCGGAACGCCAGCCAGCAGCAGATACTGAAGAGGCCGAGGTTCCCCAGCATAAAGGATGCGAAGGCAGCGGACTGGAAGGTGGCATTGACCCGGTCAAGACGCTGCCCCTGGTACTGCACCTGGTCGAGTTTCTGATCCACCTGCCGGGTGGCGGACGTTTCGACTCCGTGCGCACGGCTGACCGGAATCATGTCGATCATCTGCGACACTTCCGAATTCATCGATTCGATCTTCTTGCGGAACTCCCGGTTTTCTTTGGTGATCCGTTTGTTGAACAGAAAGCGCAGTCCGATCACCACCGGTGTCATGACCAGATAGACCAGCAGGATCATGGGATTGCGGCTCAGGGTCAGTCCGGTGACGAAAATCAGTGACAGCGCGATGGTCAGCCCCTGATCTCCCAGCTGATGTACGATCATATGCACCTGTTCCACATCCCGCAGCACCTTGGCCTGAAGGCGGCCGGATTCGGAGTCATCGTGATAGGGAATCGACAGCTGCTGCAGCCGGATCACCAAGGCCCTGCGCAGTCGCCGTTCCAGCTCTCTGGCCAGTTTACTGATACGGCGGATGTACCAGGTGTGAAACGGTATGTTGGCCAGAAACGCTCCCGCCAGGATGACCACGCTGATGATGACCCTGGAGGTGGGAATGCGGTCCGGTTCCACCACCTTGTCGATCAGCAGGGCGAACACCAGGGGGTTCAGCCACATGCAGGCATGTTTGGTGATGAACAGCAGAACGATCCCGAGAAGGTTGAATACCGAACAATCCGCCCATCGCCATAAAGTCCGCGCGGGGGTGCTGCTCTGATAGGACCATTCCAGAAATTTCGGGGAGGAGGCGGAGGGGTTGTCCATGTCCCTCCCTCCTGTTCCTCTGAAAAGAAAACACAAGACGGAGGTGCAGAGAAAGCGTCACAACATGTTGCATGGCCATCCGTCTTGATTTCCCCGGTTTAGAATGGAAAGAGAGCTTTATGGCAAAAGTTTCACAGTCCCTGCAGGGCATGACCGATATCGAATCCCCGGAAGTCCGGGTCTGGCAAACGCTTGAGACGCGCGCCCGGGAGGTGATGGACCGGTTTGATTTTCAGGAAATCCGCACTCCCATTGTGGAGATGGCGTCGGTGTATACCCATTCGCTGGGGGATACCTCCGAAATCATCCAGAAGCAGATGTATGCATTTGAAACCCGGGGGGGGAAACAGGTGTGTCTGCGGCCGGAAGGAACGGCGGGTGTAATGCGGTACGTTGCGGGCAATCTGCAGGAGTTGCAGGATGCCCGTCTGTATTATACCGGACCCATGTTCCGGGCCGAGCGGCCGCAGAAAGGGCGGAAGCGTCAGTTTCATCAGCTGGGCGTGGAGTGCATCGGTGCGCCGTCCCCCCGTCAGGATGCCGAAGTGATTGCCTTGCAGGCGGCACTGTTTGAGTCCTGGGGGCTGGACGACACCGTTTTCCAGATCAACACCCGCGGCAGTGCGGAGGATTTCCCCGCGATTCTGGAGGGACTGCGGGCCGAACTGCTTCCCCGCAGGGATGAGCTGTGCGAGGAATGTCAGCGCCGCATGGAGGAGAATGTGCTGAGGATTCTCGACTGCAAGAATAAGGCCTGCGGGGAGATTGTGGACGATCTTCCCCCGCTGACGACCTGGATGGCGGACGCGTCTGTGGCTTATTATGAAGAGCTGAAAACCGCGCTGGATACCTTCGGAGTCTCGTTCGTGGAAAACAAACGCCTGGTCCGCGGTCTGGATTACTATCAGCACAGCATCTGGGAGGTGACCTCGGACCGGCTGGGGGCTCAGGACGCCCTCTCCGGGGGCGGACGTTACCGTATGAAGGCCTCCGGAAAAGAAATCGAAGGGGTGGGATTCGGGATCGGTATGGAGCGGGTGCTGCTCGCGCTGTCGGACGACACCCAGGCGGCTATGATTCAGGACCGGCTCCCCCTGATTTCTCTGGTGTCCCAGAATGATGAGGCGCGCGATGTGAACCTGAAGCTGCTGTCTGAACTGCGGGCGTCTGGTATCCGCGTGCGGATGGATCTCAGCGGCCGGAGCCTGAAGTCGCAAATGAAAGCCGCGGCCCGCCACCAGGCCCGCTGGGTGGTGATGATGGGCGAACAGGAACTGGCCTCCGGCTGTGCACAGCTCCGCGATATGGTCAGTGGCGAACAGGAGGACATTCCTCTCGAAAAACTTCCGGTCCGGCTCGGTGCCCTTTAAGGAACCATGTTCAATGTATCTCCGGATTCATCACCACACGCGATACCGCTATGACTCCCCGGTGAGTTTCGGCGATCATGCCCTCTTCCTGCGTCCCCTGGACGGCACCGGGAGGAAAATTCTGTCCTTTGATCTCACCACCACTCCCGAGTCCACCCGACGCTGGGTGACGGATGCAGAGGGCAATGTAATCCGGGTCTGCGGCTTCGGTCTGCAGACCTCCGATGTCCTCGAGTTTGACCTCCGGATGGAGATCGACCTT
>CAZVCO010000056.1:0-3400 GCA_964625795.1 uncultured Verrucomicrobiota bacterium | reverse complement strand
GCATGACGACGTGGTGGGCTACCTGGCCGGCCTCAATTCCCATATCCATGATGCCATCCGCTATGTGCGCCGGGATGAGGAGGGGATTCAGCCGCCCGACGAGACCATCCGCCTGGCCAGCGGATCCTGCCGCGATATGGCCATGCTGTTTATGCAGGGGGCGAGGGAGCTGGGATTTGCCGCCCGGTTTGTCAGTGGTTACCTCTATGATCCGCCGGATCAGGACGGACACATGTTCAACCGCGCGGTTGGCTCCATGCACGCCTGGGCGGAAATCTATCTCCCCGGAGCCGGGTGGAAAGGTTTCGATCCCACCAATGGAATTCTGGCCAATGGAAATTTTGTTCCCTCTGCGGTCTCGTACGATCCGCGTCGCGTGGACCCTGTTCAGGGGGCCTATTTTTCCCCGCAGTCCAGCCCCTCGTTTCTGGAGGTAACCCTGACACTTGAGGAGGTTTTTCATGACCCCGCATGAGTTTGCCGGACAGGTGGAGGCGTTGCTCGAAGAACAGAACGCCCTGCTCACCATGGGAGGGGAGCCCACCTTTGTCAGCCGCACCCCTGAGGGCGGGGAATGGAATAACGAAGCCATGGGGCCGGAAAAACTCGGCGTCGCCCGGCGCATGGCGGCCGAACTGATCCGGGAGGAGATGCCCGGTGCCCTGGCCATGCAGGTGTTCGGGAAATGGTATCCGGGCGAACCGCTTCCCCGCTGGAATATTCTGCTGCTGCACGCAGAGGGGGACGTGCTGTGGGCGGAGTCCGACCGGCTGCTGCTCGACGATGTGGAGGGAAAAAATCAGCCGGAAACCGCCCGGGTGCTGAGTCACCGCATTGCGGAGGGACTCGGATTGAAACGGGACATCCTGCCGGCGGTGGAGCAGGACGGGGAGAAAGAGCTGGCCGGCTGGGTGCTGCCCCTGACCGGCAGCGAGGGTGAATGGACGTCCGCCTCCTGGCCCTTTTCAGCGGAGAGGCCGGTGCCGCTGCTGATGGGGGACAGTCCGGTGGGGCTGCGGCTCCCGCTGCATGAACTGGAGGAGGAGGTGCCCCGCGGCGCGCTTACGGTGGAGGTCCGACGGGGAGGGCTGGAGGTGTTTATTCCGCCCCTGGAGTGGCCGGAATTCCGGGAGCTGATTATGATGATCCGGGAGATTGTGCGGGAACTGGATCTGCGCGACGTGGTGTTTTGCGGCTACGGTCCGGCCAAATGCGGGGAGGAGGTGGTGAAGCTCGGACTGGCGGCCGACCCCGGAGTGCTCGAGGTGAATCTTCCACCGGCCATGAACTGGACCGGATATGAGGCCTGGATGCGCCGCTGTGACAAAGCAGCGGATGCGGTGGGGCTGATCCGGACCAAAACCCAGCTGAACGGAGTGGTGCGGGGAACCGGCGGCGGTGCCCATCTGGCCTTCGGCGGACCGGATTTGGAGCGCAACCCTTTTCTGCAGGAGCCCTCCCGGGTGACCTCCATTCTCCGCTATTGGCAGCATCATCCGGCCTTGTCCTATTTATTCAGCGGACAGTATGTCGGACCCGGCAGTCAAGCCCCGCGGGTGGATGAGGGACCTACCCACGGTCTGTACGAACTGGAGGTGGCCTGCGAGGGGATTGAACAGTCGTCTCCCCCGCCGGACGGGGAGCGGATGGATCAGTTTTTGCGGAATCTATTGACCGACTCTGCAGGCAACACGCACCGGGCTGAGCTGTGTTTCGATAAATTTCATAACGCCTCCATGCCCAACGGTACTCTGGGCATCGTCGAGTTCCGGGCGTTTGAAACCTACGGGACCCTGGAATCGATGACGGCGGTGGCCCTGTTCGTGCGTGCGGTGCTGGCCCGCCTGTTTGCCGATCCCTTCCGGGAGCCCCTCAAACGTTTCGGACCCGAGCTGAACGACCGCTATTTCCTGCCCGCCTTTTTGTGGGAGGATGTGCTGGAGATCTGTGAAGACCTCCGGGAGCACGGACTGGACTTTGATCCGGAATGGCTGGCCCCGGTGATCGACTTCCGCTGTCCGGAGGTCGGATGTCTGGATCTGCCGGGAGGAGGCGCGATCACGGTGCGGACCGCATTTGAATCCTGGCCGCTCATGGCCGAAGAGAGTCTGGAACAGTCCACCGTGCGGGTGGTGGACAATTCGACCGACCGTCTGCAGGTCACGCTTTCCGATCCCGCCTGCCTGCAAAGAGGATTCCTCTTAGCCAACGGCATCCGGGTTCCGTTTCAGGAGGTGGGGGGCACCTGGATCTGCGGGATACGCTACAAGTGCGCCAGCGCCTATCCAGCCCTGCATCCGCACGTGCCCATCCAGTCCCCCCTGCATCTGGAGTGGGTGGACGCGGCCACCGGGAGAACCTCAGAAGCGGCGCGTTATTATTACTGGAATCCGGAGGGTCCGGTCTACGAGGGGAGGCCGGGCACGGAAGAGGAGGCCCGCCTGCGGCGGGAGGTGCGCTGGCAGGAGGCCGGGGATCTGGTGGGCAGACAGGCGGAGGTCATCGAGCCAAAACGCGCCCCTGAATATCGGTTTACCCTGGATCTGCGCCGGCAGCTCCGGGCGTAGCGGTGCGACCTGACTTCGAACGGGCTCAAACACCCTTATACATGATGTGGGGATCCCGGAAGCAAGGTAAGGAGATTCTAATGCGGAATCACAAGTCATAATCCTAATCCTGCTCGTGATCGTAATCGCCAGAGTTTGAGCCGATTATGATCACGAGCAGGATTACGATTACGAATGTTCTCTCGGGGGCCGAATGTTGAACTTAGGTCACGACACTTCGCTGAAGTGGTACACCCTTATCGCGCTGAACCACGGGATGGTGTCTAGAGGAACGGCGCCACGTCCAGCACCTGTTTCAGGGGCGGGATGCCGGTGAGTCGTCCGGGCACGGCGAGCTGCAGTTCGGCCAGGGTGGCCAGATCCCACTGGGCCTGAATGAGATTGGAATACTGGCCGTCAGCCGTTTGTCTTCTCAGATACTCGAGGTAGGCCGGGACGAAGCGCTCCAGCGCCTGCAGGCCCTCCTCGTGTCGGTGAGTGGTGTACCGCATGCAGCGGCTCAGGGTGTAGACCCAGGGCAGGTGGCGGTGTCCTTTTCGTTTGAAGAAGAGATCGCGGTGAAACTCCATCACCTCCAGAGCGGTGTCGATCAGCCGGGCCGGCATGGCCAGAGGCTGACGGGCGTGCTGACAGATCGCCAGGGGGTAGAGCACCGAGCAGAGGTGGGGGAGCAGCGTCCAGCTTCCCTCCAGCTCCACCGGAGCAATGCAGCCCCTGCGGACCAGTCCGGTATGTTCGTCCACTTCCTGATGAAGCCATTGGACCAGATGCAGCCCCCATTCCGGCCCCACATTGCCGTGACGGTGCAGGAGGGTATAGAGTGCTGCGGTTTC
>CAZVCO010000055.1:7550-15670 GCA_964625795.1 uncultured Verrucomicrobiota bacterium | reverse complement strand
CAATCCGTTCCGGATCGCCGCGCCGGGATTATTAAAGCCGGCGGTGGTGGGGCGGGTGGGATCCTCGTCATGACTGATCTCATGCAGGAACCGGCAGATCTCCGCGCCATCCTCCTTGTTCTGTTCAGGAATCTCGTTGCCCAGACTCCACATAATTACGGACGGATGATTGCGGTCGCGTTTGATCAGTGCGCGGGCGTCTTTCTCCGCCCATTCGTCCCAGAGAGTGTGATACCCGTTCTCGCATTTAGGGTATTTCCACTCGTCGAACATCTCGTCGATGATCAGAATGCCCATCTCGCTGGCCAGCCCGGGCAGTTCCGGGGTGGGCGGATTGTGACTGGTGCGGATGGCGTTCACGCCCATGTCTTTGAGGATCTCCAACTGACGGCGCAAAGCCGTCAGATTTACGGCCGCCCCCAGAGGCCCCAGGTCGTGGTGCATGCAGACGCCCTGGAATTTGACTGGCTCGTCGTTCAGGAAAAACCCGTCATTGGGATCAAACCGCAGCGTCCGGAAGCCAAAGCGGGTGTCCAGGGTGTCTACCACGTGTCCGTCCACCATCACTTCCGACCGCACCGTGTACTGCTGCGGCGTCTTCAGCGACCACCGTTTCGGCGAGTCGACCGTGAGCGTCTGCTCACAGCATTCAGCTGCCGCACACTCTTCCGAGGCAACCTGTTTACCGTCCGGATCCAGAAGTGTGGTTCGCACGACGGCGGTTCCCGAGGGGTTCACCACGCGGGTTTTGATGTGCACGGTACCCTGAGTATCGGAAAGGTTTGGGGTGGTAATCTCAACGCCCCAATGATCGATATGTGTCGGGTCGAGTTCCACCAGGCGGACGTTGCGATAAATGCCTCCACCGGGATACCATCGTGCGGCCCCCTCCGGATTGGTGCAGGCCACCGCAATCAGATTGGGTTCGCCGGGCTTGATGAACTCGGTCAGGTCGAGGGCGAACGAGCTGTATCCGTATCCCCAGCCGCCTGCTTCCTGACCATTACAATGAATCACGCTGCGGCTCATGATGCCGTCGCATTCCAGACGGTAGCATTTGGCACGGTCTGTGGCGGGCACATCCACCCAGATTCGGTACCAGCCTTCACCCACGTGGGGCAATGCGCCGGTGCGGCCGGTGATGTGGTTGATTCCGGACTCGATGTCGGCCATCCATCCCTTGGCCTCCTTCCGGTCGTGCATGCGGTCAAAAGGACCGGCGATGGCCCAGTCATGGGGGACCTGAACCGTCTCCCATTGCGACGTATCACAGTCGGGGGCAGAGGCGTCATCCTGTTTCGTTCGGGTGAATTTCCAGTGGTCTCTTAATCGGGTGATGATTCGTGTCATGATGGTTTTCCTTCAACTTCGGTGCCTCACGCCGCGTATGCGCGATCAGGTATGTTATGTTTGGATGATTACCTGATTCAATATGTTTTTGATATAGCCTTTCTGGGATATATCATGTCATATTTGGTACCCGACAGGGTTAAGCGCTATGCCACAGAAACATACCATCACCTCACTGCGCCATACGTGCAGTTACCGGACCGTAGGACCTCCGGGCCGTGAGCGGCGTTGGGGATGCGGCTTTCTTCTCAAGCCACGTGGTGGCGGATACCGGAACCTCGTCCGGCCGTATTATGTGGCCGTGTATGTCCTGCGTGGCACGGGCACGTTCACCGCAGGAGGCAGACGGCACCCGGTGACGGCGGGGTGTTTTTGTCAGCATATGCCGGATGAAGCCTGTTCTCTGGAGCCTGATCTGGACGGGCAGTGGGCCGAGGCCTTTATCAACGTGGATGGTCCTCTTTACCTGCGCCTCTCGGAACTGGGATTGATCCACCGGAAGCCGGACGTGTTGCATCCCGGGATCGACGCCAGCCTGATACAGCGTTTCGAAGAAATTCAAACATCCTTAAAAACGCTTCCGGATTCCTCTCTGAGCGGCACCCTGGTGCGCGCCATGGATCTTCTCCGGCTTGCCCAGGACCTGCATTGGAGGGAGCGGAGT
The DNA here is from genome assembly GCA_964625795.1 of uncultured Verrucomicrobiota bacterium. Taxonomy (GTDB): domain Bacteria; phylum Verrucomicrobiota; class Kiritimatiellia; order SS1-B-03-39; family UBA6053; genus UBA6053. The sequence goes on along the minus strand of CAZVCO010000055.1, from coordinate 13,656 downwards.
GGACCGGACCGCCTGGTGGTCGATCAGGCCTGCAAGCGCCTTGCCGATGATGTGGAGGAGCGGATTCCTTTGCCCGCGTTGGCGCAGGAACTCGGGGTGGGGTACGATCACTTCCGTAAAACCTTCGCCTACCACACCGGTATGTCTCCGGGGAAATACCGCATCCGGCGACGCATCGACCGCGCGCGGGAGCTGATCCTGCATCGGCATCTGCGCAATCAGGAAGTCGCCGATCTGCTGGGCTACCCGGATTCCTTCACCTTTTCCCGGCAGTTCAAACAGGTGACCGGCGAATCTCCGGCGGCCTTTCGTCAGCGGGTGTTTGGGTGAGGTACGGGAGTTTTTTTTGTTTATCAACCACGGACAGCGCGGACACCTCGGACCCATGCAGGTGGTTTTATGAAAAAAACGATCCAACACCTTCTCCATCCTGAAAATGACGTCCGCGGTGTCTGCGTGGTCCGTGGTTGAAAAATCAAACATAACCACGGACAGCGCAGACCCCGCAGACGGATAGGATATCTGGATTATATTTGTCCTTCACGGCACAGCCGGAAGACCCCGTTTGCGTCATCTCCCTCCGGAAGCCGTTTCAATGCATGACACCTCGGGGGATCGTTGAGATGGGGTGGAGGGGCTCTGCAACGTCACCCCCCATTGTGCGGGCTCCGTGCCCTTCGTGCCTGCTCTGAGCCCTCCGTGGTAAAATGTATATTGCTTTCCGCATAGAAAGAGGGAGCCACCTTAAAATGGTTTTTGAATGCGCGGCTGAAATCGTTGGCGTGACGGTAGCCGTTTTCGTAGGCGACGCGTTTGACGGAGTATCCCGGCCGTTTGAGCAGACGGCCGCAGTGTTTCATTTTCAGGTCGTGGTAAAAAGCCCCCGGCGAGGTGCCCGTCTTTGCCTGGAAGAGCCGGTGCAGGCGCATGACGGAGATGCCGAGGTAGTGGGCCAGATCCTGCATGGAGGCCTGTTGCGATAGGTGTTCGAACATCCATTCCCGGGCGCGCTGCAGCAGAATCTCCTCCGTTCCGGACGCCTCCGTCCCCGCCGCCCGGGCAAACTGAATCTCCATCAGCCCCTGCAGATGCGTGAGGGCAGCCTGGGAGTGAGGCCGGGACTGAAAAATCTCCATCCGGGTCTGAGCATGCAGGTCCTCCAGTAACCGGACCTGTTCCTCCCGGAAGGATGCCGGATGCAGAACGGAGGGATCGGGATCCTCCAGGCACCCCGGCGCCTCTTTCCAGATCCATACCACCACCCTGGTTTCGGAGGGCGGTTGAGGAGGAAAGCCAAACGCACAGTCGGGCCCACTGTGAAACCCACTTCCTGCGGAGAAGGTTCTGCGGGCACCGGGCGTCTCCACCACCGCCTCTCCCTGCAGCAGAATCCAGTAGGTCCAGCCCGGATTGCTGTGAACGGGAATCGGAAACCGGTGATAGTCCCGTTTGCCCCAGGCCAGATAGACCAGTGGCCCCGCGCTGGTTCCCTGCCAGGTCGGAAACGGGTCCGGGGGCGGGATCAACTGATGCGGAAAAGATCGGGATGACATAGCATTTTTTATCGTAATCAGCCTTTATGCGATTTCAATTCTCTTTTCCTGATACATATTTTGTGCAATATATGAGGCATGAAATTGACTACGGACCGATTGGAATCTTTCCATAGCCTTCTTTACACCCCCGTGGTGGGGGATGTCCTTGATAGTCTTGGAAGGGTTCATCAGTTTCTTCCCCGAAGTGTACAACCCATGACCCTGGAGATGAAGGTGGTGGGGCGCGCCATGCCGGTACGGATGATCGATGTGCACGGCGAGCAGGAGAAGCCGTTCGGGCTGCTGACCGAGGCGCTGGACCAGCTGGAGCCGGGAGAGGTGTATGTGGGCAGCCTGCCGTCCCGGAACTGCGCCTGCTGGGGGGAGATCCTCACCGCCACCGCCCGTTCCCGCAAGGCGGCAGGAGCGGTGGTCCACGGTCCGCACCGGGACACCCCGAAGGTGCTGGAGCAGGAGTGGCCGGTGTTCAGCACCGGACGGTTCGCTCAGGATTCCCGGGTGCGTATGGCGATTGAGGCCTACCGGGTGCCGATTGAGATTGAAGGGACGGTGGTCCGGCCGGGAGACCTGATTTTCGGGGACCTGGACGGGGTGGCGGTGATTCCGCAGGAGGTGGAGGACGAGGTCTTTGAGAAAGCGGTGGAGAAGGCGTCGGCCGAGAATCTGGTCCGGAAGGAAATCGAAAATGGCATGTCCAGTACCGCCGCCTTCCGCAAATACGGAGTGCTTTGAAAACGGTGGAACCACAGAAGGCACAAAAGGCACATAACATGGGTTGCGGCGGGTGTTTTGGTTTTTGTGAATTTTGTGCCTTCTGTGGTTAAAAAGAAAAAACAAGTTGCCATAAGGATGAAACAACAATGAAAAACGCATTTGAGTTAACCGGGCGGACGGCGCTGATTACCGGGGGCGGCTCCGGTCTGGGGCTGGGCATCGCCAAAGGCATGGCCGGCTGCGGCGCGAAGGTCATTCTGGTGGGCCGCAACGAGGAAAAACTGCAGCATGCCTGTGCAGAAGTCGGGGATGCCGCGCACGCCGCCCCGTTTGATGTCACCGAACTGGAGAAGATTCCGGAGTTTGTATACGAGGTCACTGATCGGGTGGGACCGGTGGACATTCTGGTGAACAATGCCGGGGTGCATCTCAAAAAGCCGGCGGAGGACATATCCGACGCGGAATTTCAAACCGTGATGACCACTCATGTGAATGCCGCATTCGCGCTGAGCCGTGAATTCGGCCAGGGAATGCTGGAGCGGGGAGAGGGGTCGATTCTGTTTATCGCCTCCATGGCGTCGCTGTTCGGTATTCAAAAGGTTGCCGCGTATTCGGCTGCGAAAACGGCGCACCTGGGGCTGGTCCGGTCGCTGGCGGTCGATTTCGGCCCCCGCGGAGTGCGGGTCAATGCGATTGCCCCGGGATGGATTCATTCGAAGATGATGCACAAAGCGGTCAATGCCGATCCGGAGCGCAAAGCGAAGATCCTCGGGCGCACCCCGCTGGGGGATTTCGGAGATCCGGAGGACATCGCTGCCGCCGCGGTTTATCTCTCCTCGCCCGCCGCCAAATTTGTCACCGGCGTCTGTCTGCCCGTGGATGGAGGAGCGTCCATTGGGTTTTAGGTTTGGGGAAGGAACCACAAAAAGCACAGAAGTCACAAAAAAAATTCTCCCCAACCCCCTCTGGGAGACGTTTTTTCACGAGCGTATGTAGATGGATACTACCACAATACTTTACAGGAGCTTTCCAAACACCCTTCCGGAGCGGGGTTATAGGGGCAGCGTTTTTGTGATTTTTGTGGTTCATTCACAACGAGAAATTCACCTGTATTGATGAGAGCAACATGCATTTAGGATTTGGACTGTACCGTCACATGCTCGATCGGGAGCATCTGCGCTTTGCCAAGCAATGCGGGGCCACGCATATCGTGGTGCATCTGGTGGATTATTTTCATCAGGTGGACAGGAAGCAGGATCAGCCGACCGACGGCGGACGCGGCGGCGGCTGGGGGGTGGCCGGGGATCCGGAGCGGCTCTGGACCCGGGAGGAGCTGGAGGACATCAAAGCGCTGATCGAGAGCGAGGGGCTGATCTGGTACGCGATTGAAAATTTTGATCCGGCCCACTGGCACGATGTGCTCCTGGACGGTCCAAAGAAGGCCGCGCAGTTGGAGGGCCTGAAGCAGATGATCCGGGCCATCGGCGCGGTCGGGATTCCGGTGATGGGCTACAATTTCAGTCTGGCCGGGGTCTACGGACGGGTGCACGGAACCTGGGCCCGGGGTGGAGCCGGCGGGGGGGGAATGAGGGGGGAGGTGGATCAGGAGCCCATGCCGGACGGCATGGTCTGGAACATGACCTTTGATGAGACCGCGACCGGAACATCGGTCCATACGCAAATCTCCCACGGGGAACTCTGGGGACGGCTGGAAACCTTTCTCCGGGAGCTGGTGCCGGTGGCGGAGGAGGCCGGGGTGATGCTGGCCGCGCATCCGGACGATCCGCCGGTGGAACGTCTGCGCGATACCCCGCGGCTGGTCTATCAGCCGGACATGTATCAGCGTCTGCTGGACATCGCGCCCAGTCCGGCCAACGGACTCGAATTCTGTCTGGGCACCCTGGCCGAGATGTCGGAGGGGGATGTGCACGAGGCGACGGAGCGGTATGCAGCTCAACAGAAAATCGGATACGTTCATTTTCGCAATGTGAAAGGCCGGGTGCCGGACTATAAAGAGGTCTTCGTGGACGAGGGGGATATCGATATGCGCCGGATTGTGGAGATCCTCCGCAGGCACGGCTTTCCGGGCGTGCTGATTCCCGATCATGCCCCGCAAATGACCTGTGACGCCCCCTGGTACGCGGGGATGGCGTATTCCATGGGGTATATGAAAGCGCTTCTGGAGGAGAGATGACCTGCGGAATTCATGAGGAGGATTTCCGGAACCCCTTGCGTTTCCATGCTCTCCAGGCAGGCTGATCTTATGAACACATCACCTCGACCCCTGCATGTCCGAACACCGGAACCTGTCCTGGTTCAGCGGTTTAAAGCCACCGACTATCATCCCTATGACACGATCACCCGGGATCATCTGGAAAACGTTCCGGTACAGGACGTCCCCTTGAGCACCTACGGTGGCCGGGCAGACCGAAAGCTCGAGGCTACCGGATATTTCCGGGTCGACAAACTGGACGGTGCCTGGACGCTGGTGGATCCGGAGGGACATCCGTTTCTCTGTTTATCCATGAATGCGGTTTGCACCCATGAAGAGTGGGCCGACACCCGCTATTCCTATCCGGGACGGTTTCCAACCAAGGCCGACTGGACAACGGAGACCTATGATCTGCTGAAAAGGAAACTAGGATTCAATACTCTGGGGAGCTGGTCGGATTTCGGGGCCTTTCAGGAAAACCAAACGCCCATGGCCTATGCGTTCACGGTGGGCGTCATCGGGGAATTCGCCCGGAAGCTGGGCATTCTGGAGCCCAGCGACGGACCCACTCATCTCACCAACCAGGTGCTTCCGGCCTTTCACCCGGATCTGCCGGCCCACGTCGACAACTGCTTTAAGAAGTTCGCCCATCTGCGGGACGATCCCTGGCTGATCGGGGTGTTTTCGGACAACGAGATTCCCTTTTACGAACGGAACATCCTCTCCCGCTATCTCTCCATGGGGGAGGAGGACACGTCTACCCTCAAAGCGAGGGAATGGCTGCAGGAGCGGGGGCTGACCGAGGACGACATCACGGTGGAGCATGACCGGGAATTCCTGAAGCTGGTGATGGACACCTATCTGACCCTGATCCGTAACGCGATGGACACCTATCTGCCCCATCATCTGTATCTGGGCACCCGGTTCCATATGGCCATCACCAGTCAGTTGTCGGCCTACAAGGTGATGGGAGACTATGCGGACGTGATTTCCACCAATCTGTATCACCGCTGGACGCCGGATCAGGCGGCCATCACGGAATGGACCGAAACCGCCGGCAAACCCGTCATGTTCACCGAATGGTATGCCAAAGGAAACGATTCCGGCCTGCGCAACCGGGCGGGAGCCGGGCTGACGGTTCACACCCAGAAGGAACGGGGGATGTTTTATCAGAATTTCACCCTGCACCTGCTCCGCCATCCGAACGTGGTGGGCTGGCACTGGTTCCGGTACATGGACGAACCTCCGGTGCAGCATGGCGAGGGCTCTACCAACAAAGGCCTGGTGAACTCCCAGTATGAACCCTATGCCGACCTGGCGGAGGCCATGGCGGAGATCAACCATGAGGTGTATTCTCTGCGGGACGCCCTGTTAAACGTCGAACACCCAAACCTGCCGAACAGCGCCCGGGTGATTCCCGATCCCGAACCGAACGACATCGAGACGGAGTGGGTGGACTAGAGCATTTGCTCCTTTGATATGGCCACGAAGAGGCACCAAACGTCACGAAAACCGACAGGTGCAGATGTGCGCATCTGGTTACAAATGATTTTCTTGTGAGTTTTCGTGCCTTTTTGTGGCCTTAAAATAGAGCGCCGATAGTTTTTCTAAAACCGCTCTAAGC
>CAZVCO010000055.1:1103-7417 GCA_964625795.1 uncultured Verrucomicrobiota bacterium | reverse complement strand
GATTCTCTGTTACACTTCCGATGGGTGAATTTTGTATGGCTGGCGGGTAAGTTATTTCGGGGGTTCCAGGGGCGTCGGTTTCCCGGGTTCGAGGGCTATGCGGAATTTCTGTCCACCTGCCCGGAATTCATAGGTTCCGCCTTCATCCGACATCACCGAGCCTTTGAGGAATATGCCGTTTTTCCAGCTGAGGTCCACGGTGATTCCGCCGCGGCAGCGCAGTCCGCGTACCTGACCTTCCGCCCAGTCAGGCGGCAGGGCGGGGAGGAGGTCGATGAACCCGCGATGATCCTGGATCAGCGCCTCGGTGATGGCCCGGGCGGCACCGAAGTTGCCGTCGATCTGGTAGGGCGGGTGCAGGCAGAGCATATTCTGGGCGGTGCGTTCGGGGGTAAGCAGGTTGTTCAGAAGCTTCTGGAAGTGTGCGCCGTCGCCGAGCCTTGCCCAGCAGGCGAGTTTCCAGCCCATTGACCAGCCGGAGGCGCCGTCACCGCGCCGCTCCAGGGTGGCCCGCACCGCATCGATCAGTTCCGGATGTTTCTCCGGCGTGATCTCCTCCCCGGGGAAAAATCCGTACAGATGGGAAATATGCCGGTGCTCGGGGTCCTCCTCTTCGAAGTCTTCACTCCATTCCATCAGGGTGCCGTTCGGAGCCACCTGAGTTCCCAGCAACGCGGTTAAGGTGTCTCGGATCTCATCCTGCTCTGGAAACTCAAGGTCCAGTTCGGCCGCGGCGGAAAGGGTGTTCGTCAGAGTTTCCCGGACGATGGCCTGATCAAGAGTGACGCCCATGCAGACGCTGGCCTCCTGCCGGACGCCTTCTTCGTCGGTATAAATGAACACGTTTTCGGGCGAGGTGGAGACGGGGGTAACGAGTTTGCCGTCCCCCCGGTCGATCACCCAGTCGCAGAAGAAAAGAGCCGCATCCCGCAGGACAGGGAAGGAGGCTTCCAGAAACGTCCTGTCCCGGTTCATCAGGAACTGATGCCACAGATGCTGACAGAACCATCCCGCTCCCGCCGGCCACCATGAGGTGCGCGCGATTCCGTCCACCGGCGCGGCGGAGCGCCAGATGCTCAGGTTGTGAAACATGCACCAGCCCCGGTATCCGAAGAGTTCCGATGCCACCCGCTTTCCGTTTTCATGTGTTTCCCGGATCATACGCAGAAACGGTTCGTGGCATTCGGCCAGATTGCCGCGTAGCACATCCCAGTAATTCATCTCGGCATTGATGTTGGTGGTATAGCCGCAGTTCCAGGGCGGAATCATCTCCTCATTCCAGATCCCCTGCAGATTGAGCGGTTCCGATCCCGGCCGTGACCCGGCAATCATCAGATAACGTGAAAAGTTATAGTACAGAGCGGGCAGGGTGGGGTCCTCTCCTTCATGATACCGGGCGATCCGCTGATCCGTCGGCAGATCCGCATGCGGTCCGGGCGCGCCCAGCTCGAGATGAACCCGCTCGAAGAGAGTGGAGATGTCCTCCACATGCCGTCGTTTCAAGTCGTCAACGCCTCGGGCGGCAGCACGATCAAGATCCAGTCCCGCCTGGATAGAGGGATCCACCCCTTCGCGGCTCGGACTCTTGTCCATGCCGTTGAAGCTGGTGTCGGCGGAGAGGAGAAGCAGCACCTCGTTGGCTCCCTCGACCCGGAGACGTCCTTCCTGTTCAAAAAGCCGGCCTCCGGTGGGAATCACCTGCAGCTGGACGTCAAAAAACATGCCCTGGCCGTTTACCACGTCTCCATAGAGGATGTTACCTTCGCTATCTGGTCTGCGAGACCACGATCCGTCGGGCTGTTGCTGATAAAAGTCCGGATATTTGGGTTCATCGCCCCACGCTTCGATCTGTTCCGGTGAACGGCGGAGGGCCTCGCCCGGACCCTGTCCGTGGGCGGTGAAACGATTCCCCTCAACATGGGTGCGCAACGTCGGGCGGTGAGGAGAATCCACCCAGGTGGTGAAAGAGAGGGCGCCCGGCGTGTCAGCGCTTACCCGCACCGCAAGAACCTGATCAGGAAAACTGAGAAACGCCTCACGGGTGAAGGTGGTTCCCTCCGCGTTGTAGCGGCAGGTGGCCACCGCTTCGGTGAGTGAAAGCTGATGCGAATAGGAAGAACATTCGGAGTGGGAGGCGTCGATCCATAGATCGGCCAGTGGCAGATACGGTGCGTTGCTGCGTCCCAGCCAATTGCGACCCACGATGGCCTCCGCTTCCCGGTACTTCCCCTCTTTCAGCAGTTCCACCACGCCGGGCAGTGCCTCAGGAAGGCCTGTGGGCAGATAATGACTGGTTTCGGGTTCGAGGGCGTAAAAGGTATCCTCATTGAGCTGAATACGCTCCAGTCCGGGGGTTCCGAATACCATGGCCCCCATGCGCCCGTTGCCAAGTGGAAGAGCCCGCAGCCATTCGTTTTCTGCCGGACGGTCGTGCCAAATGCGTTCGTCGTGTGAATGTGAAGTCATGTTAAAATAATTTGTTCTTATTGCCCAAAACCCCTGCAGCTCGCGCATTCCCTTCCTCTGCGGTTTCATGATCGTCGAATTCTTCCCGCAGGTCGATGATCATTTGACGCAGCCGTTGAACGGTCTGCTGCTGGCCCACCTCCTCAATCAGATTATTCATCTCCATGGGGTCGCGGCGCAGGTCGTACAGTTCCCATTCATCGGTGTCGTGATAATAGATCAGTTTATGGTCCCGGGTGCGCACGCCCCAGTGTGGCGGCGTGTTGAAGTGGGAGCGGTAATAGCGGTAATACATACCGTCCCGCCATCCTTCCACCGACTCTCCCTGCAGCTGGGAGGCGAAGCTGGTCCCCTGCAGGTCCTCCGGGATCTCCACCCCGGCAAACTCCAGCAGGGTGGGGGCGAAATCGATGTTCAGAATCAGGTCGTTCGGCAGGGAGCCGGAAGGAATGTGGTTCGGATAGCGGATCAGGAATGGCATGCGGAGGGACTCCTCGTACATGAAGCGTTTGTCGTACCAGCCGTGTTCGCCCAGAAAGAATCCCTGGTCGGAGGAGTAGATGACGATGGTGTTGTCGGCCAGACCGGACTCGTCCAGATAATCGAGCAGTCGCCCGGTATTGTCGTCGATAGAGGCACAGCAGCGCAGGTAATTTTTGATATAGTGCTGATACTGAGCCCGTTTGCGTTCAACCGGATCCAGGATGTGGGCGGTTTCCTTTTCGAATTGGGTGTGCCCCGCGCCGATGGTCTGGGTGGACTGTTGCGGGGCCTCCGCGCGGGTGGCGAAATCGTCGAACAGATTTTCCGGTTCCGGCAGATCGGTATCGGCAAACAGATGCGCGTGTTTTAGGTCCGGAATCCAGGGGTCATGAGGCGCCTTGTGATGGCAAAGAATACAAAACGGCCGGTCCTTTGGACGGTTCCTGATTGCTTCGAGCGTCATGTCGGTGATGAGGTCCGTCACATATCCGCTTTTTTTAACCGTCCGTCCGTTTTCAATGAATTCAGGATCCACGTAGTCGCCCTGTCCGGGCAGGATGCTCCAGGTATCGAATCCGGTGGGTTCGCATTGCAGATGCCACTTACCGATCAACGCGGTGTGGTATCCCTCCCGCCGTAGAATCTGGGGAAAGGTTTTGCAATGGGCATCCGGGGCATTGAAGGTGACGGCCCCGTGTTTATGCGGATACAGTCCGGTGAGAATGGAGGCCCGGCTGGGGGTGCAGATGGAATTGGTGCAGAAACAGTGGGTCAGCCGGGCGCCCTCATCCGCGATCCGGTCCAGATTCGGGGTGTTCAGAAGCCGGGGATGATAGCAGCTCATGGCATGAGCGGCGTGGTCATCGGACAGAATAAAAAGGATATTGGGCTTCATGATCTTTCGTCAGCAGCCGGCTTTTGAAGAGCAGATTCGGGAGGCCTCAGGCCATCCGCCGGAAGGCTTCTTCTGAAACCTGATAGCGCAACGCATCGCCGTTAATGAAGCGTTCCAGCTCGTCCGCCATGTAGCTTCCCATGCGCCCGCACTCCTCAGCCTGCGAGCCGGCAATGTGAGGGGTCAGGAAGACATTCGATAACTCATACAAGGGGGAATCCGGGACCGGGGGTTCGGGATAGGTCACGTCCAGATGGGCGGTGAGATCCTGCCGTTCCTTCAACACCTCGATCATTTCGGTCTCATTGACCACCGCGCCGCGGGCGGTATTGATAAAGGCTCCGTTCCGCGGAATACGGCGAAGCAGGTCTCCGGTCACCATTCCTTCGGTCTCCGGCAACCAGGGGGTGTGGAGAGAGACCACCCGGCTGCGGGCAAAGGCTTCCTCGAGCGAAACCAGAGTGACGCCGAGGTCTTTTGCTTCTGCAGGATCGACGAAAGGATCGTAGGCCAGAACGTTGAGATCGAAGCTCTGCAGAAGCTTCGCCACCAGTTTACCGATAATCCCCAATGAGATAAGAGACACCGTTGCCTGGAAGGCTCCCCCGCCGGCGGAGTAGTCGGGTTTGACTTTATCCCGGGCCTGTCGCATTTTCAGGGGAAGGACATGGGCCTGTTTCAGGCAGAGAATTATCTGAGCCAGAGTGAATTCCGCCACCGGGACCGCATTCGCCTGCCAGGCGGAACAGATGGGAATGCCTTTCTGCCAGAAGGGGCCGGTGACCATGGGCTTAAGCGAACCGGCTCCGTACAGCACCAGTTTGAGCCGGGGCATGGCCTCCAAAACATCTGCTGTGAGCGACGGCGCCCCCCAGCCGGAAAAGAGCACCTCAATGTCGGCCAGTTCGGGGAGAATCTGCTCCATTTGATTGGTCGGTGCTTCCAGCTTCACCTCGCAGAGGGAGGTGATGCGTTGCATCACGGAAGGAGGATAGATTTTATTCTGATTCTCTTTCCCAAGAATGAAAGCGGCCTTTAACATGAAAGGCTCTCTGTCAAAGACAGGCGTCGTAGGCCATCAAAATTTCATCAAGAAATACGGAAGGGTCTTTGGCCCAGTGGTGCTTGGAGAAAATCTCCACTTCAATATCCCCTTGGTAGCCCGCTTTGGACATCCAGCCTTCAATGGTGCGGATGTCGATCACGCCCTCGCCCATCAGTCCGCGGTCGTGCAGGGGATCGGCCTGTTCCACTTTCCAGTCGCAAATATGAAAGGCATGCAGCCAGCCCTGTTTGCCGGATGCCATGATTTCCGCCTCCAGGGCATCATCAAACCAGATGTGATAGACATCGGCCGCGATGCCGACCCGGGTTTCCCCGCTGCCGTTGAGCTGCTCGCACATTCTGCGGGCCTGCCCCATGGTGTTGACCGCAGAACGGTCGGCGGCATAAATGGGATGAAGGGGTTCGATGGACAGGTTGACGCCGCAGGCGTCGGCGTGGGGAAGCACCGCGGCAATCCCGTCCACAATCTGCTTGCGCGATTCCTGCAGTGACTGTCCGGGCACCGCCCCGCACACCAGCACCACCGCGGGGGCACCCACCGCCGCCGCCTGATCGATGTCCATGCCCCAGTCGATGAACATGTTCTGCAATGGCGGCCTGCCGACCTGCGGAATCCGCAGACGGAAAAAAACCTCCCCGGCAGAGACTGGTGATCCGCAGACCCGCATCGTCCACCAGTTTGCGTGCGGTGTCATTTCCCACCGCATCCACCGCGTCCCGCCAGAGAGTGATGGCGGGGACGCCCGCGCCGGACAGTCCGGCGCAGGTTTCGGCCAGAGACCAGTTTTTCAGCGTGATGGTGTGGATGCCGAGCCGGTCTCTGAACGACATTACAGGTCCTCCAGCTCAATCCAGCGGCGTTCCTCCCAGGACTGCAATCCGGCCTCTGCCAGCTGAACGCCCTTGGCGCCTTCGCGCAGCGTCCAGCGGAAGGGTTCGTCCAGAGCCACATGGCGCAGGAAGAGTTCCCACTGAATTTTGAAGGCGTTGTCGTATTCACAGGCGTCCGGCACATCGGTCCAGCCTTCATAGAAATCGATCGGGTTGTCCACATCGGGATTCCACACCGGTTTAGGGGTGGCGCTGACATGCTGGACTTTGCAGCCGCGCAGTCCGGCCACGGCGGTACCCTTGGTTCCGTCCACCTGAACGGTGAGGAGGTCGTCGCGGCGGACGCGCACGTTCCAGGAGCTGTTGAAGTGCACGATGATGCCGTTTTTCAATTCGAAGGTGGAGTAGGCGCTGTCATCGGTGGTGCAGGGATAAGGGTTGCCCTGTTCATCGACCCGTTCCGGAATATGCGTCGCGCCCAGACAGGAGACGGATTTGACTTCACCGAACAGGTTGTCGATCACGTAGCGCCAGTGGCAGAGCATATCGATGATCATGCCGCCGCCGTCCTCTT
>CAZVCO010000055.1:0-1093 GCA_964625795.1 uncultured Verrucomicrobiota bacterium | reverse complement strand
GGCTGATCCGGCACGTGACCTTCGAACACCCAGTAGCCGAATTCTCCCCGCACGGAGAGAATCTCTCCAAAGAAGCCCTGATCCTTGAGCATTTGCAGTTTACGGAATCCGGGAAGCCACAGTTTGTCCTGCACCACGCCGTTTTTCAGACCGGCATCCTCCACCAGCTTCGCCAGGCGGACCGCTTCGGAGGTTTCCACTGCAGTGGGTTTTTCACAATAAATCGCTTTCCCCGCTTTGACCGCCATTTCCACGAAACGGGCGCGGTGCAGCGTGCCGGAGGCATCAAAGAAAATGTCATACTGAGGATCCGCCAGGGAGCCTTCCACATCGGTGGAGTAGGGGATCTTTCCGGTGGCCTCGGTGGAGACCCGTTCGGAAAGGTTCTTCAGTTTGTTTTCGTTTCTTCCGGTGAGAAGCGGTTTAGGCATCAGCCGCAGGTCATCGTTGATGCGGATGCCTCCCTGTTCGATGATCGCAATAATGGACCGGATCAGGTGCTGGTTGGTGCCCATGCGTCCAGTGACGCCGTTCATGATAATGCCGATGTGTTGTGTTTCCATAATCATATATCATATATGATTTCCCGTTTGCGTCAAGATGTGCTATGAAACTTTTATGGATTCGCAGACCGATACCCCTACGAAGCAACAAGTCGTGTACCGTTCCCTGCGTGAGCAGCTTCTGGCGGGAACGCTGGTGCCGGGAGAACGGCTGGTCATTGACCGCATTGCCGAGTCACACAACGTAAGCGCTATCCCGGTGCGTGAGGCCCTCAGTCAGCTGGAGCGTGAGGGACTGGTGGAGATCCGTCCGCATGCGGGGGCGGTGGTCACCGATATCCCGGCTTCCGCCATCAAAGAAATTTTTGCCCTGCTGGAGGCGTTTGAAACGGTAAGTTGCCGGTTGGGAATCTCCCGCCTTTCTGTAAAGGATATCGCCTTTCTCCGTGATCTGGCGGCCAAGATGGAAAAAACCAAGGATCCGGAAACCTGGCTGAATTTGAACCGTCTCTTTCACGAGAGTGTTCCACGACTGGCCCGGCTGCCCCGCCTGGAGGAGCAGATGGTCAGGGTGGGCGAATCCTGGGAAC
>CAZVCO010000054.1:7629-15862 GCA_964625795.1 uncultured Verrucomicrobiota bacterium | reverse complement strand
GCGGCGGCGACGGGGTTTGCGGCAAATGCAGGGTCCACGTCGACCAGGGAGAGGTCTATTCCGACCGCTCGACCCTGAAAAAGGAGGAATGGGACCGGGGAATGCGTCTCGCCTGCCAGTCCTCGGTCAAAACGGACCTGGTCGTCACCATTCCGGAGCGGACAACGGAAGGGCGCAAGGCCCTCAAGGGCAAACCCAAGACCACCAGGACCATATCCGCCCGCTCCCTGGAGAAGCTGATCGGGACCTGGAGGGTCGACCCCCCGGTGACCAAGCTGTACCTGGAATTAAATCCGCCGACCATGCAGGACAATATTTCCGACATGCAGCGGGTCATGCGGGGATTCAAGGCGGCCAGGCCCGGTGAACTCGAACCGACCTACGACCACCCGGAACTGATCCGGGTGCTGCCGGAGGTGCTGCGCGAATTCCCCGAAAAAAACCAGGCCACCGTTCATGAGCCCTGGCTGGAAGTCGATTTTTTCCGCACAAAGGACCAGCACCACGGGTAGATCCCGGGTTTCCTCCATGAAGTGCTGATAATAGTCGGCATAGTCCTCAAGTGATTCCTCTGCTCCGGGATGCTTCATGCCCATAAGCACCAGATCCGCGTCGGCGGAGGATTTCTGGATCAGTTCAAACGGGGTGGGGAGATCGTCGATCAGAATTTCCAGTTCGAGATCCAGACGGTTTGCCTGCTGATAGTCCTTAAGGAAATCATGAATCTCCTTTCGTTCACTTTCATTCCGGATCAGGCGTTTCAGCACGATGCGGGCATTGGCCCACTGACCGCCTTTGGAGAGCTGAAAGGCCAGGGTGAGCATAAGGCCGATGTTGAGCTGTTGTCCGCTCCACCAGATATCGATGCGGGGATTCACAGGAAATTCCTCGGGGGAGGAGGTGTCCCGCACCACCACCATATTTCGGCCGAGGTGATGAATCTGCTTCACAAGTCTGGCAAAGGGGATGACGTGTTCCGGCCGTTCGGTTTCTCCGATGACCACTGTATTCGGTTCAATCGGGCCGAAACCATAGCCTTTGATCAGGGCCTCTGCTCCGGGCAGAACCTCTTCGGAGGGAAACAGCTTGATCATGGCGTTGACGCCGCGTTTCCGCAGATAGTCATTGATCGAGGTGCGGAGCGACCGAACCCGCTCCGAACTCCAAGCGTTGGTGGGAACGATGGTGGCCAGGGTCAGATAGGAGGTGCCGCGGGCGAGGGCGGAGGCGAGCTCCACCAGATGCCAGCGGGTCTGCGGGGAGCCGGTGAACACCAGAACGTTGGGACGCCAGTTCCGCTCGTCGGGAGCACGTTTGAGCAGCCGTTCGATGGCGTACCGGACCAGGAGCATGAGAATCCCGTAGCGGGTGTCGCCCCAGTGAGACCGCAATTCTCTGCGCTTCATCACCACATACAGAACCGCGGTAATCACCAGAGCGGCAAACGTGGCGATGATATCAATCATCAGCATGGTGGTGAAACAGGCGGCCGCTCCCAGTAGAGAGCCCCACCAGGGAAACTTGAACTGAGGACGCCAGGTCGGACTTTCGATCAGTCCCTCCAGTCCGGCCGACAGATTGATCAGTCCGTAAGAGGTAAGGAAGAACATGGTCAGAACCGGGGCGATCAGGTTCAGATCACCCAGCAGAATGGCCACCATGGCCAGCAGGAAAGAGAGCAGGGTGGCGATGCGGGGATCATTGGTGGAGCCGAAGCCCCGGCCGATCCAGCCCGGCAACACGTTGTCCTTGGAGAGGGCCTGCAGGGTTCGGGGAGCGCCAAGCAGGGCTCCCAACGCACTGGAAAGGGTCGCGGCCCATACCCCGAGCAGGATGAAAATTCCCCACCGGGCGATCTCCTGCATAATCAGGGGACGCGTAAGCAGGATGCGCTCGTCCCGGATGATGTAGACCAGGAATAGCGGAATGGTCATGTACACGACGTATCCGGTCAGCACCGCGGCCATGGTGCCGCGCGGCAGGGATTTGGCCGGATCCTTGAGGTCTCCGGACATCGCAATGCCGGCCTCGATTCCGGTCACGGCCGGAAAGAACACCGCGAACACCGTCCAGAACCCCAGCTTGGCCGGCACCTCCACCCCGGGCAGAACGTAATTCTGGTCAGGAGGACCGCCGAGGAAAAAGGACACCAGCGCGGCGAAGATGGCGGCCAGAATCAGCAGCTGGGTTTTCAGGGCGAGACTGGCGGAAATGGTGGCGAGCAGAGTCAGAATGATGAGGGTTCCCACCGCAATAAAACGGGCTTCACTCAGATCCGACAGCGGGGCGGGGAGGTTTTCGATAAACGGAACCAGATCCACCACATCGACCAGCGCCTCGGCAAAACCGGAAATGTAGAAGGCAATCCCCAGCGCCTGGGCCAGAAAGAGCGGAAGTCCGATGGCGGCCCCGATCTCCAGTCCCAAGGATCGTGAAATCAGATAATACGCCCCGCCGCTGCCCACTTTCATGTTGGTCGCGGTGGCCGAGAGGGAAAGTCCGGTCAGAAACGTGATGGAGGTGGCCATGGTCACGATCAGCAGGGTCAGCGGCAGGCCCACGTTTCCCAGCACCCAGCCGAAGCGCAGGAACATAATGACGCCCAGAATGGTCAGAATACTGGGCGTAAACACGCCCTGAAAGGTGCCGAAGCTGTAACCGGTTGATTTGGGAACGTTGGATTTGGCAGGCATAAAGCTTTTTCTATGGGCTTTTGACGGGATGGAAAGGGAAATAGATCACTTGCCGGGAACAAACCGCAGTCTTGAAAGACGTCGGACCGGGGGTTTTCCAACCTCCAACAGTGGCGGGTCCGTTATCCTGCTATAAATTCCGGAGCAGAGTGCAGCCTGGAATGCGGGACCATGAGTGAATCGGTGTCTTTCCTTAATTTTCATAAGGTTTCAACCACGGACGGTCACGGACAGGCGCGGACCCATACTGAACTCTTTCCAGAAGTGATTTTGACATAGGAGTCCTTGTGGATTGAGTAAAACACCTTCTGGTTCAGGATTTCTCCTCTTTCTGCATGGGTCCCCTGGCCGTCGCGAGCGACAGCTCGGACAGGCGCGTCTGTCTGCGTCGGTCCGCGGTTGTTTCTTCATGCACCCGGGGCTGTCAGTTTTCAGCGGTTTCCCTTGCCTGAGGGCCGGTCGGTTGAGTACGGAGAATGACATGGATTCCCGTATTCAAAATCTCGCACGCACCATGGCGGAGTACTGCCTGGATGCCCAGCCCCGTGAAGCGTTTGCCATCAATGCCACCGATGCGGCCTGCCCCCTGGTGGAGGCCCTGCATGAGGAACTGCTCCGGAAAGGGGCGTGGCCCTTGATCAAAATGATCCCGGACGCCTCCTCCGGAGCCTTATTCCGGTCGGGACATGACCATCATCTGGACGAGATCAGCCCGGTGGAGAGAGCAATCGTGGACAAACTGGCGGGCACGGCCTCGATCTATTCCAGCCGTAACACCCGCGCCCTGAGTGGGCTGGATCCGGCTCTGCAGGCACGGGCGGCGAAAACCGCACGTCCCCTGAAAAACAAACTGCTGAAAAAAAAGTGGACCCTGACCCTGTTTCCCACCGCGGCCTACGCCCAGGATGCGGAGATGTCGTTGCGGGAGTTTGAAGATTTTGTTTATTCCGCCACCTTTTCGGATGAGGAGAAGCCGGTAAAGGCCTGGCAGAGTCTGAAGCGGAAACAGGCCCGGCTGATTTCCCGGCTGGAGGGAGCAGAGGAGGTGCGGATCATCGGGCCGGGCACAGATCTGAGGATGTCGATCAAAGGACGGACCTTTATTAATTCCGCCGGAACCCACAACATGCCCAGCGGAGAGGTGTTCACCGGACCGGTGGAGAGTTCTGTGGAGGGGGAAATCGCCTACGACTATCCCGTGGTGAACCAGGGAAGGGAAATCGACGGGATCCGTCTGGTCTTCCGCAAAGGCAAAGTGGTGGAGGCCTCTGCCACCAAAAATGAGGACTTCCTGCTCGGCATGCTGGAGATGGATCCCGGCGCTAAACGAATCGGTGAACTGGGCATCGGCACCAATTTCAGGATTCAGCGCTTCATCAAAACCATCCTGTTCGATGAGAAAATCGGCGGCACCGTGCACCTGGCTCTGGGGGCGTCTTACACCGAGACCGGAGGCAAAAATAAATCCGCCCTGCATTGGGACATGATCAAGGATCTGCGGAAAGGGGGAGAGCTGCAGATCGATGGAAAAGCGATTCAGAAAGACGGCCGGTTTCTGAAATCCTGGTTCACCCCCTGAACAAAAGACCGGGCGACACAAAGACGCCGGCTGATTTTTTCACCTGATTCAACCTTAGGAGACGCATCATGAAGACGAAACTCAGAATGGGAATGATCGGCGGGGGCAAGGGGGCCTTTATTGGCGAGGTCCACCGCATGGCGGCACGACTGGATGACCGGATTGATCTGGTGTGCGGCGCATTCAGCTCCACTGCGAAGGCCTCCAAAGCCTTTGGCACCTCGCTGGGATTACCGAAAGAGAGAGCCTACGGCAGCTTTGAGGAGATGATCCGCAAGGAGGCGGCGCTGCCGGAGAACGAGCGCATGCAGTTCGTCTCCATTGTCACTCCGAATCATCTGCATTTTCCCGCAGCAAAAGCCGCGCTTACAGCCGGGTTCCACGTCCTCTCGGACAAACCGGCCACCTTCAATCTTTCCGAGGCGCGGAAACTGAAGACCCTGGTGGAGAAAACCGGGCTTCAGTACGGACTCACTCATAATTACACCGGCTATCCGCTTGTGAAGGAGGCCCGTGAGCGGGTGAGAAAAGGGAAGCTGGGGGAGATTCGCAAGGTGGTGGTGGAATATCCGCAGGGTTGGCTGGCGGATCGTCTGGAGGCCTCCGGACAGAAGCAGGCCGGCTGGCGGACCGATCCCAAGCAATCGGGGATCTCCTGTTGTATGGGCGACATCGGTACCCATGCGGAGAACCTGGCGGAATATATCACCGGGTTGAAAATTACCGAACTGTGTGCCGACCTGAGTACGTTTGTGCCCGGAAGAACTCTGGATGACGATGGGAATGTGCTGATCCGTCTGGAAAATGGCGCCAAGGGTGTTCTGCATGCCAGTCAGGTGTCAGTGGGCGAAGAGAATGGTCTGAATATCCGGGTCTATGGAACCAAAGGGGCGTTGAAATGGGTACAGGCAGAACCCAACAAACTGATCCTCCTCTTTCCGGATGCCCCCATGCAGATTCTCACTCCCGGGGTGAACAATGCCTGGCTGAGCAAAGCTGCGCTGCAGAACTGCCGGGTGCCCGCCGGTCATCCCGAAGCCTTCCTCGAGGCCTTTGCCAACATCTACCGGAATTATGCCGACACTCTTTCCGCCCGTCTGGCCGGACGCAAACCCCGGGTGCTGGATCAGGACTTCCCCACCATTGATGACGGGGTGCGGGGCATGGCCTTTATTGAAACGGTGGTGAAAAGCAGTTCGGCCAAACAGAAATGGATCAAAATGCCCAGGGTGTGAACCGGATGAAGATTGACCCCCGGATTCATCCGGAATGGAAGAATGAACTGGCGGAGGCCTTTCAACAGGAGTCGTTTGCTTCGCTGAAAAAATTTCTTTTGAAGGAGCGGGCGCGGGGGGCGGACGTGTATCCTCCCGGTTCCCGCATGTTTGCGGCCTTTGATCTGACCCCCTGGTCCGAAGTGAGGGTGGTGATTCTGGGACAGGATCCCTATCATGGCCCCGGACAGGCCAACGGTCTATGTTTCAGTGTGAATCCCGGGGTGGCTCTGCCGCCTTCTCTGGTGAATATTTACAAAGAGCTAGAATCCGATCTGGGGAAAGCTCCGCCTGCGGACGGCGATCTCAGCTTCTGGGCGGAGCAGGGGGTGTTGCTGTTGAATTCCACTCTGAGTGTGAGGGCGCATCAGGCCGGCTCACATCAAAAACAGGGCTGGGAGCCCTTCACCGATGCCGTGATCGAGCGTCTGAATGATCATCCCCGCTCTCTGGTGTTCATTTTATGGGGAGCCTATGCCCGGAAAAAAGCGGCGGTGATCAACCGCAACCGCCATCAGGTTCTGGAATCTCCCCATCCCTCTCCACTGTCCGCTCACCGGGGATTCTTCGGAAGCCGTCCTTTCAGTCGTACCAATGAAATCCTGCGGGAATGGGGCGAGCCGGAAATCGACTGGACGGGATGACCTCCCTCTTGGACCGGAGTCTTTTAAAGCGGTACCTCGTTCCTCGGGACCGCACTCCAAAGACGCTTCGCGTCATACATATTCCGGATGACATGTTGCGGCGAAGCCGCTCTGGACTTGTGCGCCGGAGGCGTAGTGCGGTCCCGAGCCTGCGAGGTACCGCTTTGAGACTTTTCTCACCCAGAATGCGCAACCGGCTTCAACTCCTCCTCCGGCGGGCAAGCGCCGACGGCAACTCTCCGGTTTACATTGAATTGTGACGTGAGACGACGACCAGCTGCTTGCTGAGGAAAAGGGAAGGGTGGAGCAGCCACTTTCTCAGATTCCTGCCGCCGGGAGCACTTCGTTTGCAGAAATGAAGGGTTTCCATCCATACAGGGAGCACGGTCAGGGGCCAAAGCAGGAGGGTGAGGATCCATCCGGCGGGCCGGCTGGAGCTGAATCCGAGCGATTCGATCTGTAACCGGTTCTGAAAGAGCAGGGCGTGGATCACCGGAAAATAGACCGGGTTGTAATGGGTGGAATACACCTCATCCGCAGGAGTGTGCCAGCCGAGCCGGGCTCCGTTGAGGGCATGGGTGCCGGTAAAGAGAAACTGCAGGCGTGACAGGGTGCGATGGGTGTTGGGGGTGGTGAAGAGAAACACACCGTCCGGAGAAAGAATACGGCCAATCTCCCGGAGAATACCGGTATGCGAGGGGAGATGCTCGAGCACCTCAGTCGCAAGCACCACATCGAAAGACGCATCGTCAAAGGGCAGGGGGGCGGTCAGATCGACAGGGGAATGAATGACCGCTTTCTGCAGGATGGGAGAGGGATTCCGGAGGATATAATCGTTTTCCCGGTAATGGGTGCCCTCGGCCTCAAACCCGCGGCTGTGCAGCTGTTCCAGAATCTCCCCTTCGCCGCAGCTCAGATCCAGAATCCGGGTCCGGGCGGGAAGATGGAGCGCGTCGATCTCCCTGAGCACCGAACGTATGATGGCGGGTTCCGGCATAAACCGTGTTACGGGCAGACCTGCCCGCGCTCCGTCAGATGGCGGATCGCGTCCGCGTAAATTTTGTGCTCTTCTTTGAGGATGCGGTCGGAGAGCGTCTCCTCGGTATCCCCATCCATCACCGGCACCACGGCCTGGGCAATGATGGGGCCCGCATCCAGATCGGCCGTCACCACATGCACAGTGCATCCGCTGTATTTCACGCCGGCCTCCAGGGCCTGACGCTGAGGATGGAGTCCTTTGAAGCTGGGAAGCAGGGAGGGGTGAATGTTCAGAATTTTTCCCGGGAAGCGCTGAATGAAGTCCGGAGTGAGGATACGCATAAAGCCGGCCAGCAGAATGAGGTCACACTGGTTATGCTCAAGAAGTTCGGCTGCCGGATGTTCAAACACGGAGCGGTCCGATCGGTCATAGGGGAAATGCCGGGTCGGAATCCCGTGCTGTTCGGCCAGGGAAAGCGCCGGGGCATCCGGCTGATCACTGATCAGGACGGCGAATGCGGCGTCCAGCCGGCCCGCCTCGATTTCCTGCTGTACGGCCAGAAAGTTTGAACCTCGCCCGGAGGCCAACACCCCTAAGGTCAGGCTCATGCCCAGGGCACCTCGATGGAAATCTCCGGCGTTTCGGTGACCTGTCCCAGACGGACGGCTTCCGGCAATGCGGTTTGCAGCGCGGCGGCGTCTTCCGGTGCCACCACGATCATCCAGCCGATGCCCATATTGAAGGTGTGAACCGCATCCTGCAGCTGTACGGCATCCACCAGACGGCGGGCGGCCGGGTTTTTCCATTCCGGCAGGGTGAGGTCCGCGCCTTTTCCGTCAAGAATACGGGCAAAATTCTCCCGGATGCCGCCACCGGTGATATGCGCCATGCCGCGGGGGCGAAGACCGGCGTCCCGCAAGGCCATCACTTCAGGATAGTAGACCCGGGTGGGGGCCAGCAGATCCGGGATCAGCTCCTCCGGGATGAGATCTGGATCATTGGACATGAGTTTGCGGACCAGACTGAAGCCGTTGGCGTGGACGCCGTTGGAGGGGATTCCGAAC
>CAZVCO010000054.1:6411-7589 GCA_964625795.1 uncultured Verrucomicrobiota bacterium | reverse complement strand
TCGTCGACCTCGATGTCTTTCGGGTCGAGAAGCTCGGGTTTCTCCGCCACCCCCACCACAAAGCCGCTGAGCTCGACAATGTCCTGATGCACCAGGCCGGGCATTTCGGCGGTTTCACCGCCGGCCAGCACGCAGTCGCAGTCGGCCAGGGCCCGGGTGAGGCCGTCGAGGATCTGCGGAATTGGCGCGCCCTCCAGCGAGGCAATCCCGATGTAATCCAGAAAAAGGACCGGCAGGGCATTGGAGGTGAGGACATCATTCACATTCATGCCCACCAGATCGACCCCGGCGGTTTCGGGCATGCTGTGTTTGAGCAGAAGCTCGATCTTGGTGCCCACCCCGTCGCAGGCCACCAGAATGACCGGTTCCTTCCAGGGACTGAGATCAAAACTGGCGGCAAACAGGCCGAAGGATTGCATCAGCTTGTGTCTGGCTTCGGTCCGGGCCCGCATGACTCCGATATCCTGCACCATTTCGGCGGCCCGTTCGGTGTCCACTCCGGCATCTTTATAGCTGACGTTCTGTTTTTTCATTTAAAGGGCCTGTCGCAGGGGCAGGGGGAGCTGCACCTGGGTTTTTGCGCTGTCATTCCGTTCCATCTCAATTTTCCGTAAATACTCCGGAGTGACATTTCCGGCCAGGTATTTTCCATTGAAGCAGGAGCCCTCGCAATCGGTTACGGCCGGGTTCCCCTGACGCACCGCCTCCTCCAGATCACTGAGATCCTGATAGATCACCCCGTCGGCCCCGATTTCCAGCGCGATTTCCGCCTCATTCCGTCCGTGGGCAATGAGTTCATAGGAAGCCGGCATGTCGATGCCGTAAACATTGGGATAGCGGACCGGAGGGGCGGCGGAGGCCATATAGACTTTTTTGGCCCCGGCGTCTCTGGCCATCTGCACAATCTGCTTGGAGGTGTTGCCGCGCACGATGCTGTCGTCCACCAGCAGGACATTCTTATCTTTGAATTCCAGCGGTATGGGGCTGAGCTTTTTCCGGATGCTGTTGCGCCGCTCCTGCTGGCCCGGCATGATAAAGGTACGTCCGATATAGCGGTTTTTAATGAACCCCTCGCGGTATTTCAAATGAAGAGCGTGGGCAATGGGGAGGGCGGAGGTGCGGCTGGTGTCCGGAATGGGAATGACCACATCCAGCTGAAGATCCCCCCATTCGCGGAG
>CAZVCO010000054.1:0-6401 GCA_964625795.1 uncultured Verrucomicrobiota bacterium | reverse complement strand
GCCGCGATTTGTAGACCGAAACCCCGTCGATAAAGCTGTCAGGCCGGGCCAGATAGACGAACTCAAACAGACAGGGGGTCAGGCGCGGCGCTTCGGCGCATTGGGCGGAGGACAGCCGTCCGTCGCGGTGAAGAATCACACATTCTCCGGGTTCGACGTCCCGCATCACCTCGTATCCGTTGGCAGTGAGAGTGACGCTTTCGCTTGCCACCATATAACTGACAAAACCGCTGCTTTCCTGACGCCGTCCCAGAATGAGCGGACGGATGCCCATGGGATCGCGGAAGGCCACCACGCCGAATCCAAGGATAATGCCGACCGAGGCATAGGCCCCCAGACAGCGGCGATGCACCTGACGGACCGCAGCGAACACATCTTCATCCTTGAGGTGCAACTGCCGCCGTTCGGCCAGTTCGTGGGCAAACACGTTCAGAAGGACCTCGGAATCGCTGTTGGTATTCAGATGCCGGAGGTCGTTTTCGAAAAGCTCCTGGGTGAGCTCATCCGCATTGGTCAGGTTCCCGTTGTGGGCCAGCACCAGGCCGTAGGGGGAGTTAACATAAAAGGGCTGGGCCTCCGAGCAGGAGGAGGATCCTGCGGTGGGGTAGCGGCAATGGGCCACGCCCATGTGACCGCGGAGGGATTCCATCTTCTGTGAATCGAAGACGTCCCTCACCAGACCGTTGTTTTTTTCCAGAAAGAGACGGCTTCCCTCACAGGTGGCGATACCGGCGGCATCCTGCCCGCGGTGCTGGATCATCAGCAATGCATCATACAGAGTGATGGCCGCCCGTTCACCGGGACGGTTAACGACGCCTACGATGCCACACATACGTCCACGTACCTGGATGGGGGGATGGGATAGGATTGCGGAATGGTCACGGGGCCTCCTATAGCTTTGTTTGAAAACCATTCAAGCTTAGAACGGGTGAGGGGACGAGAATTAGGGGAAATGCTGCCAGTCCGTTTTATTTCATCGATTTTACTGCGGCAGATGACTGCGGAGGATGTCGGTTACCGATTGGGCCATGCGGGTGAGACCGCTCTGGACAAAATCGATGATGTCCGGGGCGTCCGCCTGAATCAGGGGGGTCAGATTCATGGCATAGGCCACCTGATCCGCCGCATCAGGTTGGTGCGGATCCAGCAGGGTGGCGTTGGCGTACTGACGCCCTGGGATGGCCCGGTCATAACGCTTGCCGCCCTTGATCTGCGAAGCGAACACTGCGGCCAGCTCCTGCTGCAGAGCAGGTTGCCCACTCACATCCAGCACCACTTTGTCCTCCTCCAGCAGCCAGTCCAGCCCGCGCCACAGCTCGCATCCCAGCACCTGTTCCGGCCGTTCTTCCGGAGCAAGGCGGCGCAGGGCTGCGATGACGCACACAAAGACTTTTACGTGAGTGGGATGTTTATCGGCTGGATTATGGGTGTAGACGACTTTGGGGCGGGTTTCGCGCAGGAGGGCCTCGAGTTCGTCGATGACGGCCGCCTGTGAGGGGCCGGTCAGTTCCGAACTGGCATGGCCCAGCTGAGCGACAAAGCTGTAGTTGCCAATATCGGCGGCTTTCCGCTGTTCGTTCATCCTGGCTTCCATGATCTGCTGGTCCGTGTAGTCTTTAAAAGATCCGGTACGGGAACTTCCGCCTCCATGGGTGCAGGTGATGCCGCCGAACCAATTGGCGGAGGATTCCGAGCAGGCGGCAATACCGTGGAAGGCCATGAACTCCAGATCATCCTGATGTGCGCCGATGCCAAGATGGGTGGTGCGGTATAGAGCGGCGGCCCGGTCGGTGTCGTCGGGTATGTAAAAATCCACTGGAGGAGAGGAGGTGCTCATGTCATTAAGGTAGCGGAGTTGATCTCCCGGCACAATTCCTCTTTCATCGGGCGGAAAGATCTACATGGTTCCATTTTTGATTATGATTACGATCAGGATTAGGATTACGAATGCCATTTAGGACCGTCAGAACTTTCGCCGAACGATTCTCCTGGGATTAAATAGCGTCAACGACCTTTAAGAGCTGGAAAGTTCCAGGGTGCGTCTGTCCATGTGGCGTTTGGCGGGGATAAAGAGGAGAGTGGAGACCAGGACCATGCCCGCGCCCAGCCAGGCCACCTGAAGAATGGCCATGATCTGAATCAGTCCGTATCCGATGAAGGGGGCGATGGATCCGCGCAGTCCGGTCGACAGCATATGAATGCTCATGTAGGCCGAGGACAGATCCGGAGGGGCAAGTTTGGTCACCCACAGGGTCCAGAGAAGTTTCCCCCCGGCCATGCCGCCCCCCAGCAGCGCCATGGCCACCGCCATCACCCAGACATGGGAGGTGCTGAAAAACAGAAGCATGGAGATCAGAAAAAGCAGATTGAGACCGATGCGGAGCAGCACCACGTTTACCCGGTCGAACAATCGGCCGAGAAATCGGGTCATGATCAGGCGGGCGATGAGCGGAATGACTCCGGTGACCAGCAGAATCACTTTGTTAGAGGCATTGATGCCGAAGACCGGGTTGGCCATGTATTCAATGCGCAGCGGCAGGGTCATGAGATTCCCGAACCCCATCAGCATCCAGGAGAACAGCATCCAGGCAAACAGGCGGTCCCGTTTCACCAGACCCAGATTATGGACCCAGTTTCCGACTTTTTTGGGGTCCAGCGGGCGGGAGGGAATCTGCAGCAGACAGAAGGCCGCTCCCAGGGCGGCACAGGCCGACAGGATAAACAGGCCCCGGAATCCATTAAGGTTGAGGTCGAGAATGTATCCGGTCAGCAGACCGGCTGCGGCGCTGATACTGCCGGCAATCAGAAAGACGGTGCTCATGCGGCGGCCGCGCAGATCGGTGGTGAAATGCGTTCCGTACATCTCGGTGTTCATGGGCAAATGCTGCATCAGGGTGATGTGGGCAATGGCCATGAGAAAGACATAGATGGGCAGGTGGGTGGTGAAGGCGGCGCAAAACAGCAGCAGGGCGGTACCGGCATACAACCCGGCCATGTTCCAGGTGATGGGACGGCCGAAGCGGGCAAACAGACTCAGACTCAGGGGCGCGATGAGGAATCCGATAAAGTTCGAAGCGCTGACGATGCCTTTTGAGAAATCATCCGCTTCAAAATAACGGATCGCGATCAGCAGGGCCACCGAGGCCCCCGGCTGCCAGATCACCTCCACCATGCCCACCAGTACACTTCGCAGTTTCTCCCATTTGTAGGTCAGATCCGCGAGTTCGGCCGGCGGGGGCAGGGGGAGGACCTTCACTCAGGAGATCGCCTTTACCCGGATCCATCCGGCCAGTTCGGCCGGAACCGAGACCGTGGTGGAGTCGACTTCAATGTCGACCGCTTCGCCGGATTCAGTGGCGCGGACCGGACGGAAGGAGGTGCCGGGCTTCAGCCCCAGAGTGGCGATCCGCTCCAGGACCTCGGGGTTCTGATTCTCAACCCGGCTCACTTCGTAAGTGCTGCCGGATTCGGCCTGGAGCAGGTCGATCCGGCGGGAGTCGGGACGGCCGGAGGTGTTCCCGGGAATGGGGTCGCCGTGAGGGTCTTTTCCGGGATGCCCCATCATGGCGTCCATCCGGTCCAGAACCCGGGAGGACACCGCATGTTCCAGCGCTTCGGCGTCCTCGTGCACCTC
The DNA here is from genome assembly GCA_964625795.1 of uncultured Verrucomicrobiota bacterium. Taxonomy (GTDB): domain Bacteria; phylum Verrucomicrobiota; class Kiritimatiellia; order SS1-B-03-39; family UBA6053; genus UBA6053. The sequence goes on along the minus strand of CAZVCO010000054.1, from coordinate 2,767 downwards.
TGCCCAGTCCATCTTGAGAACATTCACTAAAAAGAGCTCAATCAGGCGGTGGCGGCGTACCACATTTGCAGCCTGCGTTTCTCCTTCCGGGGTAAGCTGCACGCCGCAGCGGATGTGATACTCCACCAGCCCCCGGTCGGCCAGACTCCGGATCATGGTGGTGATAGTGCCGGGCGTCACCTCCAGCTCCTGAGCCAGATCCCCCAGCCGTACCAGATCCGCTTCGGGATGTTTCTCCCGGAGCTGATAGATGGCTTTCAGGTAGTTCTCAGTGGTGATGGAGGGCATGAATTCTTATCAGCCTACGATGCGTTTGCCGGAGTCGAGAAAGATTCCCTTCAGGTTCATTTTCAGGGCGTCGGGGTTGGATGCATACTGCATGGCCACCTGTTCCTCCACCACGCCCTCTTTGACCAGATTGTAGAGGGATTTATTGAAGGAGATCATGCCCTCCTCCCCTCCGCCTTCGATTGCGGTGTAGAGTTTTTCCGGGTCCTCCTGCAGGATGAGTTTACGGACCAGCGCGTTGTTCCTGAGGATCTCGCAGGCCGGACGGGCCTTCCCCTCTTTATCCGGCACGAGCCGCTGACAAATGATGGCCTTCAGATTCTGGGAGAGAGCAAGGCGCACCTGGTCGCGTTCTGAACTCGGGAACATATCCAGAATGCGCTGCACCCCGTGTACGGTGTCTTCGGAATGCACGGTGGAGAAAATGAGGTGACCGGTTTCCGCTGCGGTGATGGCAGTCTCCACGCTGTTCCGGTCCCGGATTTCGCCCACCATGATGATGTCCGGATCCTGACGCATGGCGGCCCGCAGACCGGTCTGAAAGGAGGCGGTGTCCAACCCCACCTCCCGCTGGGAGATGATGGATTTGTCATCTTTGAACATGTATTCAACCGGATCCTCCACCGTGATGATCCGCTTGAACTCACGGGCATTAATATAATTGATCAGGGCCCCCAGGGTGGTGGACTTCCCGCTGCCGGTGGTTCCGGTCATCAGCACGATTCCGCGCCGGGCGGTGGCGATTTTTGACAGGGTCTCGGGTAAATGAAGGCTCTCAAAGGTCATGTGGGCATTTTTCACATACCGCAGGCAGAGAGAGGGGATGCCGCCGGTATTAAAAAGGTTGCCGCGGAAGCGGATGCGGTCATTCAGGTTCCAGGCGAAATCCACCTCCATATTCTGCTAATAGATGTCCCTCATCTTTTCATTCAGCATATCGTCGATCAGCCCGTCCATCTGTTCATGGGTCAGGGGCGGCAGATCCGCATCGTAGAGCTGACCTTCAAGCCGGTAGGAGGGGGCATGATTAATCTTGAGATGAAGGTCGGAGGCGTTGGCCTCCACGGCCTGATGAATATACTGATAAATGGCATCCATAATACGAAAAGAGAGCGGGACGTTAAAAGTGCTGCGCTAGCGCAGACGGCGAACTAAATAGCCTCCAATGAGGCCGAAAACCAGTGTTGGGGTCCAGCCCGCCACCCAGGGGGGGACGGACATGCCCAGTCCGAGAGCCTTGAAAAGATTCATCATGAAATACAATCCGAAAAACAGAACCAGGCACATCACCACGCCGGTAAACACCCCTTTCCGGGCGGTCTGGGTACCGAAGGGGGCCGCCATGAGCATGGTGACCAGGCAGAGCCAGGGATGGGCGTTGCGCATATGCAGCTGCGTTCTCAGATTGGCTTCGGCCCGGTCTGAGATGGAGGGGCGTTCCGCCAGATAGGCTCTCATGTCCCTGGAGGTCATGAAATCAAAGTTCATGGTTTCCCGCACGATACGCTCCGGGGATTCGGTGACATCCTGACGCGGCATGACGTCAAACTCCTCGATGCCTCCCGCCTTCAGTCCGTTTTCATTAAAACGCTGGAAATCGACCTGATGGAAAAACCAATAGGGGTCAATCCAGACTGCGGATTCCGCTTTAAGAACATATTCCAGAGATTCACCCCCTGGACGTTCCTGGATCAGGGTTACCCCCCTGATCTCAAACGTATCCAGATTCAGATGCTGGATGTCCCAGGTGCGACGGCTTTCCGGATCGCGGTAGCGCAGCTGGGTGATGACATCGGCATCCGGCTGTTTCATGCGGCGCATGTACTCCTGGGTCCACCCCAGATTCCGCGGGGCCACCGTCCGGCTGATGTGCATGGAAAAGAGAGAGATCAGGGCGCCCAGCACAATAAAAGGGAGCAGAACCCGATAAAGGGAAATTCCGCTGGCCCGCATGGCGATCACCTCGTTGTTCCGGGTCAGATGATAGAGGGCATAGAGCAGGCCCAGCAGGAGGGTGATCGGGCCCACGTACATCCAGATGGAGGGCAGAAAGCGCACATAATACTGAACCACGCCCAGCAGGGGAATTCCGGCGTCCACAAAATCGTTCAGATTTTCCACCAGATCGACAATGACGAAGAGAAAGGTGAAGCCCAGCAGACAACTCAGCCAGGGCAGGGCAAACGTCCGCAAAAGATAGGCATCCAGGATCCGCATACCCGATCCATACCCAAGGCTTCGGCACTTGGCAAGCAGGGGGTGAGCCCTTAAAAACCCGCACTCATTTCTGGCCTAAACAAGGAAAGGAGTGATAAGAGGTAGAGGTTTCGATTCCGCTCCACGTTGTCAACGGCTGACCTATGGCAGATCCCAAGTCCCCCCGCTCCTCCAAACTGATCCACACCCACCGTTCCCTGGTCGCCAGCACCAGGGGGATGTCCACCGGGATGCTGCTGGGAAGTGGCTTTGCTGTGGCCAC
>CAZVCO010000053.1:13364-16194 GCA_964625795.1 uncultured Verrucomicrobiota bacterium | reverse complement strand
TCGGTGAATTTCGATGCGCAGACCGGAGCGGGCACGGTGGTGATCCCGGCGGGCACCGCCCAGGGGTTTCTCACCCTGACGCCGGTGGACGACGCGGAAGAGGAAGGCATGGAAACGGCGGTATTGACCGTGGAATCCAACGCCGCCTACACGCTGGGGGATTCTCCGGCATCGATGACCCTTGCCGACGATGACGCGATCAATCATTTCACCCAGTTTTTCTGGGCAGGAAGCATTGGCGAGGATTTCGACCTGGAAAACCGGAAAATCACCTACACTCCCGACGGCTCCGGCAGTTACACGGCCGAAATCGAAACCGTGACCGCCTATGCCAATTCCTCCACCCTGGGAGAGCAGTTGGTGAGCGGGAATTTCGACGACATCATGTACCCGGTGGAACTGCCCGCGACCTTTTTCGGGGAAACCTTCACTGAATTCAACGTCAATTCCAACGGGAATATCGTGTTCGGACTTTCCGACACGTCCTGGAATCCGTCCCTGAGCCAGCATTTCAGCCGCAAGCGTATCTCGCTGTTTTTCGCGGACCAGTATATCACCAACGGGATCACCACGATCTATGCGGGGCAAACCGGCAGCGGGGCGGACCGGCGCACGGTGGTGACCTACAACGACCTGCATGTGCGCAACGAGACCGGCCAGCGCTACAACGCCCAGGTGGAGCTGTGGGACAACGGGACGGTCACCATCACCTGGCTGGACAATTATGTGGGCCAGTCCATGATCGTGGGACTCTCCGACCGCGACACGGGCACGCCCGGCACGTTTGTGGAAACCAATTTGAGCGAACTCGGGGCGGGGGCGGTGAACCGGACTCCACGCTTCGCCAGTCTGCCGCCGACCCGGATTGTGGAGGGGGGCGGCTACAGCCATACCCTTTACGCGACCGATGCCGACGACGACGCGCTGGTGTTTTCCGCCACTACGCTGCCGGGGTGGCTCACGCTTGCCGACCAGGGCGACGGCACCGCCACCCTTTCCGGCACCGCGCCGGTTCCGGGAAGTTATCCGGTGGAACTGGCCGTGTCCGACGGTGCGGCCTCCGACACCCTGGCGTTCACCCTCGACGTGACGGCGGCGGACAATAACGCTCCGGTGTTCACCAGTTCGCCTGTCACCCATGTCCTGGTGGAGACCGGCTATTCCTACGGGTTGACCGCCACCGATACGGATGGCGACGCGCTATCTTTTGCGGTGGTGGAGGTCCCCGGCTGGATGACGCTGACGGATCACGGCGATGGCACCGCGACGCTGTCCGGCACCGCGCCGCGGTCGCAACTGGAGGCGGTGCCGGTGGTGGTGAGCGTCAGTGACGGCGTGGATGCCGCGCTTCAGAGTTTCAACCTCATCTACGACCGTCCGCCGCGGATCACCCTGCTTCAGCCCGCTCAGGGCCGGGTGGAACTTCCGCATATCGGACTGGACCTGCATGTGGAGACGGCCATCGAAGGGTTCGGCGAGGCGGTGCAGGCCTCCTGGAGCGTAGCCGCGGCTCCCGCCGGAGGAACGGCCACATTTGATGACACCGCATCGGTGTCCCCCCGCGTCTCGTTCGACGCGCCCGGACGCTATACGCTGGAGCTGACCGCCGATAACGGGCTCGGCGTCAGTACCGCCCGGGTGGAGGTTTTTGCCGGAAACTCCGCGGGCACGGTCCTGGATCAGGGGCTGATCGGCTATTGGCGGATGAACGAAACCGGCGGAACCGTACTGGCTGACGCCTCCGGCAACGGCAACGACGCCACCATCAACCTCAACAACAACTTCAACCCGGGTGTCACGGGATACGACGGGCTCGCGGTATCTCTGGGCGGCAACAGCAACTCGGCGGACGCATCGGTCGGCATGCCCGCCCAAGTGACGTTCTCCGGCTGGTTCCAGGCCGAAGCCTCCCCGGCGCTGAGAGACAACAGCCTGTTCGCTTTTCTCGACGGCAGCAACAACACCCGTTCGCATCTGCGTATGAACTCCGGGGACACCCGGCTGCATTTCGTGTCTCATCACGTCAATGATCCCGGACTGTGGAGGCTGGAGCGCGACATTCCCTCCGGGGAATGGATCCATGTGGTGCTCGCCTACGATGGCAGCAGCACACAGAACGCGCCCGAGGCTTCGATCAACGGTGAATCCGTGTCGGTCACCCTGCTGCAGGCTCCGGGGGATGCCCGGAGCACAGGCACCTTCCGTATCGGCAGTACCGGTGGCAATTGGAACTCCTGGAACGGACGGCTGGATGAATTCCGGCTGTATGACCGGATTGTGCCGGAAGCGGACCGGGCCCTGCTGATGAATCCCGGCGCGCTCAACCGCGCACCCGACATTACGGTGGAGGATGTGGGGGCGGGACCGGACCAGACCGTGAGCCTGGGTGCCACGGTCGCCGACGATGGTCTGCCCGCCGTTCCCGGAGAGGTGACGGTGCAGTGGACGCAGGAGGACGGTCCCGATCAGGGCGTGTTCGCGCTCGACACCTTCGCGGACACCGATTTCACGACGGGTCCCTTTTCCGGCACCTATGTGCTGCGGCTGACCGCCACCGACGGCGGCAGCGTGGTGTCCGCCACCATGCAGGTGAATTCGGAAGGCGGGGAGCCCCGTGCGCCGACGATTGTGAGTCAGCCGTCGGACGTGCTGGTGCCTCTGGGGGACAGCGCGACCTTCAGCGTCAATGTCGATGCGGAGCCGGTGCCCGACTTCCAATGGCAGTTCAACGGAGTGGATATCCCCGGGGCGACCGGATTGACCCTGACGGTCGAGGATGCCGCCCCCGCCGACGAAGGCGACTACCGGGTGGTGATGACGAACAGTGAGG